>NZ_RAHU01000007.1:0-429370 GCF_009659995.1 Stenotrophomonas sp. MH181796
TGAAAGAGCCTTGGAGCAAGGCTGGATATTCATAGCACAGGAATGGGCGGGTGCGGTTTCCAGATCGGGAACAGGGCGCGGCGCTAAGCGCCTGGGAAGCCGGGCTGGCCGCGAGATTCGGAAATTAGGGGCTGCCAGCCATGGGCTGGCACTACTGGGGCCGGCATTCCGCCAGGCATGGCTCGGCGCTACCAAAGCACAAAAAGCCCCGGCCTAGGCCGGGGCTTTTCATGCAACTGGTGCCGGAAACAGGAGTCGAACCTGCGACCTACGCATTACGAATGCGCCGCTCTACCAACTGAGCTATTCCGGCGGAGCCCGCGATTTTACGGGCTGGGCGCCCCGGCGGTCAATCCACCCGGCTCAGCCCGCCTCCACCCGGTTCCCGCACGCCCGCCCGGCCACGAAATCCCGCAGATTCCCCAGCGTGATCGCCGAGATCTCCTGCAGCGCCTCCACAGTGAAGAAGCCCTGATGTCCGGTCACCAGCACATTGGGGAAGGTCATCAGCCGCTGGAAGGCCTCATCGTCAATGATCTCGCCGGACAGGTCCTGGAAGAACAGCGCGCTCTCCTGCTCGTACACGTCGATGGCCAGATGCCCCAGCCGGCGCGACTTCAGCGCGCGGATCACCGCATGGGTGTCGACCAGTGCGCCGCGTGAGGTATTGACCAGCATCGCGCCGGGCTTCATCCGCGCCAGCGAGGCGTCGTTGATCAGGTGCTGGGTTTCGGGCGTCAAAGGGCAATGCAGCGAGACGATGTCGGCACGCGACAGCAGTTCATCCCGTTCAACCATGTCGCCCACACCCTCAAAGCCCGACGATGGATACGGATCATGCCCCAGCACGGTGCAGCCCATGCCCTTGAAGATACGCGCGGTGGCCAGGCCTATCTTGCCGGCACCGACGATGCCGACCGTGCGGCCATGCAAGGTGCGCCCGAGCAGGCCATCGAGCATGAAGTTGCCCTCGCGCACGCGGTTGTAGGCACGATGGGTCTGGCGGTTGAGGGTCATCACCAGCGCCAGTGCATGCTCGGCCACCGCTTCGGGGGAATAGGCCGGCACACGCGCGACGAACAGGTCCAGCGCTTTCGCCTCCCCCAGATCCACATTGTTGAAGCCCGCACAGCGCAGCAGCACGGCCCGCACACCCAACGTGTGCAGCGCGCGCAGCACCTGCGCATCAAGTCGATCGTTGACGAACACGCAGACCGCGGTGCAATCCTGCGCCAGCGCGGCCGTATGCACATCCAGCGCAGCATCGAAATAGACGAACGCAAAGCCCTTTCCAGCGGCATCGCGCTGGTTGGCCTCCTCAAGGAAACGACGATCATAGGGGCGGGCGCTGAAGACGGCGATCTGCATGGACGGGCCTGGGTGGAATGGCATACCGACCATACCGCAGCAGCACCCGCGTTGGGATGGCACCGGCGATGCCGTCATCGCCGGTGCCGGGCGTCACTTAGAACTTGTAGCCCAGACCCAGCATCACGCCGTTCTGGATCTGCCCATCACGGCGCTCGCCAACGTAGTCGGCCATGATCGACAGGCGCTCGCTGGCGCGACTGGTCACACCCAGGTTCCAGGCCAGCACCTGCTCGCCCACGGCCTGGCTGCTGGCGCCAAACACCAGATCCGGCGCAGCCGCGAAGCCAGTGCTGTAGCGGGCCTGCGAATCGCCCAGTTCCTTCTGCCAGACCACCCGCGCGCGCGGCGTGATGCGCTCGCCGTTGTTGCCTTCAAAGGTCTTGAACAGCTGCAGGCCGGCGCCGACGCGGATGCTCTCCAGGCTGCCGCTGCGGCCCACCAGCGCACCCGCGCCCTGCCCTTCATTGAAGCGGGTGGCCGAGGTACGCGCGTAGTCCACCACCGGCAGCAGCGGCTGGATCACCAGGCCGTTGCCGGTGGTGAACGAAAACGCGTGTTCGACACGCGCGGAGATCGCATCGTTGCTGTATTTCGCACGCAGGGGCTGCTGCAGGCCATCGATACCACCGATGCTGCGACGGGTGTCATGGCGCAGGTCGGTGTAGCGCACCGCTGCCGACAGGTAGCCGCGCGAGTACGTCGCATCCAGGTAACCGCCCACGTCCAGCGCACGCACGTCACCGCTGAACCCGGAGCCATCACTGGCCTTGGTCGACATGTCCGCCGCTGCCACGCTGACGCCCAGGGTGACGCGGTCATCGGCCACGCGGGTATCGGCACCGATCACGATACCGCCGACATTGTGGCTCAGGCCGGCCACGCCGCCGTCGGCATCAATGCGGCCATGGCTGGCAAAACCGCGCGCCCACAGCCCACGGCTGTGCCCTGCCTCGTTGCCGCCAGCACCGCCGCCGGCCGGCTCGACCAGATGCATGGCCAGCTGGTTGAACAGGCTGCCATGGCGCATGCCCGGCTGCGACGAAACCGACTGCGCGGCCTGCGAAGCCAGCCCGTCTGCATCACCGCCACTGCGCATCGCCGCCTGGTGCTGTTGCACGACGTTGCCGATGCTGCCGATCAGTGCATTGTCGGCCAGTCGCAGGCTGGCGTGCGCGTCACCACGCAGGACACCGGCCTGCTGCGCGATCACATCACGGTCGGCGAACTGCAGCGCGCCGAGCAGCGACTTCAGGCCGCTGTCCTGGCGGGCGGAGGCGGTCGCCAGCGCGCGGCCCAGCCCGTCGCCGGAGGTGGCGTTGGTGAACAGGCCCAGCTGATCGAAGCCGGGGTTTGCCGTCAGCCACAGGCCGTCGGCGGTCTGCTTCACGTTGAAGCTCAGCAGCGAGTTGTGGCGCGGACGGAACACGTCGCCAGCGGTGATGCTGGCGCTGTAGCCGGTGTCCCCCAGGCGCACGACGTCTTCGAAGCCACCTTGGTAGATCGGGCCCTGCACCAGGTCACGGCGGAAGTCCTGGCCGTAGTAGCCCTGCGCCACATTCAGTTCGAGGAAGGCGCCCTTGGCGATCACCAGCGCGCCATCGGTCGGTTCGTCATCGAAGAACGTGCCCACGCGCAGTCGGCCCGTGGCCGCGCCGCCGTTCTCGGTGACGTCGAACAACAGCTTGCCGCCCGGCATGATGTTGACGTAGCCATGGGTGACCAGATCACCGCCGCGCGGCATCAGCGTGCCAAACACGCGCAGGCGGTTGAAGCCATCCTCGCGCCAGGAGGGGCCGGAACCGCTGCCCAGTGCATCAAGATCCATCGCGGTGCCGGCCACGTCGCCATGGCCGACCAGCGTGCCGGCGCCCAGCACGCGCACTTCCGACGCACGCAGCGCGCCGCCTTCCAGTGCGATGGTGCCGTTGTCGACCAGCATGAAGTCGGCGCCGGTGGTGGCGGCCGTGCGCCAGGTGGCACCGTTGGTCACGCGGATCACGCCCATGGCGTTGTCGAGCGTGGATACGTCCAGGTCAGCCAGGCGCAACTTGGACAGCAGCAGCGCCTGGATGCCCGGATCGTTGAGGTAGTCCTGCACCGAATCCGGGCCGATGCCCTGCGGACCCTTGCTGGAGGCGTTGTAGATGCTCTGCGCCAGGTTGATGTAAGTAGACTGCCAGTTGGTGTTCCAGCGCGCGAAATCATCATCGACGAAGGTCTGCAGCTGGCGACCGGTGCGCAGGTAAGCGGGGTTGATGTCGCCGCTCACGTTGGCCGTGACGTTGAGGGTGTCACCCGGATCGCGGTAACCGTTCGCGGTGATGATCTTGTTGCTGTAGATGTCCTGGCCGGGGAACGACTCCAGCTTGCTGCCGCTGCCATCGGGATCGAAGGTGACCGAGGGGCCCGTGCCGCGTGCCGGATCGCGGAACACCAGCAGGCCGTTCGGCTGCACCACCTCGTACATCGCCTTCTGCAGCAGGCCGGCATCCATGCCACCACCGTAGTTGCCGGTATAGATCTGGGTCATGCGTGGCGACGGCGTGTAGATCACCTTGCCGCCATTGCTGGCCGCGTGGATCTGCACCGAGTCGACGATCGGCAGGTCGCCGGCCAGATAACGCTCGACGCCACCAGACTGCATGATCGAGCAGGATGAAATGCAGTGACCGGACACGATGGTGTTCAGTCCGGAGGTACGGATGATGCCCTGCAGCCACTCGCCGGCGATCAACGCACCACCATTGGACGTGCGCAGCACCACCTCACGGATCGGCCGGCCCTCGGCCTGCGCCTTGGCCAGCAACGCGGGCAGCGACACAACGTCGGCATAGGTGACGCCGCCGCTCAGGAAGATGCGGTCACCCTGCACGTGATAACTCATTGCCATGACGTCATCAGCTGCCGCGATGGCGCCAACGCCGATCAGCCCGGCCAGGGCCAGGCTCAACTTCGAATGCTTCATACGTTCTCTCTCTCCACCCGCAACACGCGGGTAAAGAGTCAAACGTCGGAGTACCGCAAACTCCCCCAGCCTGCCCGGCCAATAAACATGAACGCATTCATAATGAAACGCGCAGTACTACACACTCTTCCCCATCCGGTCATCGTCGCGTAAAACTCGATGACGCATCCGCCAATGTCTGTCGAGGCCAGCCCTGTCCGCCCCGTCCCCCCTGATCCATCACGCGCCGGAGCCGCCCGTGCCTGCGGACGCTTTCATCGCGTTCGTGCGCGAAGAACGGGCACCGTTGTGCGCGTTCCTGCGCACGCGGGGCGTCGGGCCGGAGGATGCAGAGGACATCGCCCAGGACTGCATGGAACGGCTGATCCGTTATCGTGCGCACGGCCCCGACGAACTGCGCCTGCTGCTGTATCGTATCGCCCGCAATCGCCTGGCGGATCGCGGTCGCTCGCCACAATCGCGACCGCATCTGTCACTGGCCGAGCACGATGGCAGCGACGAGCCCACCAGCTCGTCACCGGATCCATTGCGCCAGGCCGAGTCGGGGCAGATGCTGTCCCTGCTGCGGCAGGCCCTCTTCAAACTGCCCGAGCGCGCGCGCGAGGTGTACCTGCTCAACCGGATCACCGGCATGAGCTATACACAGATCGCGCGGCACTGTGGAATTACAGCCAAGACCGTGGAAAAACACATCGCCCGTGCCCTGCAGGGGCTGCGCCAGGAGTTGGGACCGGATCCACTGCACAATGACAGGGATACGGAATGAACAGCCACCGGCACATGGAAGACGCCTCGCTGTTCGAGCGCGCCAGCAGCTGGGTGGCGCGGCTGGAAGCCCCGGACTGCACGCCGGCCGAGCGCGAGTCGTTCGAGGACTGGCTGGCCGAAGACCCTGACCATGTCAAAGCCTGGGTGCAGGCCGAGAACCTGTTCCAGCAGGGTGAGGGCCTGGCAGCGGACCCCTGGCTGCGCACCGCTGCAGCACGCGCGGCACGCGCGCCCCGACGCCGCTGGCTGCCTGCGCTCGGCGCCGCCGCCGGCATCTGCCTGGCTGTCGGCATGGGCTGGATGGTGGCTGTGGATGGCAACCCCACACCCCAGCGCTATGCCAATGACAGCCAACTGCCGCGACAACTGACGCTGGCCGATGGCAGCGTGGCCACGCTGGATGCCGGCACCACGCTGCGTGCCCGTTTCGGCTGGCGCCATCGCGAGCTGGAGCTTGAACGCGGACGTCTGCAATTGCAGGTCGCGCCGTCGAACAAGGCACTGCAGCTGCACGCCGGCGACAGTACGATCCGCGACATCGGCACCACCTTCCAGGTCGAACGCCTGCACGATGGCCTGGTCGAAGTCGCGCTGCTGGAGGGTGCGGTGGAAGTCAGCAACGGCGCAGCCCAGCACACACTGGCGCCCGGTCAGCAACTGCAGGTGCTGCCGTCCGGGCGCATCCAGCCAGGGCCGGCACTGTCGTCCACGGCGGCGGCCGAAGGCTGGCTGCATGGGCAGCTGATCTTCGACGCCACGCCTCTGTCGATCGTGGTCGAACGCATGAACCGCTATGGCCGCACGCCGCTGGTGATCGCCGATCCGGAGATCGCAGACCTGGCCGTGAGCGGCACCTTCCGCGCAGGCGATGCACAGGAGTTGCTGTCGGCGCTGGAACTGGGCTGGTCCGTCGCTGGCCAGACGCGTCCGGATGGCGCGCTGGAACTGCGCCGCACGTACTGAGGAGACCGGCAGTGAAGGCAGGTCCGGATGCGCTGCAGTGGGGGCTGCTCCGCGCCCTGCTATGCCTTGCGCTGGGTGTTGCCGCACTACCGATGGCCGATGCCAGCGAGCCCGCGGGCACGCTGGAGATCGACGTGGGCGCCGGCCCGCTGTTACCGGCTTTGCAGCGGTGGGCCCGGCAGAGTGGCACCGCCCTGCTGTTCGACGCACGTGAACTGGATGATCTGCGCACCGATGGCACCCGTGGCCAGCGCGATACCGCGGCCTCCCTGAAGCAGCTGGTTGCCGGCCTGCCCGTGAGCATCCTGCGCACGTCTTCGGGTGCCTTTGTCGTGCGGCGGGTCCATCCCGAAACTCTGGCCAAGCCGCCGCACGGGGTCGCAGCCGCGCGCGTCCCGCGCCCGGCCGCCAAGCCCACCGACACGCCACACCAGGTGGAACTGGCGACCATCCACGTCACCGGCAGCCGGCTGCCGCGTACCTCGGTGCAGACCACGCTGCCAGTCACCACCATCGATCGCGACGACATCCTGCGCAGTGGCTACGGCAATCTGTTCGATCTGCTACGCCACCTGCCCGGCATGAACGGCCATCCCGCCATGAGTACCTCGCGCGGCGGCGACTCGCAGTACCTGCCGGTCGGTGCTGCTGCCACCACCAGCTTCGACGGCATGGGACCGCGTGCCACCCTGTTCCTCGTCAATGGCCGGCGCCTGCCACGCTATCCGATGGTGTCGCTGGAACAGGGCGGGCTCACCGACCTCGGTGGCATTCCGCTCAGTTTCGTCGACCGCATCGAACTGGTACGCGGCGGTGCCTCGGCCATCTATGGGGCCGATGCCATGTCCGGCGTGGTCAACATCATCCTGCGCGACCAGGCCGATGGGCCCGAAGCCATGCTGCAGACCGGCCTGAGCAGCCGCGGTGATGCCGGCCAGTACCGCCTGCAGGCCGCTACGGGCGGCGTGCGTGCCAACGGAGACCGCTGGTTTGCCGGCGTCGATCTGCACCGTGTCGAGCATGTCGCCGGCGACCAGCGTGACTGGCATGCGGAAACCTCGCTGTATCCGATCGGCGCGATCTCCGGCAACTGGTACGTGCCCGCCCGGCGCTGCGAGCCGCCCCTGAAGCGGCGCGAGGATGGCTGCTGGTTCGACAGCGCGCGGCCGCGCTCGCTGCAACCCGCCTCGGACACTGCGTCGGCCTACCTGCACTACCGGCACGAACGTGGTGAGGGACGCTATGCCTATGTCGAGGCGCGGGCCAGTCACAACCGCCAGCGCTTCGACCTGGGCCCGACCGCCGTTGCGGTTGTCTCGCGGGGGATCACCTTCAACAGTGTCCTGCGCGAGGCCGGCAACGTGCGCCCCAGCGTCCGCGCCACCGATGCCGACCTCACCTTCGGCATCGGCCGTGACCAGGGCCGGCGCAGCTGGGAGGCGGGCATCAGTGCGCAGCGCAGCGAAGTCACCTTGTCCACTGCAGGCACAGTGCGCACGACGCGCCTGCTTGAAGCAACGCAGGCGCGCAGGTTCACTCCCGGTTTCGACGCACCTCCGGCGGCGGAGGCGGACACGCTGTTTCCGTCCATCCGCAACCACGGCAGCACCGCGCAATGGCAGGGCTGGTGGGGCGTGCAGCGTGAGCTGATGGCGATGCCCGGCGGCAATGCGCAGCTGGCCACCGGCATCGACCTGCGCCACGAACGCTGGACCTCGCGTCCGGACGCGCTGCTGAGCCAGGGCGACCTTGCGCTGGGCCTGCCGCAGCAGCAACGCCGCCTGTCGCGACAAAGCAGTGGCATCTACACCGAGCTGGGCCTGCCGCTGGCACCCACGCTGCGCGCCGACCTGGCTGCACGCTGGGACCGCGACGGCGGCTTCATGGCATTCTCGCCACGCGCCGGACTGCGCTGGAGCCCGACGCCGCACTGGTCGTTCCTGCTGGCCAGCGGGCGCGGCTACCGTGCGCCGAGCCTGTTCGAGCAACGGCGGCCTCCCGGCTACTTCGGGTCGATCACGCTTCCGGTTTCCAGTGCGCTCCCGGAGTGTGCAATGGCCACGCGCGGTGGCGGCTGCAGCGTCACCGCCAACGTGGTGGAGAACGATGCACTGAAGGCCGAGCGATCACGCAGCCATTCGCTGGCGGCCACGTGGACGCCCAACGACACGTTCTCGCTATCGCTGACCCACAACATCGTGGAACTGCGCAACGAGATCCTCGCCTTGCAGCCGAGCGACGCGGTGTGGAATCGCAGCACCTGGGAACTGGATGAAGACGGCCACCTGAGCAGCCTGCGCCTGTCGTTCGACAACATCGGCCGCACCACGTCCCGCAACTGGGTCCTGCGTGGCGAGTACCGCATCGATTCCGGCAGCAACGGCCAATGGCTGTTCTCGCTCGATGCGCTGAAACAGCAGGAACTGCGTCGCCGCCGTGACCATGAGGCTGCCGTGGACCTGCGCGGCCACGTGACACCCGAACTGGCTGCGGTGCTGAACGTGCAATGGCAGAACAGCAACTGGGACATCGCCCTGCGCGGCAACCAGGTCGGGCGCACCCGCGCCTGGCTGCCGGGGGCCGAGTGCCCACAGGATCAGGTCGACCGGAACCACTGCATGAATCCACGCCAGCTGCGCTGGAACCTGCACCTGGCACGCCGCCTCGGCCCACGCATCGTCGCAGCACTGGACGTGCACAATGTGCTTGATGCTCAACCGGTGAACTATCTGGTCGGCAATGGCGGCCAGATGCCCGGGCTGGACGACCCGCTCGGTCGCTACTACCTGCTTACCCTGCAGTTCCGCTGACAGGGCGCAAGGACAGTCGGCACTCGCCCCGCGCCTGCTGCACACATCACGCACGGTGTGGCCCCGGCAGACAACAGAAAAAGGGGACGGAGGGGATTAAGTCGCATATGCCTTGATGCTGCATACGACTTAATCCCCTCCGTCCCCTTTTTGCTATTTCACCGAGCGCGCGATGGCGTACTGCGCGGCGTAGTACGTGGACAGCACCAGCAGGCTGGCCAGTGGCAGGCCACCGGCGAAGCGGTCCCAGGCCAACAGTGAATCGCTGGCGACGAACAGCACGGCACCGGCAGCGGCCCAGCGGGCACTGGCTGCCTCCATGGCGTCAGGCTGCGGGCGGCGCCACTGCCGTGCCAGGGCCAGCACCGCCATCGAGGCCAGCACCACCACATAGGCCAGTACCGGAATGCGCATCGGCGCCGGCAGGTGCGGCCACAGGCCCATCACGTTGAGCACGGCGAATGCGCCCAGCAGTACGACGGCAGCGAGCAGCCCACGCCCGGCACGCAGGCCATCGCGGAAGGCGACGATGTAGCAGAGGTGCGCCAACAGGAACGCGACCAGCCCCGGCACGAACGCGTCCATCGGCAGCATCAGCGCGATGTCGCCCACGCACGACAGCAGCATGCCGGCCAGCACCGCTCGCCGATAGAACGGTTGCGCGGGATCGTGCACGCGCCAGGCGATGGCAGCGATCAACAGCGTGGTAGCCGGCTTGGCCAGCCAGTGCAGCCAGCGTCCGTCACCCTGCAGGTAGGCACCGACGATGGCGAGGACCGCCATCAGCAGGATCACGCCATCGCGGGCACGCGGTTTCATCGCGCCTTCCACAGGTCCGCCAGGCGGTCAGGCTTGCCGGCGATGCGCTCCAGCACCGGGTACTGCAGGCCACCGTGGTAGGCGATGCTCATCGTTTCGATGCGATCGAACTGCTTCACCAGCAACACGATCGGCGCCTTGTCCTTCGCCGCGCCGGCGACGGCGTCCTTCAAGCGCTGGCTGCTGTATTCACGGCCGCCAACCGCGATCACCTTCATGCCCGGTGCAAGACCGGCGTTGAACGCCGGACTGTCCCAGATCACGTCACCGACCGTGCCGTTGTCGAGCACGGTCGCACCCAGCGAGTACGCCAGCAACGCGGCCTTGGCGCGCTTTTCCTGCGCCTTGTAGGCGTCGTTCGGGGTATCGCGGTAAACCAGCTTCCAGCCCGCCAGTTCCAGGCCGCCGGTCAACGAACCATGTCCGTCCAGGCGCCCGCGCAGGAACGTCGCCCAGTCGTACGGCGCGATGCCGTTCAAGGTCGCGACCACATCATCGAAGGTGTACGGGTTGACGTCCCAATCGCCATTACCGACCCCGAAGAAGGCGCGTGCGAAGTCGTCCAGGCTGCGGCGATTGCCGCTCAGTTCGCGCAGCTTGCCCTCCACTTCCAGCCACAGCATCTGGCCGCCGGAGTAGTAGTCCTCGCTCATCTGGTAGTTGCGGTAGGGCAACGTGCGGCGCTGGGCGATGGTCGGGTCGTTGGTGGTGTCCTGCAGCGGCCGCCAGGCCAGGCCCGGGCGACCACGGTCATAGGTCGCGGCCACGTTGGCCAGCATGTCGCGCGCCTGCGCGGTCGACCACAGGCCCGACCGCGCGGCCAGCACCTGGCCCCAGAACTGGGTCTGGCCCTCGTACACCCACAGCAGGCTGTCGCCCATCGGCACGTTGAAGTTGGCGGTGGCCAGATCGGCGCCGCGACGGTACTTCCCGTTCCACGAATGGGTGTACTCATGCGGCAGCAGGTCGCGCATCCACGCGTTGCTGTCCCACTCGGTGAAGTAACCCGGGTCGGCGCTGTTCTCGCTGGAGCGGTGATGCTCCAGGCCGATGCCACCGAGGCGGTCGGTCAACGCCAGCAGGAACTCGTAGTGGTTGTAGTGGCGCGCACCATAGAGCTTGTCGGCCTGCTGCACCAGCGCGCGGTGCATGGTGATCTGCGCCTCGCTCGGCTTCAGCGACTTGGCGTCGTCGGCAAACACATTGAGGTGCACCGGCACCTTCGCGCCCGGATCGAGATCGATGCGCTGGTAGTGCTCGCCGGCGAACAACGGCGAATCGACCAGATGGTCATACGAGATCGGCTTGAAGACGACGGTATCGCCATCGCGTCGCGCGGTTTCAAGCGCAGTGGCGAACGACCAGCCCTTGGGCAGGGTCACGCTGGCCTGCGCCTGCAGCTGGCGAGCGTCGACACCGGCCGGATACAGCGAGTTGGCGTTCCACTGCAGGTTGAGCATTTCCGGGGTCATCACCACCCGGCCCTGGCTGCCGCCCTGCGAGGACAGGAAATCGAAGTGGGCGACGATCTCGCTCACGCCCTCGGGCACGTTCACCTTGAACGCATAGACGTTGAACTGGTCACGCTGCCAGGCCAGCGGCTTGCCGTTGGCCGTCACGCGCAGGCCGGCCAGCTTGTCGATCGGGCCGGTGGGCGAATGGTTGCCGGGAATCCACTGCGGGTACAGCAGGGTGACCGGGCCGGGCTTGACCGGCACGGTGGCGGTCACCTTGAAGATGCGACGGGCCAGATCGCGCGCGTCGACATCGATGCGCAGCAGGCCGGGAGCCGCCGCGTTCGCCGGTGGCGAGGTCTGCGCAAGTGCAGGCGTGGCCGCCAGCGCGAACAGCAACGACATCGCCAAGGCTCGGGTCTTCATCGGGCAACTTCCAACAACGGAGAATCTTCCGATGCTAGGCCCGTAAAGTGCCCCGCCCCATGGCCAAAGGTCATGGGCGCGCGCCCATCCGTGCATGCCCAGAAGCGTGCGAACCAAGGTTCGCACCCACCTTGTGCTGGTTTGCAGCCACCTTGTGCTGGTTCGCACCCACCAGAGCAGTTTCAGTAGATCCACGCCATGCGTGGATGAGGCGCTTCCCGGTCAGTCGACCAGGCGCAGGCGCAGTTCCTTCGGCAGCGCGAACACCATCGATTCCGGTTCGCCGTCCAGCTCGCCCACGCCGCTGGCGCCCAGCTCGGCCAGGCGCGCCAGCACGCCATCGACCAGCACCTGCGGCGCCGAGGCACCGGCGGTCACGCCGATATGCTGCTTGCCTGCCACCCACGCCGGGTCGATCTCGTGCGCGCCGTCGATCAGGTACGACTCCACGCCTTCACGACGGGCCAGCTCGCTCAAACGGTTGGAGTTCGAGCTGTTCGGCGAACCGACCACCAGCACCAGGTCGCAGCGCTTGGCGAGGTCGCGCACGGCGTCCTGGCGGTTCTGCGTGGCGTAGCAGATGTCGTCGTTCTTCGGGCCCTGCATCGCCGGGAAACGCTCGCGCAATGCATCGATGATGCCGCGCGTGTCGTCCACCGACAGCGTGGTCTGGGTGGTGTAGGCGAAGTTTTCCGGCTGGTTGATGTGCAGCGTGGCAACCTGCTCGACATCCTCGACCAGATAGATCTGGCCGGTGCCGGCTTCGCGGTTCCACTGGCCCATGGTGCCCTCCACTTCCGGGTGACCGGCGTGGCCGATCAGCACCACGTCACGGCCGGCACGGCAGTGGCGGGCAACCTCGAAGTGGACCTTGGTCACCAGTGGGCAGGTGGCATCGAACACTTTCAGGCCACGACGCTCGGCTTCCTGGCGCACGGCCTGAGACACGCCATGCGCGCTGAAGATCACCGTGTTGTTGTCCGGCACTTCGTCGAGTTCTTCGACGAAGATCGCGCCGCGCTGCTTCAGGTCATCGACCACGAAGCGGTTGTGCACCACTTCATGGCGGACGTAGATGGGCGCGCCCAGCGTTTCGATCGCGCGCTTGACGATCTCGATCGCACGATCGACACCGGCACAGAAACCACGCGGGTTGGCGAGCAGCACATCCATCAGTTCAATCTCCCGGCAGCGGCCGGCTTACGGTTTCGGATTGGCATTATCCGCCTTTTTGGCGGACTTGCCGTCGAACAGGCCAAACAGGGCGATGCCGATGGCACCCACCACGATGGCCGAATCGGCGATGTTGAACGAAGGCCAGGTGTAGCTGCCCACGTACCACTGGATGAAATCGACCACATGGCCATGCACCTGGCGGTCGATCACGTTGCCGATCGCGCCGCCGATGATCAGCGCGTACGGCACCGCCGCCTTCCAGTTGCCGCGCGCAGTGCTACGCAGCCACCAGGCCATCAGGCCGCTGATGGCGATCGCGAGCGCCGTGAAGAAGTACTTCTGCCAGCCACCGGCGTCGCTCAGGAAACTGAACGCGGCACCGGTGTTGTAGGTGCGGTACCAGTTCCAGAAGCCGTCGATGACCACCACCGGCTGGAACTCCGGCAGGCTCGACAACACCCAGGCCTTGGACCACTGGTCCAGGCCGATGATGGCGGCCGACAGCAGCAGCCAGACCAGGGCGTTCGGATGCGGACGTGCGGCGCTCATCAGAACCAGCTCCGCAGTTCGCCGGCACCGGTGATGTTGCTCACGCAGCGGCCGCACAGTTCCGGATGGTCGGCGTTGCTGCCGACGTCGGCGCGGTGGTGCCAGCAGCGCACGCACTTGGCCTTGGTGGTCGGCTGGGCGCTGACGAACACCTCGTCGGTGGTCGCCGGGCGCACCTGCACGTCGCCACTGATGAACAGGAAACGCAGTTCATCGGCCAGCGGCTGCCAGCGCGCGGCCTGCTCTTCGCTGGCGGCGATGGTGATTTCCGCTTCCAGCGCAGCACCGATCGCGCCGTTGGCACGCATCGGTTCCAGCACCTTGGCCACCTGCTCGCGCACGGCCAGCAGCTGGTCGAAGTCGGCGGCGCTGAGCTGGGCATCGGCCGGCAGCGGCGCCAGGCCGTCGTACCAGGTGGTGAACAACACGTGTCCGGCATGCTCGCCCGGCAGGTAGCCCCACAGCTCGTCGGCGGTGAAGGTCAGGATCGGCGCCACCCAGCGGGTGAACGCTTCGGCGATGTGGTACATCGCGCTCTGTGCCGAACGGCGACCGTGCGAATCGGTCGGCATCGTGTACAGGCGGTCCTTGGTCACGTCCAGGTACAGCGAGCCCAGGTCCACGCTGCAGAAGTTCAGCAGCAGCTGCACGATCTCGGCCATGTTGTAGCCGTCGTAGGCCGCCTTGATCTTCTCCTGCAGCTCCCACGCGCGATGCACGATCCAGCGGTCCAGCGCGACCATCTGGTCGAGCGGTTGCAGGTGCTGGGCCGGATCGAAACCGTCCAGGTTGCCGAGCAGGAAGCGTGCGGTGTTGCGCAGGCGACGGTAGGCGTCGGCGTTGCGCTTGAGGATCTCCTGCGACAGCGACATCTCGTTGCTGTAGTCGGCCGAGGCGATCCACAGGCGCAGGATGTCCGCGCCCAGCTTGTTCATGATGTCCTGCGGCTCGATGCCGTTGCCCAGCGACTTGGACATCTTGCGGCCGTGCTCGTCCACGGTGAAGCCGTGGGTCAGGCACTGCTTGTACGGCGCGCGCTTGTCGATCGCCACGCCGGTCAGCAGCGAGGACTGGAACCAGCCGCGGTGCTGGTCGGAACCTTCCAGGTACAGGTCGGCCGGCTTGCCGAAGCCACGCGCGGCAAGCACGCCTTCATGGGTCACGCCCGAGTCGAACCAGACGTCGAGGATGTCGGTGACCTTCTCGTAATCGGCCGCTTCGGCGCCCAGCAGTTCGGCGGCATCCAGCGAGTACCACACGTCGATGCCCTCGGCCTCGACGCGGTCGGCAACCTGCTGCATCAGCTCCACCGAACGCGGATGGATCTCGCCGGTCTGGCGATGGGTGAACAGGGCGATCGGCACACCCCAGGTGCGCTGGCGCGAGATGGTCCAGTCCGGGCGACCGTCGACCATGCTCTGGATGCGCGCCTTGCCCCAGGTCGGGAACCAGCCGACGGTGTCGATGGCGGCCAGCGCATCGTTGCGCAGGTTGGCCTTGTCCATCGAGATGAACCACTGCGGGGTGGCGCGGAACACCACCGGCGTCTTGTGGCGCCAGCAGTGCGGGTAGCTGTGGCGGATCGGGTGGAAGGCCAGCAGCGAACCGTTGTCGCGCAGCACGCCGACGATGGCCTCCTGCGCCTTCCACAGGTGCTGGCCAGCCAGCACCACGTCACCGGCCGGCGGGGTCGATTCCAGGTACACGCCACGGCCGTCGATCGGGGTCACCTGGCCAGCGTTGTACTTGTCCAGCAGGCCGTACTTCTGGCTGACCACGAAGTCTTCCTGGCCGTGGCCGGGGGCGGTGTGCACCGCACCGGTACCGTCCTCGTCGGAGACGTGGTCGCCGTTGAGCACCAGGATCTCGCGCTCCGGGTAGAACGGGTGCGCCAGCAGCTGGTTCTCCAGCGCGGCACCGGTGGTTTCACCGTGCAGCACCACGTTTTCGACGCCATAGCGCTGCAGCGCGCGCTCGGCCAGCGCCGCGGCCAGCACCAGCCAACGGCGCTTGCCGTTGTGCGCCGGGCCTTCGGCCAGCACGTAGTTGATCTCCGCGCCCAGCGACACCGCCAGCGAAGCCGGCAGCGTCCACGGGGTGGTGGTCCAGATCGGCACGGCCACTTCCACATCAGCCGGCACGCTCACACCGAACGCCTGGCCGATGGCCTGCGCATCGCGCGCGGCGTAGGCCACGTCGATCGCCGGCGATTCCTTTTCCTGGTACTCGATCTCGGCCTCCGCCAGCGCCGAGCCACAGTCGAAGCACCAGTACACCGGCTTGGCGCCACGCACCAGGTGGCCATTGGCCACGACCTTGGCCAGCGCACGGATCTCGTTGGCTTCGAAGTCGAAGCTCAGGGTCTTGTACGGGTTGTCCCAGTCGCCGGTCACGCCCAGGCGCTTGAAGTCCACGCGCTGGATGTTGATCTGCTCTTCGGCGAACTCGCGGCACTTCTGGCGGAATTCGACGGCGTCGAGCTTGGTGCCGACCTTGCCCCACTTCTTCTCGACCGCGATTTCGATCGGCAGGCCATGGCAGTCCCAGCCCGGCACGTAGGGCGCGTCGAAGCCGGCCAGGTAGCGCGACTTGACGATGATGTCCTTCAGGATCTTGTTGACCGCGTGGCCCAGGTGGATGCGGCCGTTGGCGTACGGCGGGCCATCATGCAGCACGAACAGCGGGCGGCCGGCGGCGTTGTCGCGCAGCTGCTGGTAGAGCCCCTGCTCTTCCCACCGCGCCAGAATGCCCGGCTCGCGCTTGGGCAGGTCGCCGCGCATCGGGAATTCGGTGGCTGGCAGGTTCAGGGTGGTCTTGTAGTCCTGGCTCACGCAGTGGCTCGCAATCTATGTTCGGAAAGGATGGCGCGCGCCTGTTCGGCATCGCGGTGCATCTGGTCGGTCAGTGCCGCCAGATCATTGAATTTCTCTTCGTCGCGCAGCTTGGCGACGAACTCCACGTCGATGTGGCGCCCGTACAGGTCGCCCTGGAAATCGAACAGATGGGCTTCCAGCAACGGCTCCACGCCGTCCACGGTCGGCCGCGTACCGAAGCTGGACACCGAAGGCCAGGGCTGGTCGAACACGCCGTGCACCCAGGTTGCGTAGATGCCCGACAGTGCCGGGGTCTTCGGGAAGCGCAGGTTGGCAGTGGGGAAGCCCAGCGTACGACCGAGCTGGCGGCCGCGCACCACCCGCCCGCTGATCGCGTAGGGACGGCCGAGCAGGTCGCCGGCACGGGCGAAATCGCCGTCCTGCAGCAGCTGGCGGATGCGGGTGCTGGAGATGCGCTCGCCGTGCAGATCCACCGCTTCGATCTCGCCAGCGCTGAAGCCCAGCTCGGCGCCCAGCTTCTGCAGCAGGGCCAGATCGCCACGGCGGCGGTTGCCGAAGCAGAACTCCGGGCCGATCCAGACCTCACGCGCACCCAGGCGCTTGACCAGCAACTGGCGCACGAAGGTCTCGGCCGGCATCGCCGCCATCGCCGCGTCGAAACGCAGCAGGCCGACCGCATCGACGCCGAGCTCGCGCAGGATCTCGACCTTGCTGCGCGCCAGGGTCAGCCGCGGCGGCGGCGTGCCCTGGGCGAAGAATTCACGCGGCAGCGGCTCGAATGCCACGGCCACGGCGGCCACGCCCAAGGCGCGCGCGCGGGCAACCGCATGGCGCACCAGCGCACGATGGCCCAGATGGAGGCCGTCGAATGCGCCGATACAGACCACGCTTCCGTTGGGGAACAGCTCCCCGCCCTCGACGCTTCTGAACAGCCTGCTCATCAACTCTCGTTCCGGCCCGACCGGGGCCGCCGCTTCAATGGTGTAACCCTGAAGTATAGCCGCCACGGGCCGCGATCAATGCCCGCGCAGGTCGCGTGGGCGGAAGCCCATCGCCAGCATGGCCACCGCGTAGGTCGCGCCGCCGCCGCCGACCAGCAGCGCCAGGGCACCGATCCGCTCCCACACACTCATCGCGGAGAAGCCCGGCAGCCAGTGCAGCAGGGCCAGCAGCACGCCAACCATGGCCACGCAGGCCAGCACCAGGCGTACCAGATAGCCGCCCCAGCCCGGCCGGCGCTGGTAGACGTCGGTCTTGCCCAGCCAGTACCACAGCAGGCCCAGGTTCAGGTAACTGGACAGCGCGCTGGCAATGCCCAGCGCCAGGTGCAGGCCCGGCTGCTTGCCGATGGCAGCCATCACGCCCTGCGCTTTCAGCTCGTCCGGCACCATGACCTGGTACAGCACGGCCAGCAGGGCGAAGTTGAACACCATGTTGGCCACCAGCGCGGCCACGCCGGCACGGACCGGGGTCTTGGTGTCCTGGCGGGCATAGAACGCCGGCAGCACCACCTTCAGCAGGGCGAACGCCGGCAGGCCGAAGCTCAGGCCGTACACCGACAGCGCGGTCATGCGGGTATCGAAGGCACTGAACTGGCCGTGCTGGAAGATGGTCGCGATCAGCGGTTCGGCCAGCAGCAGCAGGCCCAACATGGCCGGCACCGAGATCAGCAGGGTCATGCGCAGGCCCCAGTCCAGCGAGCGCGAGAAACCCTCGCGGTCGGTACTGACGTGGTGGCGGGCCAGCGCCGGCAGGATCACCGTGCCCAGCGCCACGCCGAACACGCCCAGCGGCAGCTCCAGGAAGCGATCGGCCAGCGACAGCCAGGACTGCGAGCCGTCGGTCAGCTTGGCCGCGATCACCGTATCCAGCAGCAGGTTGATCTGCGCCACCGAGGAACCGAACAGGGTCGGCACCATCAGCGTCATCACCTTGCGCACGCCCGGATGGCTCCAGCCCCAGCGCGGCAGGGTCAGCAGGTTGATGCCCTTCAGCGACGGCAGCTGGAACAGCAGCTGCAGGATGCCGGCGGCGAGTACCGCCCAGCCCAGCGCCAGGATCTGCTTTTCCGGGGTGCCGCCCAGCCGCGGCGCCAGCCACAGCGCGCCGGCGATCATGCACAGGTTGAGGATGACCGGGGTCAGCGCCGGCATCGCGAAGCGCTGGAAGCTGTTGAGTGCGCCGCCGGCCAGTGCGGTCAGCGATACGAACAGCAGGAACGGGAAGGTCAGGCGGAACAGGTCGACCAGCAGGCCCTGCTTGACCGGATCGGTATCAACACCACTTGAGAAGACCGAGGCCAGCTGCGGCGCGAAGATCAGCGCCAGCGCGGTGACCAGCATCAGTACCCCGCCCAGGGTGCCGGCGGTCCGGGCCATCAGTTCGCGCAGCTCGGCGTGACTGCGGGTTTCCTTCACTTCCGTGAACACCGGCACGAAAGCGGTGGCGAAAGACCCTTCGGCGAACAACCGGCGCAGGAAATTGGGTACCCTGAAGGCGACCCAGAAAGCATCAGTGATGGCGTTGGTGCCGAACGTGGTGGTCACCACGAAGTCCCGGACAAGTCCGAGAACGCGCGAGACCATGGTCATGCTGCTGAACGACAGCAGGCCCCGCAACAACTTGGGTGAACTCACTCAGCGTCCCTCTTGACAATCGACTTGACGTGCATTTCTTACGCCATCATACTAGCTAGCTTGCTGTTCCCATAACACCGATTTTTTCAGGAAACCACCACCGTGGCCAATATCAAGTCCGCCAAGAAGCGCGCCAAGCAGACCGTCGTGCGCAACGCGCGCAACGTGGCTCAGCGCTCGATGCTGCGCACCGCTGTCAAGAAAGTGATCAAGGCGCTGGACGCCAACGATGCCGCCGGCGCCGAAGCCGCCTTCGCCGTTGCCCAGCCGATCCTGGATCGCTTCAGCGCGCGTGGCCTGATCCACAAGAACAAGGCTGCTCGTCACAAGAGCCGCCTGAACGACCGCATCAAGGCCCTCAAGGCCGCCTGATCCGGCGTTGCCGCCCTGCCCTTCGGGGTCGGGCAGCAGACAAGAACCCGGCCCCGGCCGGGTTTTTTGTTGCCCGCGATCCGGTAGTGCCGGCCGCTGGCCGGCAACCCCGAGGAATGCCGGCCAGCGGCCGGCACTACCGGAAAATGAAAAACCCGGCCGAAGCCGGGTTTTTCGCATGGAACCACAACAGCATTACTGCGCGTTGCGGGCTTCCAGCTCGTCTTCCTTCTGGCGATCGAAGAAGGCCATGATCCGGCTCATGATCGGGAAGGTACCTTCGCGGCCCAGCGCGGAAACCAGGAACCACGGCTCCTTCCAGCCCAGCTCGGCGACGATCTGCTCGGCCGCCGCCTTCGCTTCGTCTTCGAACATCAGGTCGGCCTTGTTCAGCACCAGCCAGCGCGGCTTGTTCAGCAGCTCCGGATCGTGCTTTTCCAGTTCGCGCTCGATCGCACGCACCTGCTCGACCGGGGAAATGCCTTCCACGCCGCCTTCCATCGGCGAGATGTCCACCAGGTGCAGCAGCAGGCGGGTGCGCTGCAGGTGGCGCAGGAACTGCGCGCCGAGGCCGGCACCATCCGCCGCGCCCTCGATCAGGCCCGGAATGTCGGCGATCACGAAGCTGCGGTAGTTCTCCACCTTCACCACACCCAGGTTCGGGTACAGCGTGGTGAACGGGTAATCGGCCACCTTCGGCGTCGCCGCCGAAACGGCACGGATCAGGGTGCTCTTGCCGGCATTGGGGAAACCCAGCAGGCCGACGTCGGCCAGCAGCTTCAGCTCCAGCTTCAGCGTGCGCTCTTCGCCCGGCTCGCCCGGCAGCGCCTGGCGCGGCGAGCGGTTGGTCGAGCTCTTGAAATGCATGTTGCCCAAGCCGCCGCGGCCACCCTGGGCCACCAGCAGACGGTCGTTATGTTGGGTCAGGTCGCCGATGACTTCATCGGTGGCGACGTTGATGACCACGGTGCCGACCGGCACGGTGATGGTCAGGTCTTCGCCGCCCTTGCCATAGGCCTGGCGGCCCATGCCGTTCTCGCCACGCTGCGCCTTGAAGATGCGGTCATGGCGGAAGTCGACCAGGGTGTTCAGGTTTTCGTCGGCGCGGATATACACGCTGCCGCCCGCACCGCCGTCGCCGCCGTCCGGGCCGCCGAGCGGAATGAACTTCTCGCGACGGAAGCCAATGCAGCCGTTGCCGCCGTTGCCGGCGAACACTTCGATTTCTGCTTCGTCTACCAGTTTCATTGTTTCGATGCCTGCGATGGGCGCGGCCTGCCAGCCGTCGCCTTGAATGTTATGCCAGCCGCTGGCCGGCAACCCGGCCTGGCCGGTCTTGCTTTCACTCTAACGAAAAGCCCCGCCGAAGCGGGGCTCTTCATGCAGCACCCCCATGCCGAGGCACGGGTGCCGGCGATGCCTGAATCAGGCGTCGGCCGAGACGATGCTGACGGTGCGGCGCTTCTTGGCGCCCTTGACCGAGAACTCCACCTTGCCGTCCACGAGGGCGAACAGGGTGTGGTCACGGCCCAGGCCAACGCCCGAACCCGGGTGGAACTGGGTGCCGCGCTGACGCACGATGATGTTGCCGGCTTCGATGGCCTGGCCGCCGAAGATCTTGACGCCCAGGTACTTCGGGTTGGAGTCGCGACCGTTGCGCGAGGAGCCTACGCCCTTTTTATGTGCCATGACTGCTTCTCCTGATGCTTAGCCGGCGATGCCGGTGATCTCGATTTCGGTGTAGTACTGACGGTGACCCTGACGCTTCATGTGGTGCTTGCGGCGACGGAACTTGATGATCCGGACCTTGTCAGCACGACCCTGGGACAGGACCTTGGCGGTGACGGCAGCGCCCTTCAGCGCATCGCCCAGCTTCACGCCGTCGCTGTCACCCAGCATCAGGATGTTGTCAAACTTGATCTCGCTGCCGACTTCGACTTCGAGCTTTTCAATGCGGAGCTTTTCGCCCTGCGCCACGCGGTATTGCTTACCGCCGGTGACCAGTACTGCGTACATGACCAGGCCTTCCTCTGTAGTTATTGTGGTCTGAGCTGCCGCCATCGAGGGCGGACAGGAGCGGGATTGTACGCAGATCAGCGGGCGCGGGTCAAGTCAACCCCTGAACGGCCCGGGGGCCTGGCCGGAACGGGGTCAGATCCCTTTTCACGTCGTGAAAAGGGATCTGACCCCTGCCTGTCGGCCTGTCTCATCAGGTGAGACATCGGGCTGGCATTGTCGCCCATTGCCCCCATCTGGTCACCTCGGTAGGCTGACCGATTGCCGTTCCCTGCTGGCCCGGCACCCAGCCAACGCCCCCACAACCGGATCCCCCATGGCGATGGATTTCATCCGCATCCGCGGCGCGCGGACGCACAATCTGAAGAACCTCGACCTCGACCTGCCCCGCGACAAGCTGATCGTGATCACCGGCCTGTCCGGTTCGGGCAAGTCCTCGCTGGCGTTCGACACCATCTATGCAGAAGGCCAGCGCCGCTACGTCGAGTCGCTGTCAGCCTATGCGCGCCAGTTCCTGAGCGTGATGGAAAAGCCGGACCTGGACCACATCGAAGGCCTGTCCCCGGCCATCTCGATCGAGCAGAAGTCGACCTCGCACAACCCGCGTTCGACGGTCGGCACCATCACCGAGATCTACGACTACCTGCGCCTGCTGTACGCCCGCGTCGGCACCCCGCGCTGCCCGGACCACGGCTACCCGCTGGAAGCGCAGACAGTCAGCCAGATGGTCGACCAGGTGCTGACGCTGGACCCGGAACAGCGCTACATGCTGCTGGCGCCGGTCATCCGCGACCGCAAGGGCGAACACGCACAGGTGTTCGACCAGCTGCGTGCGCAGGGCTTCGTGCGTGTGCGCGTGGACGGCGAGCTGTATGAAATCGATGCGGTGCCGCCGCTGGCGCTGCGCCAGAAGCACACCATCGAGGCGGTGATCGACCGCTTCCGCCCGCGCGAGGACATCAAGCAACGCCTGGCCGAGAGCTTCGAGACCGCACTGAAGCTGGGCGATGGCATGGCCTCGGTGCAGAGCCTGGACACCGCCGACGCCACGCCGGCACTGTTCTCCTCCAAGTACTCCTGCCCGGTGTGCGACTACTCGCTGCCGGAGCTGGAACCGCGCCTGTTCTCGTTCAACGCACCGATGGGCGCCTGCCCCGGCTGCGATGGCCTGGGCATCGCCGAGTTCTTCGATCCCTCGCGCGTGGTGGTGCATCCGGAGCTGTCGCTGGCCGCCGGTGCGGTGCGCGGCTGGGACCGCCGCAACGCCTACTATTTCCAGCTGATCGCCTCGCTGGCCAAGCACTACAAGTTCGACGTGGACGCCGCCTGGAACTCGCTGCCGGCCAAGGTGCAGCAGGCCGTGCTGTACGGCAGCGGCGACGAAACGATCACCTTCACCTACTTCACCGAAGCTGGCGGCCGCACCCAGCGCAAGCATCGCTTCGAGGGCATCATTCCCAACCTCGAACGCCGCTACAAGGAAACCGAGTCGCCGGCGGTGCGCGAGGAGCTGTCCAAGTACATCAGCGAACAGCCGTGCCCGGAATGCCATGGTGCGCGCCTGAACAAGGCGGCGCGCAACGTGTTCGTGGCCGACCGTCCGCTGCCGGAGCTGGTGGTGCTGCCGATCGACGAGGCACTGAAGTTCTTCAGTGAACTGAGCCTGCCGGGCTGGCGTGGCGAGATCGCCGCGAAGATCGTCAAGGAGATCGGCGAACGCCTCGGCTTCCTGGTCGATGTCGGCCTGGATTACCTGACCCTGGAGCGCAAGGCCGACACCCTGTCCGGTGGCGAGGCACAGCGCATCCGCCTGGCCAGCCAGATCGGCGCCGGCCTGGTCGGTGTGATGTACGTGCTCGACGAGCCGTCGATCGGCCTGCACCAGCGCGACAACGAACGCCTGCTCGGTACCCTCACCCGCCTGCGCGACCTCGGCAACACGGTGATCGTGGTCGAGCATGACGAGGATGCGATCCGGCTGGCCGACTACGTGCTGGACATCGGCCCGGGCGCGGGCGTGCACGGCGGCGAGATCGTCGGCCAGGGCACCCTGCAGGACATCCTGGAGGCACCGCGCTCGCTGACCGGCCAGTACCTGTCGGGCAAGCGCGCGATCGAGATTCCGGCGCGCCGGCACACGCCGAACCCGAAGATGACCCTGCACCTGCGCGGGGCGACCGGCAACAACCTGAAGGGCGTGGACCTGGCGATTCCGTCGGGCCTGCTGACCTGCGTGACCGGCGTATCCGGCTCGGGCAAGTCGACCCTGATCAACGACACCCTGTTCTCGCTGGCCGCCAACGAGATCAACGGTGCCTCGCACCCGATCGCTCCGTACAAGGAGATCGATGGCCTGGACCTGTTCGACAAGGTGGTGGACATCGACCAGTCGCCGATCGGCCGCACCCCGCGCTCGAACCCGGCCACCTACACCGGCCTGTTCACGCCGCTGCGCGAACTGTTCGCACAGGTGCCCGAAGCGCGTGCGCGCGGCTATTCGCCGGGCCGTTTCAGCTTCAACGTGCGCGGCGGCCGCTGCGAAGCCTGCCAGGGTGACGGCCTGATCAAGGTCGAGATGCACTTCCTGCCGGACGTGTACGTGCCCTGCGACGTCTGCCATGGCAAGCGCTACAACCGCGAAACGCTGGAGATCCTGTACAAGGGCTTCAACATCAACGACGTGCTGGAAATGACCGTCGAGGATGCACTGAAGCTGTTCGAGCCGGTACCGTCGATTGCGCGCAAGCTGGAAACACTGGTCGACGTCGGCCTGAGCTACATCAAGCTGGGCCAGAGCGCGACCACGCTGTCCGGTGGTGAAGCGCAGCGCGTGAAGCTCTCCAAGGAACTGTCGCGCCGCGATACCGGCCGCACCCTGTACATCCTCGACGAGCCGACCACCGGCCTGCACTTCCACGACATCGAAGCACTGCTGGGCGTGCTGCACAAGCTGCGCGACGAAGGCAATACGGTGGTGGTGATCGAGCACAACCTGGACGTGATCAAGACCGCCGACTGGATCGTCGACCTCGGTCCGGAAGGTGGCCACCGTGGCGGCACCATCCTGGTCACCGGCACGCCGGAAGACGTGGCGGCCTGTCCGCAGTCGTATACCGGCCAGTTCCTGGCGCGCATGCTGCCGTCCACCAGCGCGCGCCCCGAGCAGCCGGCTGCCGTGGCCAACAAGCCAGACGCCCGCCCGCCGCGCAAGGTGAAGCCTGAAAAGGCGGAAAAGCCAGTCAAGAAGGCCGTGGCTGCCAAGAGCACCGGCAAAACCAGCAAGACCGCCACTGCCAGCAAGAAGAAAAAGGACGCCTGATGAGCAGCGAACACAAGATCCTGGCCCGCATCCCGATCAGCGTGCGCTGGCGTGACATGGACAGCATGGGCCATGTGAACAACGCCAAGTACATCTCCTACCTGGAAGAAGCGCGCGTGCGCTGGATGCTGGGCGTGGACGGTGTGTCGATGACCGACCGCATCGCACCGGTGGTGGCCGCGACCAACGTCAACTACCGGCTGCCGATCGTGTGGCCCAACGACATCCTGGTCGAGCTGTTCGTCGAGCGCCTGGGCAACAGCAGCGTGACCATCGGCCACCGCATCGTCGACCAGCAGGACGAATCGAAGCTCTATTCGGACGGCAACGTGGTGGTGGTCTGGATGGACACCCAGACCGGCAAGAGCGCACCGCTGCCGGAGGCGATCCGCAGCGCGTCGACCTGACGCGCCTGTGGTAGTGCCGGCCGCTGGCCGGCAACCTCCAGATGTATCGCGGATGCCGGCCAGCGGCCGGCCCTACCGACACTGATCAAAGGACTGACATGATCCACCAGACTGAACTGCGCGACCTGCTGCCCGGCATGGTCGCCTTCCCCACCGATGTCTTCCCCGCCGACCAGGCCTGGCTCGGCCAGCACCTGCTGCCGCTACTGAAGATCGACCTCGGCGTGCTGCGCCCGGAACTGGCCGGCCAGGTGGCAACGATGCTGTGCCCGATCGAGCCGTATGACGGCTGCATCGGCGAGACCACCGAAGAACACCACAACGATTTCACCGGCACCAACTGGATCGCCTTCGAACTGACCGCCGGCAACGAGATGCGCTTCCTCGGCAACGCGGGCTATTTCATCAGTGATGCGGTACAGGACAAGGATGCGCAGGAACACATCGCGCAGATGCGCGAGAGCTACGCCAAGGCCCGCGATTACCATGCCACGCATGGCCGCCTCGCCTGCTACTCGCGCTACGGCAAGGGTGAGGCCAGCGAGCGCGATTACCTGGATACGCTGGGTGGCCCGATCGGTTTCGGCAACTGGACCGAGACCGCGGAGATTCCCGCAGCATTCGAGCTGGGCTTCACCGAAGCAGCCGATGACCCCAACGCTGCGGACGATGCCGAAACAGTGATCATCACCCGCAATGGCAACAAATTCTTCGCCGTGGCCGACGTGGCCGGCTACAACTGGTGCGCCACCGGCGCCGATGCGATCGTGATGCTGTACGAGCCGGAAAGCCGCACGGTGCTGTTCTCGTACGACTGGTCATAAACCCGCCTGGTAGTGCCGGCCACTGCTGGCATTTCGCGTGCTGCCGGCCAGCGGCCGGCACTACCATCCCGCTATGGCGCGGCCTTGCGCACGGTCAGCGTCGCGCTCGCTTCGCCGCCACCTTCCAGCTGCAGTCGCAGCGGCAGCGCCTGGCCTTCCTTCAACGCGCCTTTGCCCTGCATCAGCATCAGGTGCAGGCCACCGGGCTTGAGCTCGGCACGTGCGCCCGGCGCCAGCGGCAGGCGCTCGATCGCGCGCATCCGGCTGACCCCATCCGTGATCGTGGTTTCGTGCAGCGACACATCATTGAAGCTGCTGCTGGTCGCGCCGGTGATCGCCACCGCCTTGCTGCAGCCGTTGTGGATCACGCCATAGCCGGCGGTCATCGGCATCGCTGGATTCGGTGGCAGCCGCGCCCAGCCCTGCTCCACCGTGACGCAGGCCGGTTCCGCCGCCGAGGCCGATGCTGCGGCCGCACACAGAACCAACAGTACGCCAACGAATGGTGTGGTTATCATCGCCCAGGTTCCTTCTTCGCAACGAGACCGCAGCATGACGACGCTCATCGAGGTGATCAACCATGGCCCCATCCGCGAACTGCGCCTGGCGCGGCCGCCGGTCAACGCACTGGACACCGAACTGTGCCGGCAGTTGATCCATGCCATCGAGCTGGCCATGGCCGAAGACGCGCACGGCATCGTGCTGTCGGGCAGCGAGCGCATCTTCACCGGTGGCATGGACGTGCCGCACCTGCTCTCGCATGGCGATGACAAGCACAAGTTGTTGGACACCTGGAACGCCTTCTTTGGCGCCGTGCGCACGCTGGCCGAGAGCCGTATCCCGGTGGTCGCGGCGATCACCGGCCACGCACCGGCGGGTGGCTGCGTGCTGGCCCTGTGCTGCGACTACCGGGTGATGGCGCGCAGCGCCGATCCGTCGCGGCCGTATGCCATCGGCCTGAACGAAGTGCAGGTGGGCCTGATCGCACCGGAGGGCATCCAGCGCCTGCTGCGCCGTGCGGTGGGCGTGCACCGCGCCGGCGTCCTGCTGACCACCGGTTCGCTGGTGCCGGCCGAACAGGCGCTGCAGATCGGCCTGGTCGACGAACTGGCCGAAGGTAACCTGGTGGTGGCACGTGCCGTGGCCTGGCTGCAGAACCTGCTCAAGCAGCCGCGCCAGCCGATGCTGCTGACCCGTGCGATTGCCCGCGCGGACCTGCACGTTGCGCTGCAGCCGGACCTGATCCAGCTCGACCGCTTCGTCGAGGCCTGGTTCGCCCCGGATGCGCAGAATGCCCTGCAGGCGCTGGTGGCCCGGCTGGGCAAATAACCGGTAGTGCCGGCCGCTGGCCGGCAACCGCAGGTACCCCAGGAGGATCATGAGGTTGCCGGCCAGCGGCCGGCACTACCAATGATGGACTGGCCTGACCGGTATAATCGGGGCCTCTTCATTGCTGTGGCCGCCCCCTTGAACGACACGCCCGAACCCGTCGTCTCCGAGCTGATCGACCTGCTCACGCTGGAGCGGCTGGAGGACAACCTGTTCCGCGGGCAGAGCCGCGACATCGGTACCAAGTACGTGTTCGGCGGCCAGGTGCTGGGCCAGGCGCTGGCCGCGGCACAGGCCACGGTCGACAACGGCCGCCACGTGCACTCGCTGCACGCCTACTTCCTGCGCGCCGGCAACATCGACCATCCGATCGTCTACGACGTGGACCGTACCCGCGACGGCGGCAGCTTCTCGGTGCGGCGGGTCACCGCGATCCAGCACGGCAAGGTGATCTTCTTCTGCGCGGCCTCGTTCCAGCAGGCCGAAACCGGTGCCGAGCACCAGCACAAGATGCCCGAAGTGCCGCAGCCTGAAGACATCGAACCGAACCGCCCGCTGCCGGCCGAAGTGCTGGAGCGGCTGCCGATCAAGGTGCAGCGCTGGCTGTCGCGCGGCGGCCCGTTCGAGTTCCGCCACGTCTACCCGCGTGACGAACTCAATCCACCCAAGCGCCCGCCGTACCACCAGGTGTGGCTGCGCCTGAGCGAACCGGTCGGCGATGCCCCGGAGCTGCACCAGGCGCTGCTGGCCTACGCCTCCGACTTCCACCTGTTGGGCACGGCGACGTTCCCGCACGGCATCAGCTACTACCACCCGCACGTGCAGATGGCCTCGCTCGACCACGCCATCTGGTTCCACCGCCCGTTCCGCGCCGATGACTGGCTGTTGTACTCGCTGGACAGCCCCAGCGCGCAGGATTCGCGCGGCCTGGCCCGCGGCCAGTTCTTCACCCGCAACGGCGTACTGGTGGCCAGCACCGCGCAGGAAGGCCTGATCCGCGTGGTTCCCGACCAGGCCGCGGCCGCCGCCGTGCCGGCCAAGGATTGATCCGATGCGCCAGATCTTCAGCAGCCAGCGCGTGGAAACCGTCGAAGGCGTCGCCGAGCTCCTGCGCGAGCATGGCATCGACGTCAAGGTGACCAACGGGCGCTCGTACAAGACCCGTCGCCGCGGCCAGTTCAGCTATACCGACCTGGGCAACGCCAACGCCTACCCAGCGGTGTGGATCGTGCGCGCCGACGACCAGCCGCGCGCGCGTGAAATCCTGCGCGAGGCGCGCCTGCTCGACACCACCCGCCGCGACCATCCGACCGCCGAATTCGCCTTCCGCGACGCGCCGGAACAGGGCAGCGGTGGCCGCAGCTGGGCCTGGCGCATCCGTATCGCCCTGCTGGTGGTGATCGCCGGCGTAGCGCTGGTGATCGGCCTGCGCCATCGCGGCGCCCCGGCGCCGGTCGCACCGGCCCCTGCCCCGCAGGCCCAGCCGCAGCAGACGCAACCGGCTCCGCAGGCCGCACCGGAAGAGGAAGAAGTCCGGGTCCGCATCCAGCCCTCGAAGTGACGCACGGGTAGTGCCGGCCGCTGGCCGGCAGCCGCAAAAAGGGGACGGAGGGGATTAAGTCGTTTGTGCCTCAAACGACTTAATCCCCTCCGTCCCTTTTTTGTCATGAGGTTGCCGGCCAGCGGCCGGCACTACCGCACAGAATGCTGGTCACACTTCGCGCGCGGCTCCGTCATGGGACACAATCCCAGCAGGAGAGCCGCCGCCATGACGACGTTCGCCGCATCGATCGACCAGACCCTGGAACGCGAACTGCCCGCCGCCGCCAGCGGTTGCCAGCACGCCTATGGCCGCATCGTGCTGGCCTGCCAGAACACGGTTACCGCCATCGCGCTGGCCATCACCCGCGATCGTCAGGCCAGCGAGGACATCGCCCAGGAGGCCTTCGTGAAGGGCTGGCAGCAGCTGCACCAGCTGCGCAGCTCGACCAGCTTCCTGCCCTGGCTGCGGCAGATCACCCGCAACCTGGCCCGCGACTGGCTGCGCGCGCAGCGCGGCAGACCGCTGACCGGCGAGGCCGCCGAGGTTGCGATGGGCATGGCCGCCGACCCGGCCCCGGGCGCGGCCGATCGCCTGCAGCGGGTGGAGGAAGAGATCGCCGCCGAGGACATCATTTCCGCGTTGCCGGCCGACAGCCGCGAAGTGCTGTTGCTGTACTACCGCGAAGGCCAGCGCTCGCAGCAGGTGGCCGACCTGCTTGGGCTCAGTGACGCCGCCGTGCGCAAGCGCCTGTCGCGTGCCCGCGCCCTGGTCCGCGATGGCCTGCTGCAGCGCTTCGGCGAGTTCGCGCGCAGCAGCGCACCGAGCGCGGCATTCGCCACTGCCGTGGTGTCGATGGTGCTGGTGGCTGCGCCCGGCACGGCCAGTGCTGCGGTGCTGCTCGGCACCGGTGTCGGCATCGGCGGCAGCAAGCTTGGCCTCGGCGGTGCCAGCGCTGCGGGCGGCACCGCGATGGGCTCGCTGACTGCCACGCTGGGCCAGCTGCACGTGCTGCCGGCCGAAAGCTGGGGGGCGGTGATCGGCGGCGTGGTCGGTGGTGCGATCGGCAGCTATCTGGGCGGACGCTTCCTGATGTCGTACACCGAAACGGCATCCGAGCGCCGCGACGTGCGCCGCTTCCTCTACCTCAACATCATCACCGGCATGTTCTGGTGCCTGGCGATCCTGCTGGCTGTGATGCTGCAGGCGCCGGTCTGGGCGCAGCTGACGGTGCTGGCGGTAGGCCTGGGCGTGGTCAACTACCAGTGCCTGGTGCCGCTGCAGCGGGTGATGGCACCGATGATCGCGCGCGATTCGGCCCGCCGCGGACGCACCGGCATCAACTGGAAGTTCGAATCGATGTACGGCCGCACCGGCATCATCGCCATGAACCTGATGGTCATCGCGCTGGTGGTGTACTCACTGATGCGCAGCGGCCGCCTGTAACGGACAACGCCGGCAGTGCGCCGGCGTTGTCGTCATTCATTGCGTTGAAACTCAGCGCTGCGGCTTCGGCGCGGCGCCATCGCGCGGACCGCCGTGGCGCGGGCCGCCGTGCATCGGGCCCTTGGCGGCGTCGAACTCGGCCTTGCTCAGCTGGCCGTCCTTGTTGGTGTCGGCGGCAGCGAACCAGGCGTCACGGCGCTGCTTCATGCGCAGCTCGCGATCTGCCTTGTCCAGGTAGCCGTCCTTGTTGAGATCGAGCTGGTCGAAGCGCGCGGCCAGACGCGGGTCGGCCTTGGCCTCCTCGCGGCTGATGCGGCCGTCCTTGTTGACGTCCAGCTTGGCCCAGCGCTCACCGCCGTGGCCACGGCGACCGTGCTTCCAGCGCGGCAACTCATCGCGCGAAAGCTTGCCGTCCTTGTTCTTGTCCAGCTCGTCGAACTTCGCGGCCAGGCGCGGGTTGGCAGCCGCCTCGCTGCGGTCAATGACGCCGTCGCCGTTGGTGTCCAGCTTGGCCGAGCGCTGCGCGGGCGTGGTCGGGGTGTCGGCCGCGAGCGCGATACCGGAAGCGGAAGTGCCGAGCAGCAGGGCCAGCAGCAGGGGGGTACGGATCATGAGGTCACTCCTGGGGATGGGAACAGCGTCGGGGTGATCACTTCACCCTCGGGGAACAACAACGCCCGGGCGCGACGTCGGTTGACGCCTCTGCCAGTTCCATTCATCCGGCGGACAGTCGCCACCACTGCGACAGGCTGGGGCTATGCTGTGCCTATGGCGATACATGGCGACAGAGACGACGAACTGCGACTTTTCCAGACCGGCGAGCACCCCTGCGGGTACTGGTCGGACCGGGTGGCGCGCGACCTGGTGCTGGACCCGCACGATCGCCGCCTTGGCGGCCTGTACCCGCTGGCACTGAGCTGGGGCTTCCGCCGCAGCGGCGACCTGGTCTACCGGCCGCATTGCGCGCACTGCCAGGCCTGCGTGGCGGTGCGCATTCCGGTGGCGCGCTTCGCCCCGGATCGCAGCCAACGCCGCTGTGCCGCCCGCAATGACGACCTGGAGGTGCGGATCACCGCCGCCACCGCCCGCGACGACCTGTTCGCGCTGTACCACCGCTACCTCACCCACCGCCATGCCAACGGCGGCATGGATGACCACGGCCCGCACGAGTTCGAGCAGTTCCTGATCGGCAGCTGGTCGCACACCCGCTTCATGGAGATGCGCCTGCCCGGCCACGACGGCCAGCCCAGCCAGCTGCTGGGGGTGGCGGTGACCGACGTCACCGAACACGGCCTGTCGGCGGTCTACACTTTCTTCGACCCGGACCACGCCGCGCGCGGGCTGGGTACCTTCGCGATCCTGCAGCAGATCGAGTGGGCCCGCCGCGAGGGCCTGCCGCACGTCTATCTGGGCTACTGGATCCGCGGCCACCAGAAGATGGACTACAAGCGCCGCTTCCATCCGCTGGAGGCCTACGATGGCCGCCGCTGGCACGATTTCGACAACGATCTGGACGGGCGCTGACAAACCGCTGACACCGGGCCGGGTGCACAATACGGCCCATGAACGCCAAACCCCTGATCCTCGCCCTGGCCCTGCTCTGCGGCGCCACCGCCCCCGCCTTCGCCACGTCCCCTGCGATGACCGAAAAGCCGTCCGCTGCGCTGCGCCTGGCCACCTACAACACCTCGCTGTACTCCGATGACGCCGGTGGCCTGATCAAGGAACTGGAAGGCGACAGCGAGCACGCACGCAAGATCGCCGCGGTGCTGCAGCAGGTGCGCCCGGACCTGGTGCTGCTGAACGAATTCGACTTCGACGACGCGCATCGCGCCGCCGACCTGTTCCAGAAGCGCTACCTGGACGTCGCCCAGCCCGGTGGCGGCAAGCCGCTGCACTTCGCCTACCGCTACCTGGCCCCGGTCAACACCGGCGTGCCCAGCGGCCTGGACCTGGACAACAACGGCGTGGTCGGCGGCGAAGGCCGCAGCCGCGGCAACGATGCCTGGGGCTACGGCCTGCACCCGGGCCAGTACGGCATGCTGGTGCTGTCGCGCTACCCGATCGATGAAGCCAAGGTGCGCAGCTTCCAGCTGCTGAAGTGGAGCGCGATGCCGGGCGCGATCCGTCCGGTCGACCCGCGCACCGGCAAGAGCTTCTACAACGACCACGTGTGGTCGCAGCTGCGCCTGTCGTCGAAGTCGCACTGGGACGTGCCGGTGAAGACCCCGGCCGGCGTGGTGCACGCGCTGGTCTCGCACCCGACGCCGCCAGTGTTCGATGGCCCGGAAAAGCGCAACGCCGCGCGCAACCACGACGAACTGCGCCTGTGGCAGGAATACCTGTCCAAGGGTGACAAGCCGTGGCTGTGCGACGACAAGGGGCAGTGCGGTGGCCTGGCGCAGGACGCGCGCTTCGTGATCCTCGGCGACCTCAACAACGACCCGGTCGACGGCGATGGCCGCCATGAGGCGATCGTCGAACTGATCGAGAACGCCCGCGTGCTGCGCTACCCCACCCCGCGCAGCGTCGGCGGCGAGCAGACCAGCCTGGCCTATGCGGCCAAGGGCATCGAGCGCAAGGGCGCACCGTTCCATGCCACCGGCGATTTCGGCCCGAAGTCCGGCACCATGCGCCTGGACTACGTGCTGCCCTCGACCGGTTTCGAATACGTGGGCAGCGGCATCTTCTGGCCGGCCAATGAAAGCCCCGAAGCGAAGATCGCCGACGGTAGCGACCACCACCTGGTGTGGGTGGACGTGAAGCCGTAACCCCCACAAAAAGGGGACGGAGGGGATTAAGTCGTTTGTGGCACAAACGACTTAATCCCCTCCGTCCCCTTTTTGTTTTACGGGCGCAGTTCGACGCCGATGGCTTCGGCGGCATCACGCGCGATGGCACGCGCTTCGTCGATGGTTTCCGCGCGCGCCAGGGTCACGCCGACGCGGCGATGGCCGTGCACGCTCGGCTTGCCGAACAGGCGCACGGCGGTGTCCGGCACCTGCAGGGCGGCGGCGACGTTGTTGAAGTACGGCACGCCCTCGCCATGCGCCAGCAGCGCGCACGAGGCCGACGGGCCGCTCTGGCGGATCACCGGGATCGGCAGGCCGAGGATGGCGCGCGCGTGCAGCGCGAACTCGCTCAGTTCCTGCGAGACCAGCGTCACCAGGCCGGTGTCGTGCGGGCGCGGCGACACTTCGCTGAACCACACCTCGTCGCCCTTCACGAACAGCTCGACACCGAACAGGCCCCAGCCACCGAGGTCATCGGTGATCACGCGCGAAATCTCTTCGGCACGCGCCAGTGCCGCGCTCGACATCGGTTGCGGCTGCCAGCTTTCGCGGTAATCACCGTCCTTCTGCAGATGCCCGATCGGCGCGCAGAACGAGGTGCCGCCGGCATGGCGCACGGTCAACAGGGTGATCTCGTAGTCGAAATCGATGAAACCTTCGACGATGCAGCGGCCGGCACCGGCACGGCCACCGGTCTGCGCGTAGTCCCAGGCCGGGGCGATGTCCGCCTCGCTGCGCAGCGTGCTCTGGCCCTTGCCCGAGGACGACATCACCGGCTTGACCACGCACGGCAGGCCGATGGCGGCCACAGCGGCGCGGTACTCGGCTTCGGTATCGACGAAGCGGTAGGGCGAGGTCGGCAGGCCCAGGGTCTCGGCGGCCAGGCGGCGGATGCCTTCGCGGTCCATGGTCAGGCGCGCGGCGCGCGCGGTCGGGATCACCCGCAGGCCCTGCTCCTGTTCCAGCTGGACCAGGGTTTCGGTGTGAATGGCCTCGATCTCCGGCACCACCAGGTGCGGCTGCTCCTGGGCGATCAGGGCACTCAGGGCCATCGCATCGAGCATGTCGATCACGTGCGAGCGGTGCGCGACCTGCATGGCCGGGGCATCGGCATAGCGGTCGGCGGCGATCACTTCCACGCCCAGCCGCTGCAGCTCGATGGCCACCTCCTTGCCGAGTTCGCCCGAGCCGAGCAGCAGCACGCGGGTGGCGGAGGGGGACAACGGAGTTCCAAGCTTGGCCATGGCGGTTCCAGCAGCGATGTGAAGGCGGGTGGGCATTCTAGCTGGCCGGGCACCCCGGCCATGGCATCCGACGAACGGTAGTCGACAAGTGATATCACTTTGATATCTTCATTCCGAACCCTCAAGGACGTACCGCCATGAAAGAGAAGTCGCTGTCTTCGCTCAACGGCCTCGGCACGCTGGCCGGCGCCCTGCTTGTCGCCCTCGCCGGCGGCGCCCTGTTCGTACTGGGGGTAGCAGCCAAGGCCAGCACCGGTTCCCCCAACCTGCTGCTGATGCTGGCCGGCATCCTGGTGGCGGCGCTGGCGATCTTCGCCCTGGCCGGCCTGTACACGGTCCAGCCCAACCAGGCGGCGGTGCTGAGCCTGTTCGGCAAATACGTGGGCACCGTGAAGGACAACGGCCTGCGCTGGAACAACCCCTTCTACGCCAAGCGCCGGGTCAGCCAGCGCGTGCGCAACTTCGAGAGCGGCAAGCTGAAGGTCAACGAGCTGGACGGCAGCCCGATCGAGATCGCCGCGGTCATCGTCTGGCAGGTGGTCGATGCCTCCGAGGCGGTCTACAACGTGGACGACTACGAGAGCTTCGTGCACATCCAGTCCGAATCGGCACTGCGCGCGATGGCCACCAGCTACCCCTACGACCAGCATGAGGATGGCCAGCTGGCACTGCGCAGTCATGCCAGCGAGATTTCCCAGCACCTGAAGAACGAACTGGCCGAGCGCCTGGCCGACGCCGGCGTGCAGGTCATCGACGCACGCATCAGCCACCTCGCCTACGCCGCCGAAATCGCCCAGGCGATGCTGCAGCGGCAGCAGGCCAACGCGGTGATCGCCGCACGCACGCGCATCGTTGCCGGTGCGGTCGGCATGGTCGAGATGGCCCTGGCCGAACTGCAGAAGAACGGCGTGGTGCAGCTGGACGAGGAACGCAAGGCGCACATGGTCAGCAACCTGCTGACCGTGCTGTGCTCGGACCGCGGCACCCAGCCGATCGTCAATGCAGGCTCGCTGTATTGAGCCACACTCGCAACGGGGCGCCCCACCGCCCCGCCAGGAGCCCCCATGAGTGAGAAGAAAGCCTACCCGCTGCGCATCAACGCCGACGTCCTGGCTGCGGCGCAGCGCTGGGCTGATGACGAACTGCGCAGCCTCAACGCTCAGATCGAATACGTGCTGCGCGACGCGCTGCGCAAGGCAGGACGCCTGCCCAAACCCAAGGCATCGCCGGAGGACAAGGAATGAGCAAGCGCTGGAGCTACCAGACGATCGAGGTCAAGACCTCCATGATGGGCGTACTCAAGGCCGAGGATGTCCAGGCCGAGCTGAGCCGGCAGGGCCAGCTGGGCTGGGAGCTGGTCAACATCATCATCCCGGCGCCGATGCGCCCGGCGATGCTGGTGTTCAAGAAGGAGGCCTGAACCATGGGCGGCAGTGACCCGAAACCCTTTGACGTGGCCGAGAGTTCGCCGCTGCGCGTGCTGTGGATCGTGCTGCCGCTGCTGGCTGCCTTCGTGGCCTGCCTGTATGCGCAGCTGTACAAGGCACCGGCGAACGCACCCTGGATCGAAGTAACGCTGTCGCCGCCCTGGTTCCGGATGGGCGGCAGTGCGGCATGGAGCCTGATCGTCATCGCTGTACTCGCTGTCGGGCTGGGGGCCGCATTCTTCCGCCGCCGGGTGGAGCTGGCCGGCAACGTGCTGGACGTGCGCTCGACGATGTACCGGCGGCGCGTGCCGGTGGCGCAGCTGCGGCTGGACCAGGCCGAGGTGGTCGACCTGCAGCGTGACCGCCGCTATGGCATCCGTGTCAAAACCAATGGCTATTCAATGCCGGGCTTCTACTCGGGCCACTTCCGCCTGCAGGGTGGCGGCAAGGGCTTCGCGCTGGTCACCGACCGTGCGCGTGTCCTCGCCCTGCCGGTCAGTGATGGCAGCACGCTGCTGCTCAGCGTGGACCGGCCGCAGGCGCTGCTCGATGCGCTGCGCAAGGTGGCCGCGTCGGCACCACGGCAGTAAGCTGAGGCGATGCAACGACGCCCGCCCCTGCTGATCAATACCGAGGCCATCGAGCTGTGGCCCGCCCACCTGTTGCGCGCACGCAGCAACCTGGATGCACGCCTGCTGTCGCAGGCGCAGTGGGTGCTGCGGCGCAAGCGTGATGGCCGCTATCTGGCGGCGGTACTGCCGCACGGCGTGCATTCGATGGTGCCGCGCCTGCCGCGCGAGCCCGGGGTCGAGGACGCACTGGCACTGCTCGACGCTACGGCGGCGCGCCCGTTCGGCGCTGCGCTGGAAGAACACTGGCTTCCGTTGGCCGGGCTGCAGCAGCGCCTGCAGCAGCTTGGCCTGGATGTGCAGCGCTATGCCGACGACAGCGGCCTGCCGCTGGAACCGGAACCCTGCCTGCTGCACTTCGCCGGCAGCGACCGCTTCGCCCGCCCGTTGTGGCTGCGCCGTGGCGCAGCACAGGGCTGGCGGCGGATGCGCCTGCACGCCGCGCAGGACGGCATCGCGCTGGATGCGATTTCCGGCTTCCGCAGCCATGCCTACCAGTTGGGCATCTTCGAACGGAAGCTTGCGCGCGGCTTGAGCGTGACCGAGATCCTGAAGGTCAATGCCGCCCCGGGTTTCAGTGAACACCACAGCGGCCATGCGCTGGACATCGGCACACCGGGTGATGCCCCGGCCGAAGAATCGTTCGAAGCCACCGACGCCTTCGCGTGGCTGCAGACCCATGCCAGCACGCACGGCTTCCAGCTGAGCTACCCGCGCGACAACCCGCACGGCATCGTCTACGAACCGTGGCACTGGTGCTGGAGACCGGCCAACGGCTGAGCCCCTCGTGGCGGCTGCACGGCGAACTTCATGGAGCTGTCCGAGCGGATTCCGCGCGCCCACCACGAGATGGAACAAGAAGGCAAAGACAGAAGCCGGTCGCTTCGCTCGAAGCCTCTACAACGGATCAGCGCGCGGCTGTTGGGTCCGCCTTCAAGCGAGCCGAGCACCGCAGGTCCGGCGAGGGCGAAGAGGTGCGGGTGTCTGAGCGCAGCGAGTTCCCGCACCGCCCCTCGACGGGCCGAGGAGCGCAGGGGACCGGTGCGCAGCACCGGCTCGCGGCCGGCGGCGCGTTTCTTTTGGTTACTTTTCTTTTCGCGCGAAAAGAAAAGTAACGCCCATGGACGGTGCAGATCGCATCAGCATGGATCGAAGAAACAACCTCGACTCAGTCACCGCCTCAACGCATTGATCGCCAGCAGCACCCATCCGGCCATCATGCTGGTGCCACCGATCGGCGCCATCCGCGTCGGCCATTGCCACAACGCGCCCCCCACCAGGCTGCCGGAAAACAGCAGGACACCCAGCAGCAGCACGTACAGCGCCAGGTGCGCGATCACCCCGTGCGCGCGCGGCCCCAGCGCCACCAGCACCGCGCCATGCGCGAACGCGTACAACGCCGCCATGTTCAGATGCTGCTGCGCCAACGGATCGGCCACACCGTGCGACGCGTAGGCGGACAGGCCGATCGAAGCAGCTGCCAGCAGCGCACCGAGGCAGGCCAACAGGGAAGGCTTACGTGCGCGACGTTCGAGATTGAACATGTGGGCTCCTTGCGCAGCGCCCCTTGCCGGGCGCCAGATGAAAAAAAACGCGCCGCAATAAGCGGCGCGTTTTCGTGTCCAGCACTACATGGGTCAGCCGAGGCTTACTTGACGGCCCAGTAGATGTCGTAGGTACCTTCCGGGGTGAACGACTTGTCGATGCCGTCCTTCCAGGATTCGTACGGACGGTCGATCACTTCGTTGCCCGAGGTCACGGCCCAGGCGCGCAGGCCGTTGCGGGCCACGTCCAGACCCGCCATGTGGCCGGTGTAGGCCGCATGCGCCGAACGGTGCGGAGCCACGTGCACGTACTTGACCGGAGCGCCGCCGTCGATCTTGACGGTCAGCTCTTCAGCGGTGGCACCTTCAGCACCCTTCTTCTTCACCGGCTGGGCGATGTCGAAGGCGTACTTCTCCTGGCCGAAGTCGGTGGTGACGATGCGGAACGGACCGGCGGCCTCAAGGCCATTGGCCTCCATCACGCGCTTGATCCACTCCTGGTTGTCCTTGATCGACTTGGTGATCGTGTCCTGACCGCGGTCCACGTTACCGGCGTTGACGACCAGCAGGTCTTCAGCCGGCACATCGACGATGGCCAGATCGGTCAGCGGCGCTTCCGGGGTGCGGTAGTCGACGTTCGGAACGCTGGCCAGCATGTTGGCCATACGCGACAGACCCATCTTGATGTCGTCGCCGATCTGACGGCTGACATACAGGCCGGCATAACGGCCGAACAGGTCGAAGCCATACTTCACCGAGTAGTCCTGGGTGATCTTGACGTTGCGGCCACCCTTGCCAGTCGGCTCCAGAGTGAAGGTGGTGATCTTGTCGTGACCCTTGGTGGCGTCATCGATGGCGATCGCAACACGCTTGTTCTCTTCGGCTTCGGTGATCTTCCAGGAGCCGGTGCCCAGGTCCTTGGAGGTGAAGTCGAGGGTGGCACCGACGCCGGAGGCCGGGCCGGACAGCTTCAGTTCAACGGCGGGATCGCGCAGTACCAGCGGGTTCCAGTCCTTGAAGCGGCGCAGGCTGCTGACCGTGTCGTACACGATCGTCATCTTGCGGTTGGTCTCGATGCTTTCGGTGATGTGACGCTCGCCCGGCAGACATACGCCAATGATGACGAACAGGCCAGCCACGATCCCCAAGGCGATCAGGAACTCGATAATACGGGTCATTCAGAGAGTCTCCGGGGCCGATCCCACGGCCGGGTTGATTGAAGCGAAGCGCCAATCCTAGCAGGCTTCGCGGGCATTGTTTATCGGGATTGGCGCACCGGTTTCCCTGCCGGCTGCGTATTTGTATGGACAAAGAATTCGAAGGGTAACGCATACCGCTACCGGCCAGTAGGGGGCAACCTTGGCCGCAGCCCCTGACCATCACCCAAGTCTTTGTACCGGAACGATTTTTCTCAGACCAGTTGGAGTTCGAACGCCTTCAGTACGGCACGCGTACGGTCGCGGACGCCCAGCTTGGAGAGAATGTTGGACACGTGGTTCTTGATGGTGCCTTCGGCCACACCCAGCGAGTTGGCGATCTCCTTGTTGGAGAAGCCACTGGCCATCAACCGCAGGATCTCGGTCTCGCGGTCGGTCAGCGGGTCCGGGCGGTCCAGGCTGACGAACTCGTTGCGCATGTGCTCCAGGCCGGACAGCAGGCGCTGGGTCACGGCAGGCTGCACCAGCGAACCGCCGTCTGCCACGGTGCGGATGGCACCGACCAGCTGCGCCAGGGTCACGTCCTTGAGCAGGTAGCCCTTGGCACCGGCCTTGAGCCCGGCCAGCACCAGCTGGTCGTCGTCGAAGGTGGTGAGGATGATGGTCGGCGGCAGCTGCTCCTGGCGCGACAGCACCTGCAGCGCCTCCAGCCCGGACATCACCGGCATGCGCATGTCCATCAGCACCACATCGGGACGCACCTGCGGTATCAGCTCGACCGCCTGCCGGCCATCGCCGGCCTCGGCCACCACCTCGATGCCGTCGTCGAGCGCCAGCAGGGAGCGGATTCCCTGCCGCACCAGGGTTTGGTCGTCGACCAGGCAGACGCGAATCATCAACGTACTCCTTCAGGAACCTTGGTAAGGGCAGCCACCAGCACCGTTGCCGGCACCGTCGCCCGCAGCCGGAATCCTTCGCCGGGGCGGGTCTCGATCTGCAGCTGGCCACCACATTGTTGCAGGCGCTCGCGCATGCCGCGCAAGCCATTGCCTACATTGACCATATCCGCGCCGACGCCGTCGTCGCGGGCCTCCACCACCACCCGGTCGGGGGCTTCACGGTACACCTTGATCCACAGGTGGCGGGCACCGGCGTGGCGTACCGCGTTGGTGATGATCTCCTGGGTACAGCGCAGCAGCACGTGGGCCCGCTGCGGGTCTTCCACGTTCAGCGGGTCCTCGATCTCCAGCTGGATGTCCAGCGAGGGCACGTTCTCGGTCAGCGGGCGCAGGGCCGCTGCCAGATCGATGGCACCGGTCTCGCGCAGCTGGCTGACCACCTCGCGCACGTTGCCCAGCAGCAGCTTGGCCAGGCCATGCGAACGCTTTACATGCTCCAGGGCCTGGCCCTCGGCCAGGTGGCTGGCCACTTCCAGGTTCAGGGTCAGCGCGGTCAACTGGTGGCCGAGCAGGTCATGCAGCTCGCGCGAGATGCGGGTGCGCTCGTTGACCCGGGCGCTCTCGGCCAGCAGGGCCCGGGTGGCGCGCAGCTCCGAATTGAGCCGGCGCTGCTCGTCGCGGGCCTCGGTCTGCTGGCGGGCGACCAGGCTGGTCACGAAGATGAACATGGAAAAGCCGCCGTACAGCAGCGACTGCATCACCGCTTCGAACAGCGGGAAGCGCAGCAGCATGTAGTAGACCGGTGCCACCGCCAGCTGGCTGACCAGCAGCCACAGCACGCCCAGTCGTATCGACAGCATCCACGGGATGACCCCCGCGGCGACCATCATCAGGATGCTGCCCAGGCCCGAGCCGCTGAGGAAGCTGACCCCCAGCGCCGAGATCGTCAGCAGCAGCAACAGGCCGCGGTCCAGCCAGCTGGTGTGGCTGTCGCTGCGCAGGATGCGGGTCAGCCAGTAATAGGCGGTGCCGAAGGACAGGTAGGCGACGAACAGCAGGATCGCCCAGCCGCCCATGTCGTTGCGGCTGTGCAGGTTCTCGAACTGCGAGTACGCCAGCGGCAGGCCGACCATGACCCAGGTGAACAGGCCGGCCAGGCGGAGGACACGGGTATGGCTGAGGACTCCCAACATGCCAGCACTCTACGGGCCACGCCCGCGTACCGCACCCCACGGAAGTCATGCCTGCCCGGTCGCCTGTTCATGCCGCAGCCCACCCCGGGCATGCAATAATCGTGCGCAGGGTCCTTTGATGGACCAACCGCGTTACCCCACGGAGTCACAATGTCGATTGTCATCCGCGACGTGCGCGAGCACGAGCTCGATTCCGTCCTGGCTTTGAACAACAACGCTGGCCTGGCCATCCTTCCCCTGGATGCGGCCCGCCTGCGCCTGTTCTACGAAACCGCTGAGTACTTCCGCGTCGCCGAGCGCGACGGCAACCTGGCCGGATTCCTGATCGGCTTCGGCAGCGACAGCCAGCACGACAGCAGCAATTTCGCCTGGTTCAAGCAGCAGCTGGACACCCCGTTCTTCTATATCGACCGCATCGTGGTCGCCAGCCGCCGGCGTGGCGGTGGCGTCGGCCGTGCGTTCTATGCCGACGCACAGAGCTTCGCCGAGCTGCGCTACCCGCAGATGACCTGCGAGGTCTTCCTCGACCATGGCGCCGATGCCGCCCTGCTCTTCCACGGCAGCTTCGGCTTCCGCGAGCTGGGCCAGAACACCATGGCCCAGGTTGACGTGCGTGCCAGCATGCTGGCCAAGGAACTGTGCAGCTACCCGTGGGTCCAGGAGACCTATCGTGGCAAGCTGCCGGATGTGGCGTGGACACGCGCCCGGCAACTGCCGGCGCAGGCACAGCGACCGACGGGGACCTGAGCGTGGCGGTGAATTTCGATTACGAACAGGCCGGTGAACTGAAGATCGGCCAGGTAGGCATCGCCAACCTGCGCATCCGTACCCTTGATGTCGAGCGTCTCGTGCAGGAAATGCACGAGCGCGTGACCCGCGCACCGAAACTGTTCGGCCGCGCGGCAGTGATCCTCGACTTCGGCGGCCTGAGCCAGGTGCCGGACGTGGCCACCGCACAGGCGCTGGTCGATGGCCTGCGCAGCGCCGGCGTGTTGCCGGTGGCACTGGCCTACGGCACCAGCGCGGTCGATCTGCTCTCGCAGCAGCTCGGCCTTCCGCTGCTGGCCAAGTTCCGCGCCCAGTACGAGCGTGCAGAGGCCGAACCGGCCCCGCCACCGCCGGCAGCGGAACCGCGCCGCGTCGTGCGTGCCGAGCCGAAACCGGCCCCCGCCGCGCCCGTGGCAAAGGTCGCCGACGCCGCCGCCCCGCAGCCGGGCCGCATGCAGCTGGGCAACGTGCGTTCAGGCCAGCAGCTGTACGCGGAGAACTGCGACCTGACCGTGATGGCCACCGTCGGCGCCGGCGCCGAAGTCATTGCCGATGGCAGCATCCATATCTACGGCACCCTGCGCGGCCGCGCGCTGGCAGGGGCCCAGGGCAACACCGCGGCACGCATCTTCTGCCGTGATTTCCATGCGGAACTGGTCGCCATTGCAGGCCATTACAAGGTACTGGACGATGTCCCGGACAACCTGCGCGGCAAAGCCGTGCAGGTGTGGCTGGAACAGGACCAGATCAAGATCGCTGCGCTGGACTGACGCAGCACCCAAACAGAATCATCAGGAGAAGTCCTTTGGCTGAAATCATCGTAGTCACCTCCGGCAAGGGCGGCGTCGGCAAGACCACTTCCAGCGCGAGCCTGGCCTGCGGCCTGGCACGGCGCGGCAAGAAGGTGGCGGTGATCGACTTCGACGTCGGCCTGCGCAACCTCGATCTGATCATGGGCTGCGAACGCCGCGTGGTGTACGACTTCGTCAACGTCGTGCACGGCGAAGCGACCCTCAAGCAGGCCCTGATCAAGGACAAGCGCTTCGAGAACCTGTACGTGCTGGCCGCCTCGCAGACCCGCGACAAGGACGCACTGACCCAGGAAGGCGTGGGCAAGGTCCTGAAGGACCTGGCCGCCGACGGCTTCGATTACATCATCTGCGACTCCCCGGCCGGCATCGAGAAGGGCGCCTTCCTGGCGATGTACTTCGCCGACCGCGCCGTGGTGGTGGTGAACCCGGAAGTGTCGTCGGTGCGCGACTCGGACCGCATCATCGGCCTGCTCGACTCCAAGACCCACAAGGCCGAGTCCGGCCAGGACGTGCCGGCCTTCCTGCTGCTGACCCGCTACACCCCGCTGCGCGTGGAAAGCGGCGAGATGCTCAGCATCGCCGACGTCGAGGAAGTGCTCGGCCTGAAGGCGATCGGCGTGATCCCCGAGTCGGGTGACGTGCTCAACGCCTCCAACAAGGGCGAGCCGGTCATCCTGGATGTCGAGTCCGCAGCCGGCCAGGCCTATGACGACGCCGTCGCGCGCATCCTCGGCGAAGAACGCCCGATGCGCTTCACCAACGTCGAGAAGAAGGGCTTCTTCAGCAAGCTGTTCGGAGGGTAAGCATGGGCCTGTTTGATTTCCTCAAAGCGAAGAAGACCACCGCCGAAACCGCCAAGAACCGCCTGCAGATCATCATCGCGCAGGAGCGCAGCAACCGCGGCGGCCCCGATTACCTGCCGCTGCTGCAGCGCGAGCTGCTGGAAGTGATCAAGAAGTACGTGAACATCGACGTCGATGCAGTGAAGGTCGACCTGGTGAAGGATGGCCAGCACGATGTGCTGGACATCTCCGTGGCGCTGCCTGAAGGCCCGGACAAACCCTGATGCTCTGCCCCGCCCGTGCCTGCACGGGCGGGGCTGCCTGACCCGCATGACCGATACGACAACCGCCGTGGACATCACCTGCGTGGGCGACATCGCCTTCGCCGATGCGCAGTGCCTGCTCGCCGCGCATGGCCTGCAGCTGCACCACGTGGCGGCCGGTGAACCGATTCCCGGCAGCTACTGGGGCGAGCCCGAGGCCGGCATCATCGCCAGCAACGTGTACGTGCGCGATGACACGCCCGTGCACTCGATGCTGCACGAAGCCTGCCATCTGATCGTGCTGCCGCCGGAACGGCGTGCGCAGGTGCATACCGACGCCACCGACTCGGTGGCCGAGGAAGACGCCACCTGCTATCTGCAGATCGTGCTGGCCGGACAGCTGGCTGGTGTCGGCAGCCAGCGGCTGATGGCTGACATGGATGCCTGGGGGTATACGTATCGGCTGGGGTCTACGCAGGCGTGGTTCGAGCAGGACGCCGAAGACGCGAAGGCGTGGTTGATCGAACGCGGGTTGCCGGTGGCGTAAAGCCGCGGGCGCGGTTGGCCACGGGCGCGTGGCGACGCGCCGGACCCTGCGGCGCCCCTCTTTTCACTCGGCGCGGTTCGAGCAGGACGCCGAAGACGCGAAGGCGTGGTTGATCGAACGCGGGTTGCCGGTGGCGTGATCCACCGTGAACCGGGGTCAGATCCCTTTTGCTGCGCAAAAGGGATCTGACCCCAATACCCATCACCCCTGCCCTGCCAGCGCGCGCAGGGTGATGCCGACGACGTAGGCCAGGTAGGTTCCCGTGGCGTAGCCCATCGTGCCCAGCAACACGCCCACCGGCGCCAGCGCCGGATGGAACGCTGCAGCCACCACCGGCGCCGAAGCCGGGCCACCGATGTTCGACTGCGATCCGATGGCGAAGTAGAAGAACGGCACCTTCAGCAGCTTGCCCAGGCACCACAGCAGCACGATGTGCACGGCAATCCAGATCAGGCCGAGCAGGAACAGCCATGGGCGGTCCAGCAGCGCCAGCAGATCCATCTGCATGCCGATGCAGGCGATCAGGAAGTACAACAGCAGCGAGCCCAGGCGCGATGCGCCCGCGCCTTCCAGGTTGCGGGCACGGGTGAAGCTCAGGCTCAGGCCCAAGGTGGTCGACAACACCACCACCCACACGAACGGCGCATCCAGGCTGAACTGCGAGGCCCAGCCGACGTTGGTCTTGAACCAGGCCGCCAGCGGCGCGCCAATCGCATGCGACAGGCCGACGCCGCCGAAGGCCACCGCCACGATCAGCATCAGGTCGGTGAGGCTGGGAATGCGCTCGTGCTCGGCCTGGAAGCGCGCGATGCGCTCCTTCAGCTCATCGATGGCCGAGGTATCGGCGCCACTGCGCGCGTCGATCTTCGCCGCACGACCAGCAAGAAAGATCAGCGCCGCCATCCACACGTAACCGACACCGACATCGACCACCGCGAACTGGCCGAACGTGGTCGCGTTGACGTCGAACACTTCGCGCATCGCCAGCATGTTGGCACCGCCGCCGATCCAGCTGCCGGCCAGCGCCGCCATGCCGGCCCAGGTGTCACCGGCCACGGTTTCCGGATGCACGGCGCGCATCAGCAGGAAGGCCACTACCGCGCCGAGCATGATGCTGGCCGAGGCGCCCAGGTACATGAGCACCAGTTTCGGGCCGAGCCGCAGGATGCCCTTGATGTCCACCGCAAGCGTCAGCAGGATCAGCGCCGCAGGCAGCAGGATGTCGCGCGCGATCGGGTTGTAGAGTTTGGTGTTCTGCCCGTCGATCAGGCCGGCGGTGTTGTAGATGCCGGGAATCAGGTAGCACAGCAGCAGTGCCGGCACGAACGTGTAGAAGCGTTTCCACAGGCCCTGCTCGCGGGAAGCGGTCCAGAACACGGCGCCCAGGGTGGCGGCGATCAAACCGAAGACGACGATGTCGTTCTGGATCATGCGGGCGCTCCTGGCAGTGCCGGCCGCTGGCCGGCAATCCGGTATGGGTGGAAGCAGCATGTGGTTGCCGGCCAGCGGCCGGCACTACCCGTAAGCAAAAGCGCCGCCCCGAAGGGCGGCGCTGTACTCATCAGTTGCCGATGTGCTGCTTCAGCCAGGCATTGACGGTGTCATGCCACAGGATGCTGTTGTTCGGCTTCAGCACCCAGTGGTTTTCATCCGGGAAGTACAGGAACTTCGATTCGATGCCCTGGCGCTGGGCGGCGGTGAACGCGGCCAGGCCCTGCTCGACCGGGATGCGGAAGTCCTGCTGGCCATGGATGACCAGGATCGGCTTCTTCCAGTCCGCCACGTGGTTGACCGGGTTGAACTTCTCGTAGTTCGCGGCCTTCTGGTACGGGGTACCGCCCTGCTCCCACTCGGTGAACCACAGTTCTTCGGTGGCGTAGCCCATCATGCGCTGGTCGAACACGCCGTCGTGGTTGACCAGGCACTTGAACGGGCTGTTCCAGTTGCCGGCGATCCAGTTGACCATGAAGCCGCCGTAGCTGGCACCCAGCGCACAGGCCTTGTCACCGTTTAGGAAGGAATACTTCTTCAGCGCCGCATCCCAGCCCTTCTGCAGGTCTTCCAGCGGGCGGTCGCCCCAGTGCTGGCTGATCGCATCGGTGAAGGCCTGGCCGTAGCCGGTGGAACCATGGAAGTCGATCATCACCACGGCGTAGCCCTGGCCCGCATAGGTCTGCGGGTTCCAGCGATAGCTCCAGCCGTTGCCGAAGCTGCCCTGCGGGCCGCCGTGGATCAGGAACGCGACCGGGTACGACTTGCCTTCCTGGTAGTTGTGCGGCTTGACCACGTAGCCATGCACGGTGTCGTTGTTCCAGCCCTTGAACTCGAACTGTTCGTACTCACCGAAGCTGACGTCCTTCAGCACGTCGCCTGCGGCCGGGGTCAGCGCGCGCAGCTCGCCGATGGCTTCGCCTGCGGCCGGCAGCAGGCCGACCAGCACCTGGTCGTTGCTCTTCAGGCTGTTGCGGGTGATCGCCACGCTGTTGCCGGCCACGTCGACCGAGGTCACGCTGCCGTCGCCGATCAGCTTGGTGGCCTTGCCACTGGCCACGTCGATCTGGAACAGCGGGTGCTCGCCGAGGTCATCGGCAGTGGTGTAGATGCTGGCGCCGTCGGCGGACAGGGTGATGCCGCCGGCCGAGCGATCCCACTGCGGCGCGATCTCGCGGGTCTTGCCGCTGGCCAGGTCCATCGCCATCAGGCCGAAGCGGTCGGCCTCGAAGCCCGGGCGCTTCATCGCGCGGTAGAACAGGGTCTTGCCGTCGGCACTGAACACCGGGCCAGCATCCCAGGCCGGGTTGGAGGCGGTCAGGTTGACCGGCGCCTGCTTGCCGGCCGCGTCGAAGCGGTACAGGTCGAAGTTGGTCGACCACGGCTCCTGCTTGCCGGCCACGCGGATGCTGGCGACCACGCTGGCGCCATCCGGCGACCACGCGAAATCATCGTTGCCACCGAACGGCTTTGACGGCGCATCACCGTCGATGGTCGCGCTCAGCGCCGAGGCGCCCTTGACCGCACCGGCCTTGGCTGCCGGCAGCGGTGCCACGAACAGGGTGTTGCGGCGGCCGTCGTTCCAGGTATCCCAGTGGCGCACGAACAGCGAATCGAAGACCTTGCCGCTGGCCTTGGCACCGGCGACGTCCTTGAGCTTCTTCTCGGTGCAGGCCAGGTCCGAGGCACAGGCCTGGAACACGCCGGCGCTGAACAGCACGCGGTCGTCCTGCGGCGACACGTGGTAGCTGTCCACGTCCACCGGGAAGTCGGTCAGCTGGCGCGGGGTGCCGCCGTTGATCGGCTGCGCGTACAGCTGCTGGCTGCCGTTCTTGGCGCTGAGGAAATACACGGTCTGGCCATCGGCCGACAGCGACGCGGAATTGACGCTCCAGCCAGCCGGGGTGATCTGCTTCGGCGGGGCCGCGTCACGCGTGCGCAGGTTGCGCGCGAACAGTGCGGTGGAGGCCTTCAGGTTGGCATCCACGCTGCGCTTGGCGAACACCACGGTGCCACCATCGGCGGTCAGTACCGGCGCGGAGACGCGATCCATGGCCACCATGTCGCGGACTTCCAGGCCACGGGCAGCGGCAACGCTGGGCAGGGCAGCCAGCAGGCTCAGTGGCAGCAGGGCATGACGCAGTTTCATCGGGGTCTCCGCAGGACGGCAAAAAACCGATGGTAGGCCCGTGCGGCCGGGGCTGCCAAGGCCATCGGTCATGGCCGGGGACGGGTCGATGCCTTCGCCAGAAAAGGCAAACCGCGCCGTAGCGCGGTTTGCGGTAGTGCCGGCCGCTGGCCGGCAATCTGTCTGGTTGCCGGCCAGCGGCCGGCACTACCGGGTCAGAGCCCTTCCCTGCGGGAAGGGATCCGACCCCGTGCATCACGCCACGGCGCGCTTGCCGGTGCGGTAGATCAGCCAGCCGACCAGGAACAGCACGGCCAGGCCGATCCACTGTGCGCCCGGCAGGTGGAACGGCACGGCCAGCACATCGGCGCGGCTGCTGACCACGATCGGAATCGCGATGGCGATGCCCATCAGCGCCTCACCGGTGATCAGGCCGGCAGCAAACAGCACGCCCGGCTTGTGCACGCGGTCACGGCCTTCTTCGTCATCGGCACGCACCTTGTGGAAGCGCTCGACCAGGTAAGCGATCAGGCCGCCGAGGAAGATCGGCACCATCAGTTCCAGCGGCAGGTAGATGCCGATGGCGGCGGCCAGCACCGGCACGCGGAAGCGGGCGTTGCGCGACTTCAGCCAGCTGTCGAAGGCGATGATGGCCGCACCGACCACGGCACCGATGCCGATGAAGGTCCACGGCAGTTCGCCACCGAACAGGCCCTTGGCCACCGAGGCCATCAGGTTGGCCTGCGGCGCGGCCAGCGCGTTCGGGTGCAGCTCGGACTTCACGCCGATGCCGTAGGCGGTAGCCAGCAGGTTCAGCACCGGGGCCATGATCAGCGCGCACGAGAACGCACCGATGCCCAGCATCAGCTGCTGCTTCCACGGGGTGGCACCAACGATGTAGCCGGCCTTGAGGTCCTGCAGGTTGTCGCCACCGACCGCGGCGGCGCAGCACACCACCGCACCGATCATGATCGCGGCCACCGCACCCAGCGGCGCACCGCCGGCGCCCACCGGCTTCAGGCCGTCGGCGCCCAGCAGCACGACCAGCACGGCCGACGCGAACAGGATGGTGGAGATGGTGATGCCCGAAACGGGGTTGTTGGACGAGCCGATCAGGCCGGCCAGGTAGGCCGAGACCGACACGAACAGGAAGCCGGCGACGATCATGATGAGGGTCATCGGGATCGACACGTGCCACTGGCCGACGATGGCCTGGTACAGCGCCAGCAGCGGCAGCACGAAGACCACCAGGGCGACCAGCATCCACTTCATCGGCAGGTCGCGCTCGGTGTGCGCCAGCACCGGGCCACCACTCTTGCGGGCGGCAGCGAAGCCGCTCTTGACGCCGTTCAGCAGCGACTTGCGCAGCGAGATCAGGGTCCAGATGCCGCCGATCAGCATCGCGCCGACGCCCAGGTAGCGCATCTTCGCGCCCCAGATGGCGAACGCCGCCTCGGTGGAAGAAGCCGCAGCAACCGACGCCGCCAGTGCCGGATCGGTGTTCATGAAGAACGCCTGGTAGATCGGAATGGCGATGTGCCAGGTCAGGATCGAACCGGACACCACCACGATGCCGACATTGAGGCCGACGATGTAGCCCACGCCCAGCAGCGCCGGCGACAGGTTGGTGCCGATGAAGGCGGTGACCTTGGAGCTGCCGACGTAGGCCGAGGTGGCCCAGGCGTCCGGGATCAGGCGCATGCCGCTTTCCGCGGCCAGCTTGACGAAGGCACCGATCACCGCCGACAGGCCGAGGATCTTCAGGCCCGGGCCCGGGTTCTCACCGGCCTTGAGCACTTCGGCTGCTGCCTTGCCTTCCGGGAACGGCAGCGGATCTTCAACGATCATCGAACGGCGCAGCGGCACCGAGAACAGCACGCCCAGCAGGCCACCCAGACCGGCGATGCCCAGCACCCACCAGTACTTGAAGTCCGGCCAGTAGCCCATGATCACCAGCGCCGGGATGGTGAAGATCACACCGGCGGCGATCGACGAACCGGCCGAGGCGCCGGTCTGCACGATGTTGTTTTCAAGGATGGAGCCACCGCCCAGCAGGCGCAGCACGCCCATGGAAATCACCGCAGCGGGAATGGCGGTGGCGATGGTCAGGCCTGCGAACAGACCGAGGTAGGCGTTTGCGGCCGACAGCACCACCGCCAGCACGATGGCCAGGGCCACTGCGCGGAAGGTGAGCTGCTTGGGCGCAGCGTCGTGGTTCATGGAAGCCCCTGCTGGCAAAAAATCCCGATCACGCTAGCGTTCAGGGGGCGGCAAGTCCAGTGCGCATGGTCACCGCCGGCGCAGGCCCACCCGGCCGCCCGACCGGTGCGGCAAGGCCAACCGGCCGATCCCGCAAAGCCGCGCAGCGCCTGCCGCAAAAAGGGGACGGAGGGGATTAAGTCGTATTTGTCATAAGCGCCGTGATCCGGCCCCTGCCCTTCTATAATCGCGCCCTTTCCGCTGTCCCCGCCGTCGATGACCGTTGCCGCTACCGCCTCCGACGACTTCCTGGGCCATCCCAAGGGCGTCTACGTCTGCTTCTTCACCGAAATGTGGGAGCGCTTCTCCTTCTATGGCATGAAGGCGCTGCTGCTGCTGTACCTGACCAAGTACCACCTGTTCGGCGACAAGGCCGGCCTGGACCTGCTCGGTGCCTATGGCGGCCTGGTGTACTGCATCCCGGTGTTCGGCGGCATGCTGGCCGACCGCTGGCTGGGCATGCGCCGGGCGGTGCTGTTCGGCGGCATCCTGCTGGTGCTCGGCCACCTTGGCATGGCCTTCGAGGGCCACGCCGCGTATCGGGTGAACGGCGAAGTGGTGCGCGACACCTCGGCGCTGGCGGTGACCTACCTGTCGCTGGCGCTGATCATCATGGGTGTCGGCTTCCTGAAGCCGAACATTTCCACCATCGTCGGCAAGCTGTACGCCAAGGACGATCCGCGCCGCGATTCGGGCTTCTCGCTGTTCTACGCCGGCATCAACCTGGGCGCGCTGTTCTCCTCGCTGGTGTGCGGTTTCCTCGGCGAGGCCTATGGCTGGAAGTACGGTTTCGGTGCGGCCGGCATCGGCATGCTGGCCGGCCTGGCGATGTTCCTGTGGGGCCAGAAGTACCTGCAGGGCCACGCCGAGCCGCCGCAACCGGCCGCGCTGAAGCAGAAGGTGCTGGGCCTGCCGCGCGAATGGCTCATCTATCTGTGCGCGGTGCTCGGTGTGTTGCCGGTGGCGTGGCTGATGTGGGCGGCCGGCAACGGCGCGTTCGCGCTGGGTGGTGAAATCAGCCTGGCGCTGATGCTGATGCTGGTGGTGCTTGGTGGCGTGCTGGTCTGGTTTGCCTGGTTCACCGGCAGCAAGTGCACGCCGGTGCAGCGCCAGCAGATGATCGCACTGATGGTGCTGATCTTCATGGCCCTGGTGTTCTTCACGATGTACGAGCAGTCGTACGGCTCGTGGGTGACCTTCACCGACCGCCTGCTGACCAAGGACATCGTGCCCTCGCTGGTGATCACCGGCGGTACCCCGTTGCCGTGGTCGATCATCTCGCTGCTGCTGGCACCGCTGGGCTTCGTGGTCAGCGCGCGCCTGTCCGAGCGGCGCCCGGGTTCGGCCGCGCCGCGCACGTTCTTCGCCGCCATTGTCGTTCTGATGCTGGTGCTGCTGGTGCGCGACTGCCTGGTGATTCCGCAGACCGCCGGCTCGCTGACCTACCTCGGCGGCCTGTTCCTGGTGCTGCTGGCGCCGGCCTTCGCCGCACTGTGGACGTGGATGGACCGCCGCGGCTGGGAGCCGGGCAAGCCGGTGAAGTCGGCCTGGGGCCTGGTGATCGGCGCGCTCTCGTTCGTGCCGCTGGCGCTGGCCGCGCAACAGGTTGGCGCCACTGGCGAGATGGCCAGCGTGTGGTGGCTGGTACTGGCCTACTTCCTGCTGGCCAGCGGTGAGATGTGCCTGTCGCCGGTCGGCCTGTCGGCGGTGACCCAGTTGGCCGTGCCGCGGGTGATGAGCCTGATGATGGGCACCTGGTTCCTGGCCACCGCGTTCTCGGAAACGCTGGCCGCGCTGTTCGGCAAGCTGGCGGCAATCGAGGTGCCGGAAGGCGAATCGCTGGACATGGTGGCCGCCGCCGGCGCCTATGCGCACCTGTTCTGGCTGCTGATGTGGATCGGCCTGGGATGTGCGCTGGCCGCCTTCATCGCCGCGCCGCTGCTGAAGAAGATGATGCACGGGGTGAAGTAAGCCCCCACGTGTGGAAATCCAGGGCGGCGGACCGATCATCCGCCGCCCTGTCAGCTTACGGCGCCTTGTCCTTGCCGGCCGCAGGTGCAGTCGTTGCGGTCTTGCCGCCCAGGCTGCGTGACAGGAAGGCCAACAGCTTGCCGTAGTACTCGCTGCGATGGGCCTCGGTGTAGAAGCCGTGGCCTTCGGTCTTGTAGTACAGGCTTTCCACCGGCGTGCCGGCACGCTTGAGCGCCGCTTCCATGCGCTCCGTGTGCTGGATCGGCGCGCGCTTGTCTTCGCCACCGGCCGCGAGGAACACCGGCACCTTTATCCGCTCGGCCAGGTTCACCGGCGACACCGCGCCCAGTTTGGCCGGGTCCCCCAGCCATTCGCGCAGGTAGGTCACGCCTGAACCGCGGTCCTGGATGTCACCGCGGGTATACATCATCGGCAGGTCGTAGACGCCGACATAACCGGCCGCGCACTGGTACAGCCCCGGTTCGCGGGCAGCGCCCATCATCGCCGAGTAGGCCCCGTAGCTGGCGCCGTAGATGCAGATGCGACGGCCGTCGGCGATGCCTTCGCTGATCGCCCAGCGGGTGGCATCGGTGACGTCGTCCTGCATCGCCGCCCCCCACTGCTGCGCACCGGCCTGGGTGTGGGCCCGGCCGTAGTTGCCTGACCCGCGGAAGTTGACCTGCAGCACGGCATAACCGGCGGCGGCCAGCATCTGCGTTTCGCGGTCGTACTGGCCGGAATCGAAGATGTCGAACGGGCCACCATGCGGCATCACCACCATCGGCAGGTTGCGCCCGTCGCTGCCGGCCGGCAGGGTCAGGAAGCCGTGCAACGGCAGGCCGTCGCGGGCCTTCAAGGCAATCGACCGCACGCTGGCGCTGCGGTCCACGTCGATCCACTCACTGCGGCTGATCAGGTGGTCGGCCTTGCGCGCGACTGTGTCATACACGTAGAAATCGCCCGGATTGGTGCCTGACCAGGTTTCCACCAGCACGACACGCCCATCGCGGGTGCTGGAGGTGATGTAGACCGCGCCGCCGAATGCCGCCTCCAGGCTGCGGTACAAGCGCGCCTCCGGCGACTTCTCGTCGAAGAAGCGGGTGCGCGGCGTATCGCCCAGATACAACGCACCGACCGGCACGTGGGTCCCGGGCCGATGGATGATCCGGTACGGATTGACCATCTCGTCACGCAACAGCGTCGCGCGCTCGCCGGTCTGCGGATTCCAGCTGATGATCGCATTGGGGCCCTGTGCCTGCTCGGCATTGAGATAGGCCACGCTGCCATCAGCGGAGAAGCCGATGGCGGTTTCGATGCGCTTGCTGACGGCTTCGTCGTTGATCAGCTTCCAGTTGTCGCCGGAACGTTCACGGAAGTAGAGCTTGTTGACGTTGTCACTGCCGGCGCCATGCACGAAGCGGACCTCGCCCGCACCGTCGGTGGTGAACTCGCCGCGCCTTACCGGTGAAGACGCGACCCGCGAGCGACGCCCGCTGGTCACATCCATGCGATCGACGCGGGTGAATGGATCTTCCGACAGTGGCCAGACAGTGACCAGCACGTTGCGCTCATCATCTGGCAGGTCATCGGCCAGGAACGCGGCAACGGCCTCCACCTTCTTCGGTTGGATCCGCGTGCCCGGCCCCTTGCTTTCCACCCGGTAGCCCACCAGCAGCTCGCCGCGGTTGCCATTGGCATTGATCGCATAGAGCTCGCCGGTGGGATTGGGCTGGTCGAGCGAGCCCCATTTCTGGGCCAGCCCGATCAGCAGTCGCTCGTCACTGACCCAATCGAACTCGTAGGCATGATTCTTGTCCGGTGGCCGGAAATTGCCGACCATCTGTTTGTCCTTGAGACGCAGCACCACGATCGCGGTGGCATCCTCCAGCGGCACGGTCGCCGCCACGTACTCGCCCGTCGGTGAAATCTTGATGTCGGTGAAGGCTTCCTGCCGCACGTACTGCGACAGGTCCACCGCACCCGCGCCGCCGATCGCAACGCACCCCAGGGCGGCCAATGCGGCCGCCAGTATCGTCCTGCGCATCCTTCCCCCTGCTCCTGCGGACACCTTGTCCTGATGGCGGATTCTAGGCAGGCTTCTGCAGTCCCTGCCAGAGGCAGACGGGACAACGCGGAAAAAACGACGGCACCGTTGCCGGTGCCGTCGTTACCACTACCTTGGAGAGAGAGTCAGGACGTGGGTTCGGGGGGCGTGCGCCGGGTCAGTGGACCCCGCGCACCGCCAACATGAGGGCCAGGATGCTGAGGATCACGGCGATGGTGCCGTCGAGCACGCGCCAGGTGCTGGGCTTGGTGAACAGCGGCGCCAGCAGGCGTGCACCCAGGCCCTGCGCGGTCAGCCACAGGCAGCTGGCAGTGACCACGCCGGCGGCGAAGGCCATGCGGGCGTTGCCGAAGTTCTCGGCGATGGAGCCGATCACCATCATGTCCAGCCAGAAGTGCGGGTTGATCAGCGAAAAGCCGACCGCGGCCATCAGCACCGCGCGGCGGCTGCCGTCGTCGCTGTCAGCCTCGCCCATGCCGCCGCCACCGGCGATCGCACGGCGTGCCGACTTCATTGCGTACCAGGCCAGGAACGCCACGCCGGTCCACAGCACGGCGGTGGTCAGCCACGGCAGCGCCGAAGTGAGCGTGCGCAGGCCGGCCACGCTGGCAAAGATGAAGATCGCATCGATGGCCGCACAGGTGGCGACCACCGGCACGATGTGCTTGCGCAGGATGCCCTGGCGCAGAATGAAGGCGCTCTGGGCGCCGACCACGGCGAACAGGCCGATGCCGGTAGCTGCACCAGAGAACCAGGCACCGAGGCCGGTGCTGGCGGAGATGACCGAGAACATGGGATTCACTGCCTTGTATTGCTTGGGGGGACGGTGCCTCGCGAAGGCGGACAGCACCGGAACAGGCGCCATTGTCGCGCCGCAACATGAAAAAGACGAGCTAAACTTCCTAAACCAACATTAGCGGAACTTAATTCGATGCGTATCGACCATGCCCAGCTGCGCGCCCTCGCCGCAGTGATCCGCGAAGGCAGCTTCGACCGCGCCGCACAGTCGCTGAATGTCACGCCGTCAGCCATCTCGCAGCGGGTCAAGGCGCTGGAGGATCGGGTCGGCCGCCTGCTGGTCAAGCGCGGCACCCCGGCCACCGCGACCGCCGAGGGCCAGGTACTGGTGCAGCTGGCCGAGCAGACCGCTCTGCTCGAACACGACGCGCTGCACCGGATGGGCCTGGCTGACGAAGACCTGCCGCAGGCCAGCATCCCGGTGGCGGTGAACCATGACAGCCTGGAAACCTGGTTCCCGCAGGCCGCCTCGCAGTTCGCGCAGAGCACCGGCACCACGCTGGACCTGCGCGTGGAAGACCAGGACCACACCGTTGAACTGCTGCGCCAGGGCACGGTGCTGGGCGCGGTGACCACGCTGGACGAGCCGGTGCAGGGGTGCCAGATCCACGCCCTGGGCAGCATCCGCTACGCGGCGACCTGTACCCCCGAGTTCCGTGAGCGCCACTTCGCCAAGGGTGTGACCGCACAAGCGCTGGCGCAGGCACCGGTGCTGGTGTTCAACCGCAAGGACGAAATGCAGTCGCGCTTCGCCCGACGGATGGCGGGCGACGACCTGCCCAGCACCGCGCCGACCTGGTGGATTCCCTCCACCCGCGCGTTCGTGCAGGCCAACCTGGGCGGCATGGGCTGGACCATGAACCCCCTGCCCCTGGTCAAGCGGCATCTGGACGCCGGCCGCCTGGTCTATGTGCGCCAGCGCGCGTGGGAAGACGTGCCGCTGTACTGGCAGCACTGGAAGGGCGACGTACAGACCATGGCCCTGCTGACCCGCGCGGTGCTGGACGCCTCCTCGGCGCTGATCCGGCGCAAGCGTTGAGCGAAAGCCGCTAAAAGGGGACGGAGGGGATTAAGTCGTTTAAGACCCAAACGACATATCAGGCAAAGACGACTTAATCCCCTCCGTCCCCTTTTTGCTCCATCCAATCTCCACGAAGCCTCCACACCGGGTCCATGCGTGATGCGGATACTGGCGGGCCGATCATTGCAAGGATGCCCTGCATGCCCATCTCGGTCCGCGATGCCCACCCCGACGATGCCGCCGCCTGCATCGACCTGCGCGGGCGTACCCGCGAGAATGCCTTCAGTGCTGCACAACTGGCACAGCTGGGCATCACCGCTCAGACGTGGGCCGAGGGCATCTCGGCCGGTGATTTCATCGGCCGCGTCGCCTGGGAAGGCGAGCGCATGGCCGGCTACTGCTTCGCCGACCGCGACAGCGGCGAGGTGCTGGTGCTGGCCCTGCTGCCGGACTACGAAGGCCGCGGCATCGGCCGCCAGCTGCTGCAGGAAGTGGTCAGCCTGACCCGCGATGCCGGCCACCAACGCTTATTCCTGGCCTGCTCGGCCGACCCGCGTTCGCGCTCGCACGGCTTCTACCGCCGGCTGGGCTGGCGCCCGACCGGGCAGATCGATGACGCCGGCGATGAGATTCTCGAACTGCCCTGACACCCGGCCATGAAGGTGGCCGGATGCCGTCCCGCCAGGCTCAACCGCCTGCTGTCCGATCCTGATCTGGCGCGTCGAACACCAGCAACATACCGAAGGTCGGAGCTGGCAGACTCAGCGCGGCGTGCTGCCGGCCGGGTCGGTGATGTGCAGCTCGCTGCTGACGATGCGGGCCTGCCCGCCGCGCACACCGGGGGTCAGGTTGACGCTGAACACCGCCGACACATCGATCGGGCGCAGGGCGAAACCGCTGATTTCCGACGGCAGGATGCGCCATGGGAACCGGAAGGACTGCCCCGGCCGCAGCGTCTGCGGTGACTTCAACAGGCGCGCATCGGGCGGGTTGATGGCCAGCGACGTTTCCTTGCCGGAATGGCGGTCCACCAGCTTCACGCTGGGCCCGCGCCGGCGGTAGAACTCGGCCGGCACCTGCACGTCCTCGCTGCCGGCATTGCGTAGTTCCAGTTCCACGCGGATGTCCTCGCCGAGGAAATGGCAGGGAGCATTGTCGATGCAGCGCACGTGGAGTTCGATCATGGTGGGCGTTTCCTGGCTGGATGCGGTGAAAGGCATGGCGGCAAGCACGAGGGCGAGCGACATCATGAGACGGTGCATGTGATCTCCCGGGCGATCTCGCGGGTCAGCAGCTCCTGTACCTCGCGTCCGATGTTGTAACAGTGGCGCGGCCGGGTCACGCTGCAGTCCACGCTGGACATGATGGTCGCCAGCGGGTCGCTGTCTTCGCGGAATTCCGGCGCATGCACCTCTTCGGTGTCCAGCGTACCGCTGGGAAGGAAGAACTTCACGATGCCATCGTTTGCCACGGCCGCATCATCGTATTCGTCCGGCAGCCCCAGGCAGTGCCCGTACTCATGCGCATAGGTCCACGGCGTCGTGTCCACCGACGCATAGAGGACGCTGTCGCTGACCATCTCACGTTCGTAGACATCGTGCAGCAGCACCGAATAGTCCTGCCCGCTGTCGACGAAATCAATGTCATAACGCACGGGGAAGGTCCGCGTGCCGCACTGGGGATCGGCCACGGTGATGGTGAACTGGTTGTTCCAGTGCCGCTTGATACCGTCGCGCAGGCGCTGCTTCGCCTCTGCCACCTGGGCGGCACTGACGCGCCCTTTGGTCGTCACCCGGAAGCGGCTGGTCACTACGATGTCGCCGCCGCTCTTGAGCGGCACGTCGACGCGGAAGCTGGCGTGGAGCTCATACTCGTACCGGGCGCCATCAGGCGCATAGCCTTCGAAGTAGCGTCCGTCCGGCGACTGCGACACCTGGGTGGAATGATCCTTCACCCAGCACTGCGGTGCCTGGGTACCCGGAGGCGCGAAGCTTGGCGTCTGCAGCTGCGGCTTCTTCAGCAGCATCTTGGCCGCCGAGGCCACCGCAGCCATCGCCGCGCCGCCGCCGCTGCCTCCACCACCGCCCGCCACATGCGCCCGCTGCTGCTTGCCGGCCATCAGCGTGCAGCCACAGCTGGCCTTGTCGCCATCGCGGGCCACCGGCTGGCCGTCGATGACCAGAGTGCTGTCGCCGGACACGATGGAGCCCGGCCCGTGGCGACTGCAGATCACCCGGTCGCCAACCCGTGCCACTGCACGGCCTTCGATGTCGGTGTGCGGTGAACCCGTAAGCACCGAACCGCCCGTCTGCAGGGCGTCACCTACCACGATCAGCATCCGTGACATCGTCATTCGGCCCCTCCATGGCCGTGTCTTGTGTGGAAGCAACCACCAAGTGTACCCGGACAGCTCCGGCCACAGGATGATGCATTGCACAAAAACAGGACCGGTTCCGGTTAGAATCGTCGCCAGGATGGCGCAACGCGTTGTTTCTTCACGCCCTTTCCCTGCTTGATGCGCATCCTGAACTCCTCCCCTCCGCCAACGATCCCGCCCCCATGAAGAAATTTGGCAAGGCCCTGCTCGCCCTGCTCGTGCTGCTGTTGCTGGCCGCCGCGCTGTTCCTGTACTGGCCACTGACTCAGCGCTCGGTGCCCGCCGCCAGCAACGACAAGCCCGTCGACGTTGTGCTGGTCGGCGCCGGCATCATGAGCATCACCCTGGCCACCTACCTGCAGGAACTGCAGCCGGACTGGAACATCCAGGTCTACGAACGCCTCGACGGCGTCGCCGGTGAAAGCTCCGATGGCTGGAACAACGCCGGCACCGGCCACTCGGCATTCGCCGAACTGAACTACACCCCGGAACTGCCCGACGGCAGCATCGAGACCAAGCGCGCGGTCGGCATCGCCGAATCGTTCGAGGTCTCGCGCCAGTTCTGGTCGCACCAGGTGAAGGAAGGCCGGCTGAGCCAGCCCAGCGACTTCATCAACCCGACCCCGCACATGAGCTTCGTCTGGGGTGATGACAACATCGCCTACCTGCACAAGCGCCAGCAGGCCCTGGTGAAGAACCCGCTGTTCTACGGCATGCAGTACTCCGAGGATCCGAAGCAGATCCAGCAGTGGGCCCCCCTGCTGATGGAAGGCCGTGACCCGAAGCAGAAGGTCGCCGCGACCTGGATGCCGCTCGGCACCGACGTCAACTTCGGCGTGATTACCCGGCAGCTGACCACCGGCCTGCAGCGCAGCCCGAACTTCAGCCTGCACCTGAATCATGAAGTGACCGCACTGCGGCAGAACGCCGACAAGAGCTGGAACGTGACGGTGAAGGACCTCAAGGCCGGCACCGAGACCACCACCCACACCCGCTTCGTGTTCATCGGTGCCGGTGGCGCCGCGCTGAAACTGCTGCAGATGTCGGGCATTCCGGAATCGAAGGACTACGCCGGCTTCCCGGTCGGTGGCCAGTTCCTCGCCTTCCAGGGCCAGGACGTGACCTCGCGCCATGGCGTGAAGGCCTACGGCATGGCCGAAACCGGTTCGCCGCCGATGTCGGTGCCGCACCTGGATGCGCGCAAGCTGGACGGCAAGCCGGTGGTCCTGTTCGGGCCGTTCGCGCTGTACAGCACCAAGTTCCTCAAGCACGGCTCGTGGTGGGACCTGTACTCCTCGGTCACCCACAACAACGTTGGCCCGATGCTGGAAGTGGGCAAGGACAACCTGGACCTGGTGCAGTACCTGATGGCCCAGGCACGCCTGAACGATGCCGATCGCCAGGCCGAACTGGTCAAGTACTTCCCCAATGCCAAGCCGGGCGACTGGAAGCTGGTCACCGCCGGCCAGCGCGTGCAGATCATCAAGCGCGATCCGTTGAAGGGCCCGGTGCTGCAGTTCGGTACCGAGATCGTGACCGACAAGGACCACACCATCGCCGCCCTGCTCGGTGCCTCGCCGGGTGCGTCGACCTCGCCGCCGATCATGCTGGACCTGATGGCCAAGGCCTTCCCGGACCAGATGAAGGCCGGCTGGGAAACCCGCCTGCGCGAGATCGTGCCCTCGTACGGGCGCAAGCTCAACGACAACGCGGCATTGGTCAACGAGATCCGCACGCTGACCAGCCAGACCCTGCACCTGCCGTACCTGGAGGTGCCGGTGGACGCCAATGCGGCGGCTCCTGCCCCGGCGGTGGTGCCTGCAGCGGTTCCGGCACCGGCCAAGGAAAAGCGCAATGCCGACGAGGAACTGCAGGCGCTGTAAGTCCGCGCGTTCCTTTCGATGCAGACGGACGGCCACCTTCGGGTGGCCGTTTGTTTTTGTGCGAGGTGGGTCGGATCCCCCCCGCACGGGAGGGCTCTGACCTGCGCTTGTGCGCCGACGATGGGGTCAGAGCCCATTGCCTACGGCAACGGGATCCGATCCCGGCCCGCCACTGCTCTGCGCCGGAAAGCCCCTGCACAACGACGCGAATTGTAATGTTGTTACGAATTATTTACATTTGCATCCTGCGCAGTGACCGCGCCTCTCCCAGATGGACCTGACTGTGCCCGAAGCCGCCGCCCCGGGTGCTGGACGACTGTTGCCGCCCTTCCCGCCTCCACGCTTCGAGCCCACCATGTCCCTGATCCGCCCTACCCGCCTGCCCCGCCGCGCGCTGCTGCCGGCTGCCCTGCTTTCGTCGCTGACCCTGCTGGCCGCGCCCAGCGCATTCGCTGCCGCCGACGGCGCTGCCGATGCCAAGACCCTGGACCGGGTCAGCGTGCGTGCCGATCAGTCGGCGCCGCCTGCCAGCACCACCCGTCTGCCGATCACCCTGCAGGAAACCCCGCAGTCGGCCACCGCGATCAGCCTGAAGCGCCTGCAGGACGAATCGCTGTTCAGCATCAACGATGTGATGCGCAACGTGACCGGCGTCAGCGTGTCCTTCTATGACACCCAGCGCCCGCTGTACTACGCACGCGGCTTCGCCATCACCGACTTCCAGGTCGATGGCATTCCCACCTACAGCGGTTCCACCAACCAGGAATACGACACCGCTTTCTACGACCGCATCGAAGTGATCCGCGGTGCCAACGGCCTGCTCAGCGGCGCCGGCGTGCCGTCGGCCACCGTCAACCTGCTGCGCAAGCGCCCGGGCAAGGAATTCGATGCGTCGTTCGCGGTCAGTGCCGGCAGCTGGGATTACCGCCGCATGGAGGCCGACGTGACCGCACCGCTGACCGCCGATGGTCGCTTCCGCAGCCGCGTGGTCGCCGCCTATACCGATCGCGGGCTGTATTACGACCGCTACGACGAGAACAAGATGGCCGGTATGGCGGTACTGGAGGGCGACCTCACCGACAGCACCACGATCACCCTGGGTTACCAGAGCCAGGACAACAACCCCACCGGCTCGACCTGGGGCACCGTGCCGTTCTTCGACAACCAGGGCAATTTCGCGCATCTGCCGCGCTCGACCAACCTGTCGCCGAAGTGGAGCTACTGGAAGCGCGAGAGCAATACCGCCTTCGCCAACCTGGAACAGCGCTTCGGCGACAACTGGCTGTTGAAGATCAACACCGCCTACACCCGCGGCAACGTGCAGAACGTGCGCCTGTACGGCACCGGCAACCCGGACCCGGTGACCGGCTCGGGCATCTTCCTGCGTGCTGCCGCCGGTGATTCGAAGGACACCCGCCGCAACGTCGATGCCTACCTGACCGGCAGCTTCGATCTGTTCGGCCGTGACCACGACGTGACCCTCGGCGCACAGTGGTCGGACCTGGAAGGCACCACCAACACCCTGGCGCTGAACTTCCCGAACGATTGGGCACGCTGCGGCGGCGAGCGCTGCTACTACATCCCCAACGTGTACAACTGGAACGGCGACATCTCCGAGGTGACCTACCGCCGCACCGGCGCGCGCCGCGTGGCCAAGACCACGCAGAGTGGTGTCTACCTGGCCACCCGCCTGCGCCTGGCCGATCCGCTGTCGCTGATTGCCGGCGCGCGCCTGAGCCGCTGGGAAACCCTCAGCCGCTCCTACAACGCCGCAGGCGCCTATACCGGCACCAGCGGTGCGTACAAGGTGAGTGATGAAGTCACCCCGTACGTAGGCCTGGTCTACGACATCACCCCGAACGTCTCGGCGTATGCCAGCTACACCGAGATCTTCAATCCGCAGAACTTCAAGGACCGCAACGAGAACCTGCTGGCACCGGTACAGGGCTCGAACCTGGAAGCGGGCATCAAGACCCAATGGCTCGATGGCCGCCTGACCGCAAATGCCGCCGTGTTCGAGGCCAAGCAGGACAACTACGCGGTGCGTGACATGGGCGTGCCGGAGGGTTCGCTGAGCGATGGCACCTCCGCCTACATCGGCGTCAACGGCACCAAGGCGCGCGGCTGGGAAATGGACGTCAACGGCGAGATCCTGCCGGGCTGGACGGTCAATGCCGGCTACACCCACGTCAAGGTGACCCGCGCCGCCACCGATCTGCTGTACGCCAACCCGCCGAAGGATCTGTTGCAGCTCAACACCCAGCTGCAGCTGCGCGGCGCGCTGGAACGCCTGAGCATTGGCGGTGGCGTGCAGTGGCAGAGCAAGGTGCAGGGCTACAACATCGCCTACCCGCTGGGCGGCACGGTGACGGTGAACCAGCCGGCGTACACGCTGGTGCAGTTCAACGCCAACTACCGCATCAGCGACAACTGGACGGCAACCCTGAGCGTGCGCAACGCGCTGGACAAGACCTACTGGGCCAACCTGGACTACAACAACTACGGCGAACCACGCTTCGTGTCGGCCAGCCTGCGCTGGAAGTTCTGAGCAACCGGAAACGGTAGAGCCGGCCGCTGGCCGGCTCCATTCGATGTATCGATGACGAGGAGCCGGCCAGCGGCCGGCACTACCCGGATCGGTACGGGTCATCTTCCATTTCAGTCTGAATGGGCCCGCCTCCGCGCGGGCCCTTCTTTTTGCTGCAGTGCGGGTTGCATACCCATCTGTAATTATGCCGTAATTACATCGACGCCAATCGGAAGCCGGTCGATGAACCCGAGCTGGGATACGTTGGAACGCAGCCGCCAGGCCCGCCTGGAACGTGCCGCGCCGTGGGCCCGGGGACGTGAGGTCGCCGCCACCAACGTGGGCGAGCTGCTGCATGCGCTGCTGGAGCCAGGCGACAAGGTCTGCCTGGAGGGCAACAACCAGAAACAGGCCGACTTCCTCGCCCAGGCCCTGGCCGGACTCGACCCCGCGCGGGTGCATGACCTGCACATGGTGCAGTCGGTGCTGTCGCTGCCCTCGCACCTGGATGTATTCGAACGCGGTATAGCGTCGAAACTGGACTTCTCGTTCTCCGGCCCGCAATCGGTGCGGTTGGCCAACCTGGTGGCCGAAGGGCGCATCCAGATCGGTGCCATCCACACCTACCTGGAACTGTTCGGCCGCTACTTCATCGACCTGACCCCGCGCGTGGCGCTGGTCGCCGCCCAGGCCGCCGATCGCCACGGCAATCTCTACACCGGCCCGAACACCGAAGACACCCCGGTGATCGTCGAAGCCACCGCGTTCGGTGGCGGCATCGTCATCGCACAGGTCAACGAGATCGTCGACACCCTGCCCCGCGTCGACATTCCCGCTGACTGGGTCAACTTCGTGGTGCAGGCGCCGAAGCCGAACCATATCGAACCGCTGTTCACCCGCGACCCGGCACAGATCTCCGAGATCCAGGTGCTGATGGCGATGATGGCGATCAAGGGCATCTACGCCGAGTACGGTGTGAACCGCCTCAACCATGGCATCGGCTTCGACACGGCGGCCATCGAACTGCTGCTGCCGACCTACGCCGAATCGCTCGGCTTGAAGGGAAAGATCTGCCAGCACTGGGCGCTCAATCCACACCCCGCGCTGATTCCGGCGATCGAATCGGGCTTCGTCAAGTCGGTGCATTCGTTCGGCTCCGAACTGGGCATGGAGAAGTACATCGCCGCACGCAGCGATGTGTTCTTCACCGGTGCCGACGGCTCGATGCGCTCCAACCGCGCGTTCTCGCAGACCGCCGGCCTGTATGCCTGCGACATGTTCATCGGTTCGACATTGCAGATCGACCTGCAGGGCAACAGCTCCACCGCCACCCGCGACCGCATCGCCGGCTTCGGTGGCGCACCGAACATGGGCTCCGATGCACGTGGCCGCCGCCATGCCAGCGAGGCCTGGATCAAGGCCGGCCAGCAGGCCGCACGCCCCGGTGACATGCCACGCGGGCGCAAGCTGGTGGTGCAGATGGTGGAGACGTTCCGCGAGCACATGGCGCCAGCCTTCGTCGATCGCCTCGATGCCTGGGACCTGGCCGAGCGCGCCGGCATGCCGCTGCCGCCGGTGATGATCTACGGCGACGACGTCAGCCATGTGCTGACCGAGGAAGGCATCGCCAACCTGCTGCTGTGCCGCACCCCGGAAGAACGCGAACAGGCCATCCGCGGCGTGTCCGGCTACACCGCCGTGGGCCTGGGCCGCGACCGCGCGATGGTGGAGAACCTGCGCGACCGCGGCGTGATCCGCCGTCCCGATGACCTCGGCATCTCCGTACGCGATGCCAGCCGCGACCTGCTGGCGGCACGTTCGGTGAAGGATCTGGTGCGCTGGTCCGGCGGTCTGTACGACCCACCCAAGCGCTTCCGCAACTGGTAAGGGGCTGAGCATGGAAACCCTCGACTATCGATTCGAAGGACGCACCCCGGTGCAGTTCCCGCGCGATGCGGTACTGGTCGGCGTACTGGCCTCGGGCAACCTGGAAATCCTGCTGGAGCCGGCCGCACTGGACGGCGCGATGACGGTGCGCATCATCACCGCCGCACAGGGCTTTGGCCGCGTCTGGGAAGCGGTGATCGGCGATTTCGCACAGCGCCATCCGCTGCGCGATGTACGCATCTCGATCAACGATGCCGGCGCCACGCCGGCGGTGGTCAGCCTGCGCCTGGACCAGGCGGTGGAAACGCTGCTTGCTGGAGATCCACGATGAACCGGACGCAGCGCCACAGCTACTACGAAGCCGACGCGCGCGAGCGTATCGCCGGCCTGGCCGACGCCGGTTCGTTCCGTGAATTCCTCGGCCCGGCACGGCGGATGATGAGCCCACACCTGGCCCAGCTCGACCAGCCCGCGGCATTCGACGATGGCATCGTCGTCGGTGAAGCCACGCTGCGCGGCAAACGCGTACTGCTGGCCGCACAGCAGGGTGAATTCATGGGCGGGGGCGTGGGCGAGGTGCACGGCGCCAAGCTCACTGGCCTGCTGCGCCGCGCAGCCGCGACCCGGCCCGAAGGCGTACTGCTGCTGCTCGATACCGGCGGCGTGCGCCTGCACGAAGCCAACGCGGGATTGATCGCCATTTCCGAGATCATGCGCGCCACGCTGCATGCGCGCGCTGCAGGCGTCCCCGTGGTGGCGCTGATCGGCAGCGGCAACGGCGCATTCGGTGGCATGGGCATCGTCGCCCGCTGCTGCAGCACGGTGATCATGTCCGAGGAAGGCCGGCTGTCGCTGTCCGGGCCGGAAGTGATCGAGACCGTGCGTGGCGTGGAAGAGTTCGATTCCCGCGATCGTGCGCTGGTCTGGCGCGTAACGGGGGGCAAGCACCGCTACCTGATCGACCAGGCACAGGTGCTGGTGCCCGATGCCATCGAGGCGTTCGCACAGGCGGCATTCGATGCGCTGCAGCCGGACACGGCCAGCACCGATACAGATGCCGCATTGGATGCGCTGCAGGGACGCCATGCTGCACTGAAAGCGCGCGTGCAGGCCTGGGGCGGGTGCCGCGATGGTCTTGAGATCTGGGCGTTGCTTGGCATCGCCGAACCCCAGCGGCTGCCGCTGCTGGACACCGACGATTTCCTCGCCGCCACCGCCGATCGGAGCCTGCCATGAGTATTCCGCTGCACGCGCTGCTCGATGCCCTGTTCCCGCGTGGCCACGCCGTTGACGTGGAGGACTCGGTACTGACCGGAACCGCCATCACCGACGACGGCGAGGTGACCGTGATCGGCACCGCCGACAAGCTCGAAGTCGGCGTGGACCACGCACTGGCGCTGGCCGAAACGGTGCTGGCCAGCACCGCCGCGCATCCACGGCGACCGATCGTGATGCTGGTCGACACCGCCGGCCAGCGCCTGGCGCGCCGCGACGAACTGCTCGGCATCAATGGCTGTTTCGCGCACCTGGCGCAGACGCTGGATCTGGCACGCCGACGGGGTGCGCGACTGGTCACGCTGGTCTACGGTGAATCGGTCAGTGGTGGCTTCCTCTCGTTCGGGCTGATGGCCGACCACATCCATGCCCTGCCCGACGCCCAGGTGCGGGTGATGGACCTGCGCGCGATGGCGCGGGTGACCAAGCAGCCGCTGGAGAAACTGCAGGCGCTGAGCCAGACCTCGCCGGTGTTCGCACCGGGCGTGGAAAACTACGTGGCGATGGGCGCGGTGGATTCGATCTGGAGCGGCGACCTCGCCGCACACCTGCTGCAGGCGCTGCGTACGCCCACCGATGGCGACCGCCGCGCCGTGCAGGGTGCCGAACGTGGCGGTCGCATGCTGGCCGCACGCGTGGCTGCAGCCGTGAGCCAGGGCGATGCCTGAGCGGCTGCCACGCCATACGCTGGTCTGGTTGCCAGCGCACGCCCGCTGGCAGGCGGACATCGCCGCGCATGAGCCACGCTTGGGCGACTGGTTTGCGCAGGGGCTGCCCGCCATCGTCGCCCGGCGTGCCGCCGACGATGCCGATCCCCGCCTGCGCCTCGGCGTGCCGCTGCCACCCGCCGAGGGCAAACTGCGCCTGGCCCTGCGCGTGCCGGCACACGATGTGCTGCGCACCGCGCCGCCACCGACGCTGCAGGCGGTGCTGGAAGGCGACCTTGTGCAGGACTGGCAGCACCCGCTGCAGGCGCTGCAGGACATCGCTGCAGCGCGCGTATTCGGTGCCTTCGCATGGCAGCACCTCACGGGCCTGCACTATGTGCACGCGCGCTCGGACATCGATCTGCTGTGGCGGATCGACACCGCCGCACAGGCCGATGCCCTGGTCGCACGGCTGCAGGCATGGGAGACCGAACACGGCCGGCGGGTCGATGGCGAGCTGTGCCTGGCCGGCGACGCCGCCGTGAACTGGCGGGAATACGCGGGACGCAGCCGCGAGGTACTGGTCAAGCGCCCCGAAGGCGCTGCACTGGAACTGCGCGAGTGCTTGTTCGCCCCCGCCGGGGTGAGCGCATGAACGCCGTCGTGCAACCGGCGGTCAGGCCGGCAGCTGCCGTGGACAGCGCGCGCCTGGGCCGCCTCGCCGTCGCCAGCCTGCATGCGGAACTGGCACTGGCACCCAAGCCCGGGCTGGTCACACCCTTCAACCGCGGCAGCCATCACGACATGGACGCCGGCACGTTCCTGCGCAGCCTGTTCGCGCTGCGCCACTATTTCGCTGCCGTGGCACACCTCGGTGCCGCTGGGGCGGACTTCGGTGCCCTGCGCCGACGTGGCATCGCCGCCGAAGCCGCGATGCTGCGCGCGACCGCCGGGATCAATACCCATCGTGGCGCGATCTTCAGCCTCGGCCTGCTGGTAGCGGCCGCCGCGGCCTGCCGCTCCCGCCTGGGCCATGCCGCCACGGGTGAGCAGGTCTGCCTGGAGGTACGTCGTTGGGCTGCGGATTTCGCGCACGCGCCACTGGATGCAGGCAGCCCCGGCCAGCGCGCGCGCGCCCTGCACAAGGTGCCAGGCGTGCGCGAACAGGCCGCCGCCGGTTACCCGCTGTTGCGCGAGGTGGCGCTGCCCAGCCTGCGCCACGCGCTGGCCAGTGGCCTGCCACGCGAAGCCGCGATGTGCCACACGCTGATGCAGCTGGTCGCCCACACCGACGACCTCAACCTGCTGCATCGCGGTGGTGCGGAAGGCCTGCGCTGGGCGCGGCAGCAGGCCCACCGCTTCCTGGCCGAAGGTGGGGCTTTCGCGCACGATTGGCAGCCACGCCTGCAGCACATTGCCGATGCCTTCGTTGCGCGTCACCTGAGCCCCGGCGGCAGCGCCGACCTGCTTGCCTGCAGCCTGTTCCTGTTGCAGCAGGAGGGCGCATGAGCCTTGCCCTGCTCTGCCCCGGGCAAGGCGCGCAACATGCGGCGATGTTCGATCGCGTGCGCGACCTTGCCGGCGCGCGGCCGCTGCTCGATGCCACGGGCGAACTGCTGGGCCGCGATGTATTCGCCGCCGCGGCGGCCGACGACCGTTTCGACAATGTGCAGGCCCAGCCCCTGCTGTGCGCGGCCAGCCTGGCGCATTGGCAGGGCCTGCGCGACGTCTTGCCAACGCCGACGGTGATCGCGGGCTACAGCATCGGTGAGCTCGCCGCGCATGCCATCGCCGGCAGCTTCGATGCCACCACCTGCCTGGCACTGTCCGCGCAGCGCGCGCGCCTGATGGATGCCGCAACCCCGGAAGATGCCGGGCTCCAGGCAGTCCTGGGACTGGACCGCATTGCCACGCAGCGCTTGTGCGATACGCATGGCGCCTTCATCGCGATCGCCAATGGCCACGACCACTTCATCGTGGGTGGTGCATGGCGGTCGCTGCACGCGTTGGCGGCAGACGCGCAGGCGTGCGGCGCGGAAATCCGCCCATTGCCGGTCCATGTCCCCGCGCACACGCCGTTGCTGGCCAGCGCAGTGGCACCGTTTGCCGCCGCACTGGACGCTGCGCAGGTGCAGGCACCGCGACTGCCCCTGCTGGCCGGCGTCGATGCCCGCCCGGTGCGGGATCGCGCTGCAGTGGTGCACACGCTGTCGGCGCAACTGGCACAGACCATCGAATGGGCGCAGGTGATGCGCCAGGCCTTCGAGCGTGGCGCGCGGGTGTTCCTGCAGCTGGGCCCGGGCAATGCACTGGCGCGCATGGTCGCGCCGGCCTATCCGTGCTGCGAGGTGCGCGCGGTGGAAGAGTTCCAGAGCCTTGAAGGCGCCGCGGGCTGGGTCCGCAGTGCGCTGGAACGGCTGCAGTAACGGGTTCGAGCAGTACGTGTCACGCAACACGCCGTACGTCGCCTTACCCCGGGATGGCGGGTCTCCATCCGCGCTGTACGTGAGTCACGTGTCTGGGAGGGCGCATGAGTCCACAAATCGCAACGATCATCGGTCTGGTGATCATGTTCATCGTTGCCACCGCGATGCCGATCAACATGGGAGCCGTCGCCTTCGCGCTGGCCTTCATCATCGGCGGGCTGTGGGTCGACATGGGGGGCAAGGAAGTCCTGGCCGGCTTTCCAGGCGATCTGTTCCTGACCCTGGTCGGCATCACCTACCTGTTCGCCATCGCGCAGAAGAACGGCACCATCGACCTGCTGGTGCACTGGGCAGTGAAAGCGGTGCGCGGCCATATCGTGGCCATTCCGTGGGTGATGTTCGTGATCACCGCAGTCCTCACCGCGTTCGGTGCGCTGGGCCCGGCGGCGGTCGCGATCATCGGCCCGGTCGCGCTGCGCTTCGCCAAGCAGTACAACATCAATCCGCTGATGATGGGATTGCTGGTGATCCATGGCGCGCAGGCGGGCGGCTTCTCGCCGATCAGCGTGTACGGCAGCATCACCAATGGCGTGGTGCAGAAGGCCGGGCTGGAAGTGACCGAGATGGCGGTGTTCCTGACCAGTCTGGGCTTCAACTTCATGATGGCGACGATCTGCTTCTTCGCCTTTGGTGGCATCGCCCTGCTGCGCCGTGGCTCGATCACCGCAGCAGGAATGCTCGGCACTGCCGAGCTGGCGATGGCCGGTGGCCCACAGGCCTCGTCGCGCCAGTTCGCGATCGAAGGTCATGGCGCGCTGGTCGCGGCAGGTGGCGGCACGCTCAGCAATGATCCGGCGGCACTGGATGCGGTGAACCTCACCCGCGAGCGGTTGTTCACCCTGATCGGCCTGCTCGGCCTGGGCGTGGCGGCGCTGATCTACAACCTCAACGTCGGCCTGGTCTCGATCACCGTGGCGGTCGCGTTGGCGCTGCTGTCGCCACAAAGCCAGAAGGGTGCGGTCGATGGCATCAGCTGGTCCACCGTGCTGTTGATCTGCGGCGTGGTGACCTACATCGGCGTGCTGGAACATGCCGGCGCGGTGGACTTCATCGGCAACGGTGTCTCCGACATCGGCATCCCGCTGCTCGGTGCACTGCTGGTCTGCTACGTCGGCGGCATCGTCTCCGCATTCGCTTCGTCGGCAGCGGTACTCGGCGCGACGATCCCATTGGCGGTGCCGTTCCTGATGCAGGGCCACCTCAGCGCCGCTGGCGTGATCTGCGCGCTGGCGGTGTCATCCACCATCGTCGATGTCAGCCCGTTCTCGACCAATGGCGCACTGGTGGTGGCCTCGGCCGCGAAGGAAGAACGCGAGACCCTGTTCCGCCGCTTCCTGGTCTACAGCGGACTGGTGGTGGCCCTGGGACCGCTACTGGCCTGGCTGGTGTTCGTGGTACCGGGCTGGATGTAACCACCCAACGGTAGTGCCGGCCGCTGGCCGGCAATCTCATGAAGCCATCCAGCGATCATGGGTTGCCGGCCAGCGGCCGGCACTACCTGGCGGTACACTTCCACCATGGCCATTGCCCCTGCCCCGCGGTCACCGAAGAAGCGCGCCCCCCTGTACGAAGAGGTGGCCGAACACGTGCGCGAGCGCATCTACGATTACCGGCTGCCGCCGGGAGAATGGATCGACGAGCCCGCGCTGTGCGAAGAACTGGGCATCAGCCGCACGCCCCTGCGCGAGGCGCTGAAACTGCTGGCCGCCGAAGGCCTGGTGCAGATCGATGCCGGTCGTGGCAGCCGGGTCACCCGGTTGACGCTGGAAGACCTCAACCAGCTGTTCCCGGTGATGGCGATGCTGGAAGGCCGTTGCGCGCATGAGGCGGTGAAGCACATCGACGATGCCGGCGTGCAGCAGCTGGAAGACCTGCATGCAGCGATGGAAGCAGCGGCGGCCGAGGGCAACATCGCCGAGTACTACCGCAACAACTACCTGATCCACGAAACCGTGCAGCACTACGCGGGCAACCCGTGGCTGATCCGCATCACCCACGACCTGCACCGCATCCTGAAAATGCACCGTGGCCGCCAGCTGTTGACGCCGGGCCGCACCGCGCAGTCGTTGGCCGAACACCGCGAGTTGATGGAGTGCTTCCGCCGCCGCGACGCGCAGGCTGCCGAACGCACCATGGAACGCCATCTGCTGAGCCAGGGCCAGGCGCTGGCCGCCTATGTGGCGGCAGGCGGGCTGCTGAACGTACCGGCGCCGTTGCCGACCGAAGGCGGCGGCTGAGCTGTTGAGGTTGCCGGCCAGCGGCCGGCACTACCAGGACGTGACCTTGGCCGGCCCCCTGGGACGTCTCATCAATCGCCGCCACCGCAGCTGCCGCCGTCACCCCCACCACCATCACTGCTGCAGTCGGAGCTGCTGTGGCCGTGATGGCTGTGGTTGTCACCGGAATAGCCACCTGAGCTGTCATGGCTTGCGCCGCCATCCCCCCGGCTGCCCGAGCCATCGGCCGTGGCCACCGCCATGCACAGGATCGCGCCGACCAGCGGCAGCAGCCAGACCAGCAGCAGCTGCACCGCCCGCCCCCCGGCCGACAGGCCATCGCGCCTGACGATCACCACGGTAGCCACCACGTTCAGGCCCAGCACCAGCAGGACCAGCAGAAGGGCAACGATCAGCATTCGGCGACTCCGTGCCTGGACTGGAGGCATTATGGCCTTCCACCCCGATGTTGGCCCTGCCTGTCATGAAGATGGGACAATGTAGGGCGCGCCGGCCTGCCTCCGGGCCGCTGGCGCCCCCCGCACCACACGGAAGAAGAAGAACAACAACATGCTGAAAGTCATTTTCGATACCGACCCGGGCGTCGACGACGCCCTGGCCCTGCTGTACCTGCACAAGCACGCCCAGATCGACCTGATCGGCGTCACCACCACCTTCGGCAACGCCTCGGTGGAGTCGACCACCCACAATGCGCTGTACCTGAAGCAGGCCTGGGGCTTTGCCGCTCCGGTCGCGCGCGGTGCCGGCGGCCCGCTGCAGCCGGAAGCCACCCCGGAAGCCTGGCCGGTGCACATCCATGGCCACAACGGCCTGGGCAACCACCCGGTGCCGGCCAGCCTGGACGTGGCCGCCGATGCGCGCCCGGCCCACCAGCTGATCATCGACCTGGTCCGCGCACATCCGGGCGAAGTGACCCTGGTCGCGGTCGGTCGCATGACCAACCTGGCCCTGGCCCTGCAGCAGGCCCCGGACATCGCCGGCCTGGTGCGCGGCGTGGTGATCATGGGTGGCGCTTTCCACGTCAACGGCAACATCACCCCGGCCGCCGAGGCCAATATCTGGGGCGACGCCGAAGCCGCCGACGTGGTGTTCACCGCCAGCTGGCCGGTCACCGCGATCGGCCTGGACGTGACCACCCGCGTGGAAATGGACCGTGACGGCCTGGACAAGCTGGCGGCCATCGGCGGTGCCGATGCCGAACTGGTGCGTGCGCTGTCGCAGGATTACGTGGACTTCTACCTGCAGGCCGGCCACAAGGGCATGGTCGTGCATGACTGCTGCGCGTGCATCGCGCTGACCCGCCCGGAGCTGTTCCAGTTCGAGCGCGCCAGCGTGCGCGTGGCCACCGACGGCGTCGCCCGCGGCATGACCATTCCCAAGCCGGAAGGCCTGGCGTTCGGCCCCAGCGTGTGGGACGGCCACGTGGTGCAGTCGATTGCCATCGGCGTGGATGCGGCCGCCGTACTGGCCGACATCGAGCAGACCCTGAAGGTCTGACCCGCTAGCGCTTGGCCCTGCCCGGGACCGTCTCGGGCAGGGTCCACAGCACCGGCAGCACCAGCACCGCCACCAGCGCGATCATCGCGCCCGGTGCCGCTGCCCAGCCGCTGCGTTCCACCCACCATTGCGCCAGCCAGGGTGTTGCGCCGCCGAAAAAGGCGGTGGCCATGGTCACCCCCAGTGCCAGCCCGCTGACCCGGCCTTCGCCTGGGAACTGTTCGGCCGTGGCCGGCGCAGCAACGGCACTTACCCCACCGGCCACGCAGGCCAGCAGCACCGCGGCCAGCGCGATGCCCAGCGGCGGCGCCTGTGCCATCCAGGCGAACAGGGACAGCGGCAACAGCGCTGCCAGCACCGTCAGGCCCAGCAGCATCGGCCGCCGCCCGACGCGGTCGGACAAGGCACCACACAGCGGCGTGATCGCGATGACCGCCACCGCCGCAATCGTCGACAGCCACAGTGCGTCACCTTCGTCATGGCCCTGCGCATGCAGGAAGGCCGGCACATAGGTGATGCCAACGTAATAAGTGATCGAGCCCAGCGCCGAGATCGCGAACGTGCGTGCCACCGCCAGCGGATGGTTGCGCAGTACGTGGCGAAGCGGTGTAGCCGGAATGCTGCCCTCACGGCGCTGCCGCTCGAACTCCGGCGACTCGTGCATGCCCGAGCGCGCGACCAGGATCACCAGTGCCAGCGCGGCACCGACGAAGAACGGAATGCGCCAGCCCCAGCTGTCCAGCTGCGCGATGGGCAGCAGCGCCACGGTCAGCGCGGAGATCGCTACCGCCAGCAGCGCGCCCACTTCACTGGCTGCCGAAGCGAGCGAGGTCACCAGGCCACGTCGCCGCACCGGCGCGCTTTCCAGCAGATACGCCACCACACCGGTGTACTCGCCGCCCACCGAAAACGCCATCACGCAGCGCAGTACCAACAGCAGCACGCCCGCCGTAGTGCCCGCCGTGGCCGCTGTCGGCAGCAATGCAGTGGCCAGCATCGCCGCTGCCATCAAGGCCATCGACGCGAGCAACATCCAGCGCCGGCCCAGCCGGTCACCCAGGTGGCCGAAGCACAGTGCGCCCAGCGGGCGCATCAGGTAAGACACCGCGAAGCCGGCCAGGGTGACCAGCAGCGCCTGCTCGCCACCGCCGAAGAACACGCGCGACAAGACCGTGGCGAAGTACAGGTACAGGGTGAAGTCGTACCACTCCACCACCGTGGACAGGCCCGCCACCCACATCGAGCGCTGCCGCGCCGCGATCATTGCGTATTCGCCTTCAACAGCCTCGATCCCGGTTGCGCAGGTTCGAAGCAGGGTGGCATGGCCGGGGTGAAATACCGGTCATCGGCTGTCCGTCGCCTGCATGTACTGGGTTTCATGGCCGGTGAAACGCTCGCCGTCAAAGCCGAAGCAGAAACGGCCTTCCTCGAACACGCGGTAGACCAGCAACGCGCCATCGAGGCAGAACTGTTGCCGGTCCACGCCCGTTTCCAGGGTCCCGTAGCCGGTGGCATCACCGCCCTTCCCCGCCGGCCCGGTGAAGGCATCGAACGGCAATGGCGTCGCCCTGCCCGTGCGGGTATCGACCAGCACCAGCGTGCGCTGGAAGTACTCGGGACGATCATCAACCTGCACCAGCAGATAGTGCTGGTTGAAATTGGGTTTCTGGTGCTGGAGGGCACCTTCGATGGCGGCGCGGTGCCGCGCATCGCAGAAGTCGACCGGGCTGTAGCGGTAGCTGCAACCGTCGTGGTCGTAGGGCAGGTTCATGCCGGAATAACTGATGCTCCCTTCGCTGTCCACGTCGTGGCCCAGTTCCGGGGTGCTGCACAGCAACCACGAACGCTGAGCATCCTCCGGGTCAGCCAGAAGCTTCGGCTCACGGCCCGCTTCGTAAGCCGCGCCCCCCGGGAAGTCCTGCCCCAGGTGCTGGCGGGCGATTGAACGCGCCTTCTCCAGCGGCAGGCCGATCCTGGCCCCACGGAACGAGACGAACGTCATCGTCGGCAGGATCACCTCTTCCACCGGCAGCCCCTTCCACTGCCCCTGCACGCAGAACGTGGCGATCTCGTTCTCCTCGTCCTCCTTGCAGGGCTTCGGTGCGTTCGCAGCCAACCAGGGGTGGGCCGGGCGAGCGGTTTGCTGATCGATGTACCAGCCGTCCAGCGCGCAGGTCGGCAGGGCATCCAGCAGCGCGGAGAGATCGATGGCGGCCGTTGGCGCGACAACCGGCGTGTCTGCAGTGGGTGCCTCGTCCGGCAGCTCAGGCGTGCGCTGGCAGGCCGCCAGCAGCAGCGCGGCGATCAGCAGTGCAGCGTGGCGTGGGCGCCGGATTGAATGATGCGTTCCCTGCATTGCGTGGTGCTCCCTGGTTTCAACACTCGCTGCAGATGATCGCCGATCCCGGGGCCGGCTGGGGCGCTGGGTGCGGCATGACCTCCAGGCATGGCGTGGAGCTACCCGGTATGCCGGCTTCCCGCCCGGTAAGCGGCGTAGGCATCGAGGATCTTCTGCAGCCGTGCGTGTTGCTTCGTTCCCATGGATACCCGTTGCACGCGCTTCAGCAGCGTCTTCCACATGTATCCAGACCGGAAGAAATACGGCCGCACCTCAAGGAAGGTCAGCGCGACTTCCAGCGTATTTGGATCGTGTTCGGCAAGTTGCTTCAGCGCGTTGGCGTAGCCACCCGGGAAAGCAAGCTGTTCATAGCGCTGGTTGTATTCCGCGCAGGCTGCCGCATGCCGCTGCATTTCTTCCGGGCCACGCCAGCGCGCGCCAGCGGTATCGCGGATCAGCTGGCGGAGCCGGTTGATCTCATCGGCATTGGCGCGGATCAGGCGCTCCATCGGTGCGCGGGGATGGGACATGGTTCCTTCCACGTGGTTTGTCAGGGGTCAGATCCCCTTCCCTGCGGGAAAGGGATCTGACCCCACTTCCGGTCACGGGGCGCGGCGCAGGGTGATCAGGGTGATTTCCGAACGCACGCCGATGCGTGCCGGGAATCCGGCCCACAGGCCTGCACCATTGCTCACGTACAGGGTCATGCCATCCACCTCGTAGCGGCCGGAGACATAGCCACCGTTGGCACGCTTCACCAGCTGGTCCATGCCGATGATCTGCCCGCCGTGGGTATGCCCGGACAATTGCAGCTTCACGCCACGCGCGGCCGCCTCGCGCGCATTGCGCGGGCGGTGATCGAGCAGGATCACCGGCGCGGCGGGATCGGCACCGGCCAGCGCGGTCTCCAGATCCGGCAACGGCAGGCCATAGCGTGCCGCCACCGGATCGGTGACGCCGGCGATGGTCAGCGCCGCATCGCCGCGCCGCACCTGCAGGTGGCTGTTCTCCAGCACCTGCATGTGCAGCGCGCGGAACGCCTGCATCCACGCCTGGTACTGCGCGTAGTACTCGTGGTTGCCAGTGATGGCGATGACACCATCCGGTGCCTGCAGATCGACCAGAGGACGCGCGTCGTCGCGCCGGGCCTCGACACTGCCATCGATCAGGTCGCCGGTGATCACGATCAGGTCCGGCTTCATTGCATTGCTCTCGTCCACCACCCTGCGTACCCAGTCGCCGGTCAGCAGGCGGCTGGCATGAATGTCGGTCAACTGCAGCACGCGATAGCCGTCGAACGCGGCCGGCAGCCCGGCAATGCTCACCTCGATCTGCCGGGGCTTGGGTACGGCCATGCCCTGGCTGACGCCATAACCGCTCACGAGCAGGGCCAGCAGACCTGCCGTCGGCCGCAGCTTCGGTGCGCGCAGGACCGATACAGTACGCGGCCAGCGCAACAGGCGCGACAGCAGCAGGCCGGCGTCCAGCACCAGCATCACCAGCGCCAGCAGCAACACCGCGGTGGAGCCGGTGGCCAGCGTGGCGATGGCCAGCTTCGGTATCTCGGGCGACGCCGTCGTGCCCCAGAACGTGGCGACGATGCGCAGCTGCACGGCAACGCCCACCAGCAGCAGCGACAGCACGACCTTCAATGCGGCGGGCATGCGCAGCGGCCAGAACAGGCGCCAGGCCACGTACAGGCCCATCAACAAACCGATCGTACTCAGCACTGCAACCATCCTGGAAAGAAAACGGGCCTGCCATGGTGACGGTTGCCGGCAGTGTTGTGTAGAGCCGGGCCCGTACCCGGCTGCTCAGGAAGCAGTCGAGCATGGCTCGACTCTACAGAGGGCCAGTCGAGCATGGCTCGACTCTACAGAGGGCCAGTCGAGCATGGCTCGACTCTACGAAAGCCCGATGCGTTCCACCCGCAGGCGGGCGATGCGACGCTTCTCCATTGCCAGTACGGTGATGCGTACATCCGCAATCTCCACCGTGTCACCGATGTCCGGCAGGCGCCCCAGACGCTCCAGCACCAGACCGGAGATGGTCATGTAGTCGGCACTGCGCGGCAGCGAGACGCCGGCCAGGCGCTGCAGGTCGTCCAGGGTCAGCGCACCGTCGGCCTCCCACTGGTTCTCGCCCTGCGCCTCCACGCCATAGCGCTCATCCTGGGTATCGACGAGATCACCGGCAATCGCCGCCAGCAGGTCATTGGCGGTCACCAGGCCTTCCACGCTGCCGTACTCGTCCACCGCCACCGCAAGCGGCACCGGGTGCTGGCGGATCAGCTCCAGCGCCTGCAGTGCGCTGGCGCTGGACAGCACGTACTGCGGCTCGCGCAGGTTGCCCTCCAGCTGCAGCGGCCTGCCCTGCAGCAGGTCGGCCAGAAGGTCGCGGCTCTGCACCACGCCGCGCAGGCTGTCCAGATCACCGTCGCCGACCAGCAGGCGGGTATGCGGCGATGCCACCAAGCGCGCCACCACGTCCTCCTGCCCACGTGCCAAGTCGATCCACTGCACGTCGGCACGCACGGTCATCACGCTCGACACCGGGCGATCAGCCAGGCCCAGCACGCTGCGGATCATCTCGTGCTCGGCCGGCTGCAGGCGCTCTTCAGCATCCACCTGCTCGCTGGCCTCTTCGTCGTGATGGCCGTTGGCCGGCCGCGCGCCGAGCATCCTCAGTACGGCGTCGGCAGTACGTTGACGGAACGGCTGGCGGCGCTCGTTGCGCTCACGATTGAAGCGCACCCACTGGTTGAAGGCTTCAACCAGGATCGAGAAGGCAATGGCCGCGTACAGATATCCCTTCGGAATCTTGTAGCCCAGGCCTTCGGCCACCAGGCTGAAGCCGATCATCAGCAGGAAGCCCAGGCACAGCACCACCACCGTGGGATGCTTGTTGACGAAGCGGGTCAGCGGCTTGCTGGCCACCAGCATCAGCGCCATCGCGATGGTCACCGCGGCGTACATCACGCCCAGGTTGTCGACCATACCGACTGCGGTGATCACCGAGTCCAGCGAGAACACCGCGTCGAGCACCACGATCTGTGCCACCACCATCGCGAAGCTGGCGTAGACCTTCTTGCCATCTTCGTGGTGCTCGCGGCCTTCCAGACGCTCGTGCAGCTCCATGGTGCCCTTGAACAGCAGGAACAGGCCACCACCCAGCAGGATCAGGTCACGCCCGGAGAAGCTGTGGTCGAACAAGGTGACCAGCGGCTCGGTCAACTTCATGATCCAGGCCAGCGCCGCCAGCAGCACCAGCCGCATCAGCAGTGCCAGCGCCAGGCCGATCACCCGCGCGCGGTCGCGCTGGTGCGGCGGCAGTTTGTCAGCCAGGATCGCGATGAACACCAGGTTGTCGATGCCGAGAACGATCTCCAGCACGACCAGGGTTGCAAGGCCCATCCATATCGAGGGGTCAGCCAACCATTCCATTTCAGGTCCGTTTCGTCAGTAGGTAAGGGAGAAGGGGAAACACTCAGTCAGCGTCCTGCGCCTGTGTCGGGTCATGTCCCAGCAGGTCACCCGGTGTGCATTGCAGCTCGCGGCAGATTGCATCAAGCGTGGAAAAGCGGATGGCGCGCGCCTTGCCGGTCTTCAGGATCGAGAGATTGGCCAGGGTGATGTCGATACGCCCGGCCAGCTCGGACAGGGTCATGCCCCGCTCCTGCAGCATGCGGTCCAGGGTGATGACGATCGCCATCAGATGACACCATCAAGATCATCGCGCATCGCTGCACCCACCGCGAACACGCGGGCCAGTACGAACAGCATCAGCACCGCGACCAGGCCGGTGATCGACATGCCGCCCCCCACCTCCATCCAGGTGAAGTCCGGGCCCATCCAGGCCGCGTAGGCGCCGATCAGGATCGACAGCAGCTCCATTGCCAGCATCAGCCACGCCATGCGTTGCAGCCGTTGTGCATTGGCGTGGGTGAACGGCCGCTCGCGCGCCGCCGACCTCAGCAGCCGCAGCAGGTGGCGCAGGAACAGCAGGCACAGCACCAGCAACGCGACGATCGCGCCCAGGCCCAGGCAGAAATGCAGGAACAGATCATTGCCATGTGCGGCGGCGGCAGCGGTGTCGTGCACGCTGTCGAGCAGCCAGCGGCGGTCGTGGGCGACCAGTGGCACGGCCAGCAGTGCGGCCAGGATGCCCAGCCAGCACATCGCCCGGACGGCCTGTACGGCGGCCTGGGCCAGGGTGAACAAGCCTCGCGCGGGTCTGGCGCGGGCGGGACGAGCGGTCAAGCGGCCTCCGGCATTGAGGCAGCATCGCCGCCCCGGGGTGGATTTATCGATAAACGATATACCACATGCGGCGTGAAAGGCTGAATCGCGAGCACGGCAGGCAACGGGCGCTTGACAGCCGCCCTGCACAGGAAGACCATTAATTAACGAATTAGCTAATTGCCTAGCCATGGACCGCATCTTCGAAGCCCTCGCCTCCACTGCCCGCCGCCAGATCCTGGCCTATCTCAGCGCCGGTGAACTCAGTGCGGGTGAGCTGGCCGAGCGCTTCGACTTCAGCAAGCCCGCGCTGTCCAGCCACCTGCGCATCCTTGAGGAAGCCGGGCTGATCGAGCGCGAAAAGCGCGGCCAGTTCGTGTACTTCCGGCAGGTGCCTGACCGCCTGGCGAACACGCTGTTTTCCTGGGCGGCCGAAGTCTGTCCGGTCGGTGGCCCGCTCAAGCGCGAAGCCCGTGCCCGCCGCAAGTCCCCTGCCCGCTGATCCTGCCTGCCAAGGAGCATGACGATGCCTGGTTCGACCCGCGACCGCCGTTCGTTTCCAGGCGTACAGCTTCCCGCACAGGAGGGTGGCAGCCCGACCGAAGTCACGCTGATCGCACAGCTCAGCATTGGCGCCGGCGATGCGCTGGTTGCCGACGCCAGCCAGCGCCAGCGCCACCACCCGGCCTTCATCGACGCGCTGGACGAGCCTTCGGCACGGCTCGGCGGCATGCACCTGCAGCATGGCGACGCCTCGTCGCTGTACAGCTTCACTGTCGGCGCCGGCGGCCATCCCTTCCATCGCCATGCCGGGCCGCGCATGTTCACTGCCATCGCCGGCAGCGCGGGCGCCGAACTGCGCTTCGCCACCGCGTCCGATGCGCAGCTGGCGAACGATCCCGGCGCCTTCGCCCGCACCCTGCGGCGCATCCGTATCCCACCGGATTGCCTGTTCACGGTGCGCTTCGGTGGCGGGACGTGGCACCAGTTCGCATCGAACCATCGCGCACATCCGGCGCTGTTCGCGTTGTCCTGCCACAGCAATGAACTGGCCGGTGCGATGAGCGAGCAGGCCCGCGCGCAGGTGCAACGCAATGCCGCCGATATTCCCAGCCTGACCGACGTACTGCCCGAACCACACTGGCCCACGGCCGCAAGCCTCGCGGCCGCGCCCCTGCTGCAGCTGTCGCTGCAGGCAGCACCTCCCAGCCTGTGCGCCCACCTGTGCGCACGTACCCGCGCCCTGTTGGGGCCGCTGCGCAGGATTTCATTGCGGCGCTTGCGCGGCTTCGTCGAACGCGCAACGCCGGCCTATCCCGTCCACTCGCAGGCCGCCACCAACGACGGCCTGCTGCTGGCGGCCCTGCCGCACAGCCACTACCGGGATCTGACCACCCTGCGCCTGGACAACACCCAGGTCACCCATCGTTCCGCGTCGGTACTGCTGGCCGATGTACTGGAAGGCTTCCTGCGCAATCCGCCCACCGGCGTGGGCCACCTGATGGCACTGCGCAACCGTCTGGTAGCACCGCTGCGGCTGCGCACCTCCCCGTTGGGCTGCCCGGTATCGTCGCTGCTGTCCACCGATCGCAGCCGGTTGTTCGCCGGCCGCTACCCGGTGCTGGATGCGCACATCGATGCCGAGGACAACTGCGCCGAAGTGTTGCTCGGCGCCGACGATCGCCACCTGCGTTTCCGCAGCAGCGTGCGCGTGCAGCTGCATGCGGATGGAGGCGTCGAGATCAGCCTCGGTTCGCGCGTGCAGACCCGCAACGCGTTCGGCCGCATCTACATGGCGCTGATCGATGCCACGCACCGGCACTACGTTGCACCGGCGCTGCTGCGCCGGGCGGTGGAACATGCACTGGCGCCGGAACTGGCCGATCTCGATGACTGGGCCGTGCAGCGTACACATGGATGACACCGGCCGGTGGCCGGCACCATCGGGACCTACAGTACGTCGTTGAAGAACGGCACCAGCTGCGCCACCGCTTCGTCCACGAACTGTGGCACGTCATACAACGACATGTGATTGGCCCCCTCCACGATGTGGAAGCGCTTGTCCTGGCTGGCCGCACGCGCGAACAGATCGTCACTCATCCACTTGCTGCCGGCCATGCTGCCGGCGATGCACAGCAGCGGCTGGGTCAGGAAGGCCTCGGCCCTGTTGTAGGCGTCGTAGGTGATGATCTGGTTGAGGCTGCGTGCGGTGGCGAAACCCGGAGCATTGGGGTGCGCGCAACGCGACGTGTGATAGTACTCCCACGCCTCTTCCAGCTCCTGGTTGGGCGCATCCTCGCGGCGCATCGGGGCCAACGGAATCCTCACGGTATCGGCACCGCCGGCCTCTGCCGTTCGTGCATCAGAGCCACCCTGCAATGCGGGAATCGCTGCTGCATCAGTCAGCGAGTTGTCCCACCCATTGCGGAACATCGAACCAATGTTGACCGCGCTGACCGTGGCGATCGCTTTCAGGCGACGATCATTGATCGCGGCGTTGGCGATGTAGCCTCCGCCCGCGCAGATGCCCATGCCTCCGATACGCGCGTTGTCGACATATGGCAGCGTGGTCAGGTAATCGATCACCGCGCTGATGTCCTCGGTGCGGATGTACGGGTTCTCCAGCTGCCGCGGCATGCCGGTGCTTTCGCCCTGGTAGGAGGCATCGAAGGCGATGGCCACGAGTCCCTGCGCGGCAAGCTTGCGTGCATACAGGCCGGCCGTCTGTTCCTTCACGCCGCCTCCCGGATGCGCAACAACCACCGCTGGGTATTGCTGGTGCTCGTCAAAGCCCGGCGGCAGCTCAAGCACCGCTGCCAGCGTGATGTCCTGGCCGCTGCGGCTGCTGAAAGTGATCGTGCTCATGGAGGATCTCCTCGAAGGACGTCAGATGTGCTGCCTAAAGAAGGGAATGATGGCCGACAGCGCCTGATGCACCGGCTCCGGCTTGTCATACAGATCGTAGTGCGACCAGCCTTCCACGACCTTCAACTGCTTGTGCTTCGACGCCGCACGGCCATGGATCTCCAGACCATCGCGGTAGGCGCCAAAGCCGCCCGGCTTGTCGCCGATCACCACCAGCAGCGGCTGGGTCAGCAGGACTTCGGCCAGGTGGAAGGCATCCCAGCCCACCGCTGCACCGCGATGCGAAAACAACGCACTGACCACGCCATTGGGCTGCGGCCCGCGCGTGCGGTAATAGTCCGTGGCCTCCAGCACGTCGATATCGGTGATGCCGGCAGCGCGCCCCTGTTCCACCGAAGCCGGCAGGAACAGGTCCACACGGGCCTCACCGCCGCGCATCTCGGCGGTGCGCTGGGCAGCGATGGCCTCCAGCGTGCCGATCGGATCGAAACCGCCAAAGCCCTCACGACTGAGCCGGCCGAAGTTGACTCCGGTGATGCTGGTGACCGCCTTGATGCGGCGCTCGGTCATGGTGGCGTTGATCGCGTAGCCACCACCGCCACAGATGCCCAGTACGCCGATGCGTTCGGCGTCCACGTACGGCAGGGTGACCAGATAGTCGACCACCCGGCGTACATCCTCCACGCGCTGGGTCGGGTCTTCGATCCGCCGCGGCTCGCCGCCGCTGGCGCCCTGGAAGCTGGCGTCATAGGCGATCACCACGTAGCCCTCGCGAGCCAGGGCCTCACCGTAGATGTTGCCCGAGGTCTGCTCCTTGCAGCTGCCGATCGGGTGCATGCTGATGATGGCAGGATAGCTGCGCTGGCGATCGAAGCCCGGCGGGAAATACAGGTCGGCGGCAATCTGCCAGGCCATGTCCGGATTCTGGATGCTGACGGTTTCCATGAGCGTTTCCTCTGCGCGGCGAAAGGGCGACCGGGTGTCGCCGTTGCCAACACGATAGGCCTGGCATTGGACCGGAAAAAGCCGACAATGCTGACCACAGTAGTAAGCTGGAATTACCAGTCAGCAGGGGCTTTCCCGATGAATCCAGCCACCCCATTCAGCCCCGCCCTGCTGCCGCACCTGGCCGGCTTCGCCCACATTGCCCACCACCGCAGCTTCACCCGGGCCGCCGAAGAGCTGGGCATCTCGCGTCCAGCGCTGTCGCAGAACCTGAAGACCCTGGAAAGGCAGCTGGGCGTGCGCCTGCTGCACCGGACCACCCGTGAGATGTCGCTGACCGAAGAAGGCCAGCGCCTGTTCGACGCACTGCGGCCGTCACTGGGCACCATCGAGGCAGCCGTGCACAACCTGCGCGCCAGCCACGATGTACCTTCTGGCCTGCTGCGCATCAACACCGCGCGCCTGACCGCCAAGACGCTGATCGAACCGCATCTGCCGGAGTTCTTCGCGCGCTACCCCGAGCTGCGCATCGAGCTGGTGATGGACGACGGCCTGTCCAGCATCATTGCCGACGGCTGCGACGCCGGCATCCGCCTAGGTGAACGCCTGGCCGAAGGCATGATTGCGGTTCCAGTCACACCGATGCTGGAAATGGTCGTCGTCGCCTCGCCGGCCTACCTGGCCCAGCATGGCACGCCCACTACGCCCGCTGAACTGGCCGCCCATGAGTGCCTGGGCTACCGGCAGACCGGCAGTGGCAGCGTCTATGCCTGGGAGTTCAGCACGCCGGGCCAGCCCGGTCATGACTTTGAAGTGGAACCGCGCGGACGCTATGTCACCAACGACGATGAAGGGATGATCCGCGCCGCGCTGCAGGGACTCGGCGTGATGCAGCACATCGATCTGTCATTGCAGCCAATGCTGGCGGACGGGCGTCTGGTCCGCCTGATGCCGGAGTGGTCGGCACCGTTCCCCGGCTTCTACCTGTACGTGCCTTCGCGCGAGCAGATGCCACCGCGGGTGCGCGCCCTGATGGAATTCCTGATCGAGAAGCGCGAAGGCGTCGCCAAGGCACTTGGCCGCGCAGTGCAGGCCCCGGCCACCCGCCGCTAGGCGTCATGCCTGGTAGCGGTACACCAGATCCTCCGCGTCACTGCGAACCGCCTGTGCATCGAGCACGCCGCCCAGCCGCTGTGCAACTGCCTGCGACGCCTGGTTGTCCGGCGCCATGTAACTGACCAGGGTCGGCAGCTGCGCCACCACGAAGGCCCAGTCGCGCAATGCACCGGCCGCTTCGGTAGCGAAGCCCTGCCCTTCGTGGCCGTCATACAGCAGCCAGCCCAGTTCCTTCTCCGGAAACAGTGGGCCATGGTTGATCCCGACCTGGCCGATACAGGCCCCCGTGTCGGCGCGCTCGATCATCAATGCGCCATGGCCGAACAGATGCCAGCTGGCGAGGTCGTGGCAGAACTGGCCCCATGCGGCCACCTCGCCAAACGGTCCGCCCATGCCCAGCGCGCGCGGCGACGCCAGGAACGCCGCGTAGACGCTGAAGTCATCCAGCTGCTGCGGGCGCAGCCGCAAGCGTGCGGTGTGCAGGGTAGGAATCTCGAGCATGTTGGGCAGCGACTCAGTACACGGCCAGGTGGCCGCAGCCACGACGCTGCGGTTGTCCTTCCATCGTCACCTGCACACTGGCCATGGTGTCCACACCCTCGGCATTGCGGCACGACTCGCGCTTGATCTCGACAATGGCCGGCTGCCTGCCAAGCTCGCCGTTGAGCACGATCAGCGAACTCGGCGCATCGGCCGGCTGGCCGAGATAGCGCAGACTGCCCTTGTGGGTGCGGCCGTCAGCGCTGAGGCTGGCATCGTGGTTGCCCTGGCCGGTGGAAGCGATCTCGATGCTCCAACCCGCCCCGCCACCGGTGAAGGCAGGCACCGGACTCATGCCGGCCGCAATGGAAGGATGACGCGGCGGGTCGGCGACGGTCTTTGATGCGGGGGTAGCGCAGCCGGCAAGCAGCCCAACGAGCAGCACGGCGGTGGCAATGGGACGCACGGTCATGGCGGACTCCAGCAGCGGTCGGACACCCAGTCTAGGGGGCGCCACGTGCGCCGGTGATGAACATCGCGGGTCAGCGCGTGATGCGGCCTCCGCCTGCCACCCGCACGCGGTCGCGGCCCTGTGCCTTGGCCTGGTACATGGCAGTGTCGGCAGCACGCATCAAGGTCCGCCAGCCCAGCGCATCGGTGCCACCCTCGGCCACGCCGAAGCTGGCGGTCACCCGCAACGCGGTGCCGCCGGCCACCACGATATCCAGCTGCTGCAATGCAAGCCGCAGCGATTCGGCCAGCTGGCGGCCACCCGCCAGGTCGCCGTCGGCCAACAGCACCAGGAACTCCTCGCCACCGTAGCGGGCAATGCTGTCGCTGCGACGGAGGTGGCGCTGCAGCAGCTGTGCCACCTGCACCAGCACTTCGTCGCCGGCATCATGGCCATGGCCATCATTGATCGATTTGAAACGGTCAACGTCCAACAGGATCACCACCGCACTGGCGCCGCCCTCGGCATGCCGCTGCTGTACCACCTCGTCCAGCGCACGCCGGTTCAGAAGACCGGTCAGCTCGTCGGTACCGGCCAGCTGGCGCAGCTCGCTGGTCAGCGCCGAACGCTCGCGCGACTTCTCGCGCAGCACCTCGATGGCATCGAACAGGCGCTGCATCTCGGCCAGCGGATGGGTGACGTGCTGCTCCGGTCCCGGCGCTTCAGAGGCGATCTGGATCACCTGCCGTTGTGCCTGCAGCAGAGGCCGCAGGATCTGCAGGTGCGCGATGCGCAGCGCCACGCCCAGCACCACCAGAGTCCCCAGTGCCGTCGCCACCAGCACCGCCAGCCGTGTCGCCTCGCGGTTGCGGGTGCGTTCGAACCGGGCGATGGACACACTCAGGTAACCGTCGCGAAGCGCTTCCAGCGACTGCAGGGTCGGCACGTAGCGCCGGGTGAACTCGGCAGCGGTCCACGGCGGCGGCAGGCCACGCCGTCCGTCTTCGATCAGTTGTTCGATCATCGGCAGCGACTCACCGAAGAACTGCCGTCGCGCCATGTCCCAATGCCAGGACAGCGTAGGATCACTGCGGAACACCGACTCGTGGCTGCCGGCCAACCGCCACAGCTCCAGCAGGCGACCCTCGGTCTGCAGCGCCGCGCGCACCTGCTCGTTGCGCCAGGCCCCCGGTACCGCCACCGGTGCCATCACGTTGGATGCCAGACGCCCCCCGTGCTCGCGCAGGTCGATCAGCACCTGGCCCTGCATGGCTGGAATCGCCGCTTCGCGGTCCGCTCGGACCAGTACGTTGATCTGCGCCGAGGTCAGCAGGTGCAGGCGATCGACCACGGCGAACATGCTACTGATCGCGCGTTCAACGTCTTCGACGCGCCGCGCGTCACGCGGTTGCGCCGCCACCCGGTCCACGCCTGCACGTGCCGATTGCAGGCGACGTTGTGCATCGGCCAGCATTCCATGCTCATCCACCACGCCCGGATCGGCCTTGAACACGGTATCCAGCTGCTGCAGCGCGGTGTCCACACGCCTGCGCGCCACGGCCAGCTGCATGCCAAGCCGTGCATGCTCGCCGGCATCGGCCGGGTCGGCACCGAGCAGGCTGTTGGCCGGGCCGCGCTCGGCAGAGACCAGGTTGGCGAGATCGAAGGTCTGCCGCAGCTGGCGCAGGCTGACCAGGTTGTCCTCGGCGGCGGAATAGCGCAGCGTGCCCTGGATCAGGGCGATGGCCATCAACGGCAGCGTACAGACCACGAACAGCCCCGCCAGGATCCAGACCCAGGTCCGCAACCCGATGGGTGATGCCTTGCCGGCCATTCAAATTTCCCCTGACGTGCGGACAACTGTACTGAGCGGTTCCGGCAGTGCCAAGCCAGCGCCACGTGCACCCCGCCCCTGCATATACCCCAGCCATTGCGAACGCGCCGACAAGATGGACGCGGCGACCTCACCGTGGCAATTGCGTCACATCGCGCCGCGTCAGATCCAGCGCTGGTCCACCAGCTCGCGCTTCACGTAGGCGTAGAACACCGGCGCGGCAACCAGGCCCGGCAGGCCGAACGCCGCCTCCATCACCAACATCGCCAGCAGCAGCTCCCAGGCACGCGCCTGGATCTCGCCACCGACAATGCGCGCGTTGAGGAAGTACTCCAGCTTGTGGATCACGATCAGGTACAGCAGTGCCGCAACGGCTACGTAGAACGAGACCGACAGCGCAACGATGGTGATGATGGTGTTGGAAATGATGTTGCCCACCACCGGCAGCAGGCCGGCGATGAAGGTGATCAGCACCAGGGTCTTGGACAGCGGCAGGTGCACGCCGAACAACGGCAGTACGCCCAGCAGGAAGATGGCGGTGAACACGGTGTTGAGCAGCGAGATCTTCACCTGCGCGAACACCACCTGGCGGAACGCGGTGGCCAGGCGGCTGGTACGCCCGATCAGCTCCTGCGCCAATGGTCCCATCTTCGGCAGCGGCAGTTCGTCATACAGCGCGATCATCGCGCCCAGCACCATACCGATCAGTACGCGTACACCCACCTGCACCACCGAGGTACCGGCCACGCCCAGCTGGCGCTGATGCTCGGCGGCCCAGTCGTTCAGCGCCGTGCGCAGCGCCGGCATGTCTTCAGGAATATAGGGTTGCAGCAGCGCGGGCACCTGGTGCCGGGACGAATTGAGGATGTCCATCAGCCGCGCCAGCAACGCGTCCGGGCCGCCGGTCTCGTTGCGGAAAAACGAGGCCACGCCGATCCCGGCCAGCACCAGCGCGCTGATGATCACCGCCGACAGCACGATCACCGCGATGGCCCGTGCTCTGCCCGGCGGCAACCTGCCTTCCACGGTGGAGGCCAGCAGGTGGGTCAGCTGGAACACCAGCAGGCCGGACAGCAGGGTCACCACCAGGCCCAGTTTCAGCGCCAGCCACATGCCCAGCAGCATCATCAGCCAGGCCGCGATCCTCGGAACAGGGGGCTTGGGCTGGGCAACGAGGGCGTCTTGCATGGGCGGCACGTCCGGGCAGGGTGGCCCATGGTAGAGGATTGCCAGGACGATTCCGCGTGCAGCCTGAATGGCCATTACGCTACGGCACCGGCCGCAACGGGTTCACTGCCCGGATCAGGCCCGGTCCAGTGCCAGGTACCGCGCCGTGCGCACGATCGTTTCACGTTCGCCGAAGCTGGCCAGCTCGCCGGCAATGCGCCCACTGTCGCCGGTCGCGGCAATCTCCTGCAGCGTGCGCTGCATGGCCCGGATCGCGGCCCGCTGCAGGTCCGAGGGGATGATCACCAGCCGGTAGTCGAGTTCGGCAAGCCGTTGCGCCGGCACCAGCGGTGTCTTCCCGCTGTGGAACATGTTGATCAGCTTCGGGCCGGGAACCTGCTGCGAGATCACCTCGATCTGCTCCAGTGTTTCCGGTGCCTCGACGAAGATCATGTCCGCGCCCGCCTCGACATACGCCCGAGCGCGGGCGATCGCCGCCCCCAGGCCCTCGCAGGCGATGGCGTCGGTACGCGCGACGATCATCAGTTCCGGATCGATCCGCGACTGGCAGGCGACGCGGATCTTGGTGCACATCTCACCCGCGTCGATCAGCATCTTGTCATCCAGGTGACCACAGCGCTTGGGGAAGGCCTGGTCCTCGATATGCAGGGCGGCGACGCCTGCTCTTTCAAATGCGCGCACCGTGCGTTCAACATTCGCCGTGCCGCCGAAGCCGGTGTCAGCGTCGGCGATCACCGGCAGGTCGCAGGCATCGACGATCCGCTCAACCTGTGCCAGCACTTCGCTGAGACCGAGCAGGCCGATGTCCGGCACACCGGCCGAACGCGCGATGGCCCCGCCGCTGGCATAGACCGCATCGAAGCCGGCCAGCTCCACCAGGCGTGCTGACAATCCATCGAATGCGCCCGGCGCAATCACGCTGCCCTGGCGGAGCAGATCGCGCAGCCGACGTGTCTTTTTCATGGGGTCTCCCTTGTCGTTGGACTTCTGTCGTGGGATACCGATGATGTTGCCGCCACCGGCGACCGTCCAATACCGTGTTCGTACAGCACCAGAACGTTTGAGGTTCCAATGGAACTGCGGCACCTGCGCTACTTCGTCATGACTGCCCAGCTGCAGAGCTTCACCCGGGCAGCCGAGGCGCTGCACATTGCCCAGCCGCCGCTGGGGCAGCAGATCCGTGCATTGGAGGAGGAGATCGGTACGCCGCTGTTCCATCGCCAGGGGCGCGGCGTCGTGCTCAGCGATGCGGGCCGCGTGTTCTGGTCAGCGGCAGTCGACATCCTCGCCCGTGTCGACCGCGCCAAGGAGGATGCGTTGCGCGCCGCGCATGGTGAGGCCGGCATCCTGACCTTGGGCCTGACCGAATCGGCCTCGTTCAATGAAGCAGTGACCACACTGCTGCGCAGGTTCAAGCAGGCGCATCCCGCCGTGCAGCTGCAGCTGGTCGAAGATGGCAGTGAATCGCTGGTCCGGCGGTTGGATGACGGCGAACTGGACGCGGCGATCATGCGTCCACCGTACTCGCATCCTGGCGAACTGGTGATCCAGCAGCTCAGTGCCGAGCCCCTGGTGGCGGTACTCCCCGCCGACCACCCGTTGGCCGGCCGCGGGAGCATCGCGTTGGCCGAGCTGCGCGACGAGCGCTTCATTCTTTTCTCGCGGAAATCAGGCTATGGCCTGAGTGCAGACGTGGTCGCGGCCTGCCGCAGCCAGGGCTTCACGCCCACCATCCAGCAGGAAGCGCCGCAGGTCGCCTCCGCCATCAATCTCGCCGCCGCCGGATTGGGCATCGCCATCGTGCCGGCCTCGATGCAGAACCTGCACCGGCCCGGCCTCGCCTTCGTGGCGCTGCAGCTGGGGATGCCGACCACAACGCTGCAGCTGGCCGTGCGCAGCCAGCATCCCGCACTGGCAGCCGCGCTCCTTCGCTGCGCAGGTGGCACCGGGCAAGCGCAGCCATGTCCTGACGACCCCGCCAGCAAAGATCGGCCCGGCGCTTGATTATTTGACTTTGGCAAGCAATTATTTGCCCAAGTCAAATATATGGACCTGCCATGTCGACGGGCACCCTTTCCGAACGCGCCGACGCGGTGCGGCGCTTCAACCGCTTCTACACGCGGCAGATCGGCGTGCTGCAGGAATCACTGCTGCGCAGCGGCCTGTCCCTCACCGAAGTCCGCATCCTGTACGAACTGGCCCACCATGCACCGCTGTCGCCCTCGGACCTGTGCCGCGAGCTGGGCCTGGACGCTGGCTACGTGAGCCGGGTAACCGCCAGGTTCGAGCGGCAGGGCTACCTCCGAAAGGAGCGCTCGGCCGAGGACGCGCGCGTGGTCGTTCTGACCCTGACGGCGCTGGGGCAGAGCGTGTTCGCGCCGCTGGAAGAGACCTCGCGGCAGGAGATGATCGATCTGCTGGCGGCGCTGCCCGACATGGCGCAGGTGAAACTGCTTGCGGCCATGGGCCAGATCGAAAGCGTGCTGGGCGACAGCCCGCCCTCGTACCTGCTGCGTGACCCGCGGCCGGGCGACATGGGGCTGGTGGTCTCGCGGCAAGCCGCGCTGTACGCCCGCGAATTCGGCTGGAACGCGGAGTACGAAGCACTGGTATCGGAAATCGTCGCCAAGTACCTGCGCGAGCTGGACCCGGCGCGCGAACGCTGCTGGATTGCCGAGAAGGACGGCGACATGGTCGGCTCGGTGTTCGTGGTCCGGCAGGACGACACCACCGCCAAGCTGCGCCTGCTCTATGTGGATGCCACCGCACGCGGCATGGGCATCGGTGCCCGCCTGGTCGAGGAGTGCATCGCGTTTGCGGTGTCCGTCGGCTACACGCGGATGACGCTCTGGACCAACAGCGTGCTGGCCGATGCCCGGCGCCTGTACGAACGTGCCGGTTTCCAGCTTGTACAGGAAGCCCCCCACCACAGCTTTGGCCATGACCTGCTCGGCCAGGTCTGGGAACGGGCGCTCTGACAGCCGCCACGTGCGCATGCCACGCACGGCTGCGCGTCAGTCCCCCCAGCTGGCGGTGTTCTTGCCTTGCCGCTTGGCGTGATAGAGAGCCTTGTCTGCCGTGGCCAGCCAGTCTTCCACACTGCCCTGGCCCGGCGTTGCCGCAATGCCGATGCTGACGCTGAACTCGATACCCGGCGTCGCCTGTCGCGCGGCTTCCAGCAGGTGCAGGCGGACCCGTTCGGCCACATGCATCGCGTCACTGGGCGCACAGTCGCGCAGCAGCACGACGAACTCATCGCCGCCCAGCCTCGCAGGCGTATCGCCGGGGCGCGCGAATTCGCGCAATGTGGCAGCGATCTGGCGCAACACCTCATCCCCGGCGCGGTGGCCGTGTGAATCATTGATGTGCTTGAAATCATCCACATCAAGCATCAGCAGGCAGGCCAGGCCCCCCTGCCCCTGCGCCCTGTCCAGCACCTGCTGCGCGCGAAGGATCAGGAAGCCGCGGTTGGCCAGCTCCACCAGCGGATCCATCCGGCTCAGCCGCTGCAGCTGCCGGTTCTGCGATTTGACCCGGCGCGCCAGCTGCCAGCTGAGGATGCTCAGCCCGATGCCGTAGACGAACAGGAACGGCACGCTGAGCACGATCGTGCGCTGCGAGGAAACGGGTTGGTAAGGGAAGCCGAGCGCCCACCAGGTGATCGCGAAACCCAGCAGCAGTGCCAACGTGGCCCGCATCGCCAGGCGCACGCCGCCGGCAGCGATCTTGTCGGCGACCAGCAATGCGGCGAACAGCGCACTGGGAACCGCACTCAGCGCCATGAAGGCGATCCAGCCGCCGCCGAAGAAGGAGTCGGCGACCATGCAGCGGAACTGCGCCTGTGCGGGCAGGCGGGCGCGCTGGGTCAGCACCAGCGCGAGCGCCGGCCAGGCCAGCGCATTGAGCAGCAGCAACGCCCAGGCCAACACACCGTCCTGGCGTTCGAGAATGATCGAGGCGATGGGAATCGCGCCCAGGCCATTGCCGACGAAGCGCATCCAGCCGATGCGACGTGCCGCGCCGATGCCTTCGACCGCGACTTCCGTCGAGTCCGTCAAGAACGGCATTGCCGACCCCCTTGCGCGATCGCACGCCCTTGCCGGGCGGCCTGTGGTGAGTCTGACAGCTCTGCGTCAATTCGGGATCAAGGATTCACGGCGGCCACCCTGCCTCACCCACGCCTGGGTGGCGCCGTTGAACCCCGCAGCATCAGGCTGAAATCCAGCGTCTGCTGCAGCGGCATGTCGACATGTTCGATGATGGCGAGCAGCAGATGGACCGCCCGCTCACCGATCTCCCGCATCGGTTGCCGGATGGTGGTCAATGGCGGCGTGAGGTAGCGGGAAGATGCCAGATCATCGAAGCCGACGATGGACAGGTCCTCCGGCACGCGGATGCCCAGATCGCGGCAGGCCGCCAGCGCACCCAGCGCCATCTGGTCGCTGAAGCAGAAGATCGCCGTTGGTGCGGACCTGCCGTCCAGCAGCGCCATGGCAGCCGCATGGCCGGATTCCACGGAAAAATCCCCCGGCACGATGCTCAGCTGGCGCAGGCGGCCACGCACCTTGCCGGCCGCCCGTGCCCCTTCCAGCCGTTGCTGGTGCAGCGGATTGTCCGGCGGTCCGCCGACCACGGCGATCCGCTCGTGTCCCAGCGCATACAGATGTTCCATGACCACGCGCGCGGCCGCGGCGTTATCGATATGGACACTGGGAATGCCCAGCGCGGGGTCGAACTCGCAGCCGTTGATCACCGGCGCGGCGGCACCGCGCTGCTCGACGATCTCGCGCGCCGTCGGCGGCAGCCGGTGCCCCAGCACGATCATGCCGTCGGCCTCGTTGCGCCGGAGCATCTGCGCGTAGCGCTCCTCGCGATCGGGTTGATGCTGGGTATCGCCCAGCAGCACTGCGTAGCCGACCGCCTGTGCGGCGTCCTCCGCGCCCTGCAGGATCTGCGCGAAGAACGGATTGGCGATGTCCGGGACGGTGACCAGGATCTTGCCGCTGCGCTGGGTCTTCAGCGTGCGGGCCACCGTGTTGGGCACATACCCCAGCGCGGCAGCGGCCTGCTCGATGCGCGCGCGGGTGGCGGGCAGCACTTTGTCCGGTCGCGAAAGCGCCCGCGACACGGTGCCTGCGGAGACGCCGACGTGCTTTGCGATGTCGTAGATGGTGGCCATGGCGTTAGTTCTCCTGTCTGCTGTGCAGTGCACAACAGGTCCTGCGTGAGCCCCTGCTAGGATAATGCAATCGATTGCATCGAGGGCGAATCACGTTGAAGACGCTCAAGGGTCCAGCGCTGTTCCTGGCGCAGTTCATCGGCGACACGACTCCTTTTGATCGGCTGGACACGCTGGCCGGGTGGGCCGCGGGCCTGGGCTATTCTGGCGTACAAGTCCCCACCAGCGCGCCCCACCTGTTCGACCTGCCCGAGGCCGCGCGCAGCCAGGCGTACTGCGATGACGTCGCCGGCATGCTGGCCGGTCATGGCCTGCAGATCACCGAGCTGTCCACCCATCTGCAGGGGCAGCTGGTCGCGGTCCATCCGGCCTACGACAGCCTGTTCGACGGATTCGCGCCGGCGGACAAGCGCGGCGATCCGGCTGCCCGCCAGGCTTGGGCAGTCGAGCAGCTTCTGCTGGCCGCCAAAGCCAGCCAGCGCCTGGGGCTGACCGCGCATGCCACGTTCTCCGGCGCATTGGCCTGGCCCTATTTCTATCCCTGGCCGCAGCGTCCACCGGGACTGGTGGAAGAAGCCTTCGCCGAACTCGGCCGCCGCTGGCGCCCGATCCTGGATGCGTTCGACGCCTGCGGCGTGGACCTGTGCTTCGAGATCCACCCGGGTGAGGACCTGCACGACGGCGTGACCTTCGAACGCTTCCTCGACGTGGTGGACCATCACCCCCGCGCGAAGATCCTGTACGACCCCAGCCACCTGCTGCTGCAGCAGATGGACTACCTGGGTTTCATTGACCGCTACCACGCGCGCATCGGCATCTTCCACGTCAAGGACGCCGAGTATCACGCCAGCGCGAGCAGCGGCGTGTATGGCGGCTACCAGGACTGGATCGATCGCCCGGGCCGGTTCCGTTCGCCCGGTGATGGCCAGATCGACTTCAAGGCGATCTTCTCCAAGTTCGCCCAGTACGACTTCCCCGGATGGGCGGTACTGGAATGGGAGTGCTGCCTGAAGCACCCGGAGGACGGCGCACGCGAAGGTGCCGCCTTCATCCGCGACCACATCATCCGGGTGACCGAGCGCGCCTTCGATGACTTTGCCGACAGTGGCACGGACGCCGCATCACTGCGCCACATGCTGGGAATCTGAGCCATTACCGCCCCGGGAGGGCAAGCCATGTCGCACGCCATGTCGCGCTTGGGCGCGATGATGTTTCTGCAGTTCTTCATCTGGGGAGCGTGGTTCGTGACCCTCGGGACGTACCTGGTGCAGGGCCCGCTGCAGGCCAGCGCCAGCCAGGTGGCCACCGCCTTCCTCAGCCAGTCGATCGGCGCGATCGTGGCGCCGTTCCTGGTCGGCCTGATCGCCGATCGCTACTTCGCCGCGCAGCGCATCCTCGCGGTGCTGCACCTGGCCGGCGCGGTACTGATGTGGCTGGCGTCCACCGCCACCAGCTTCAGTGTGTTCTCGGCCTGCGTGATGGGCTACATGCTGCTGTTCATGCCGACGCTGGCACTGGCCAACAGCGTGGCGATGCGGCACATGCAGTCGCCCGAGAAACAGTTCCCGCTGGTACGCGTGGCCGGCAGCATCGGCTGGATCGTCGCAGGCGTGCTGATCGGCTGGCTGGGGTGGGAGCAGGCCCATCGGCTTGAGCTGACCTTCCGCATGGCGGCGCTGGCATCGCTGGTACTGGGCCTGTATGCGTTCACCCTGCCGCACACGCCGCCACTGGCACAGCAGCGCGATGCCGGGCTGGGGCAGATCCTGGGGCTGGACTCGCTGCGGCTGCTGAAGTCGCGCGCCTACCTGGTGTTCTTCCTGGCCTCCATCGCCATCTGCATCCCGCTGTCGTTCTACTACAACTTCACCAATCCGTATCTCAACGACCTGGGCGTGCGCGGCGCCGCGGGCCTGCAGTCGCTGGGCCAGGTTTCCGAGGTGCTGCTGATGCTGGCCATGCCATTCCTGTTCGTGCGGCTGGGGGTGAAGACCATGCTGGCGGTCGGCATGGCGGCGTGGGTGGTGCGCTATGTCCTGTTCGCCTTCGGCGATGCGGGCAGCGGCTTCCCGCTGCTGGTGATCGGCATCGTGCTGCACGGCATCTGCTACGACTTCTTCTTCGTCACCGGCCAGATCTACACCGATGCCCATGCCGGCCCCGCCGTGCGCAGCAGCGCGCAGGGCTTCATCACCCTGGCCACGTACGGCGTGGGCATGCTGATCGGCACCTTCCTGTCCGGCGCGGTGGTGGAGCACTTCACCACCGAGGCCGGCCCCGACTGGCAGCAGATCTGGCTGTTCCCGGCTGGCGTCGCGCTGGTGGTTCTGATCGCCTTCCTGCTGCTGTTCCGCGACCGGCCCGCCGTGGCCGCCGCATCTTCCACACGCTGAGGATTCGAGCCGATGCCAACGCTTGGAATCGCCATCGTCGGCGCCGGCATGATCGGCGCCGTGCACCGCCGCGCGGCCTTGCTCGCCGGTGCCGAGGTACGCGGCGTTGCCGCTTCGTCAGCGCAGCGCGCGCGTGAGATGGCGCAGCTGTGGAATGTCCCGCGCGCCTATCGGGATATCGAAGAGGTGATCGCCGATCCGCAGGTGCAGGTCGTGCATGTCTGCACGCCCAACCATCTGCACCGCGCGATGGCGCAGGCCGCACTGGAAGCCGGCAAGCACGTGATCTGCGAGAAACCGCTGGCGACCACGCTGGACGATGCGCAGGCGCTGGCGGCGTTGGCCACGTCGAACGGACTCGTCGCCACGGTACCCTTCGTCTACCGCTACCACCCGGTGATCCGCGAAGCGCGCGCACGCATCGCCCAAGGCGATCTGGGGCCGCTGCACCTGATCCACGGCAGCTACCTGCAGGACTGGCTGCTGGACCCGGCCAGCAACAACTGGCGCGTGGACCCGGCGTTGGGCGGCACGTCGCGCGTATTCGCCGACATCGGCTCGCACTGGTGCGACCTGGTGGAATGGGTCAGCGGCGAACGCTTCGTCGAGGTCAGCGCGGCGTTCTCTACGGTCATCGCCGAGCGCGGCGCCGTCAGCGGACAGAGCTTCAGCACGCCAACCGCAGCCAGCGCAATGCAGGAGGTAACGAGCGAGGACGTGGCTGCGGCGATGTTCAGGACCGGTGCCGGTACGCTGGCATCTCTGACGGTCAGCCAGGTCTCGGCCGGACGCCACAATCGCCTCTGGTTCGAGATCGATGGCGCAAAGGCCAGCGTGGCCTTCAACCAGGAGGATGCCGAGCGGCTGTGGATCGGCCTGCCCGACCAGCGCGAGGAGATCTTCGTGCGCGGACCGGGCGCCGGCGGTGCCGAACAGCGCCGGCTGTCGGTGTTGCCGGCCGGGCACGCGCAGGGCTACGCCCAGTGCTTCGAAGCGTTTGTCGCCGACACCTATCGCGCCATCGGCAGCGAGCGACCGCAGGGCCTGCCCACCTTCGAGGACGGCGTGCGCTCGGCGCAGATCGTCGATCGTGTCATTGCATCGGCCAGGTCGCGCGCCTGGACTGCCATCGGTTGAATCCCGGGAGGATCTGTTGATGAAAGCCCTTGTCCATGGAACTGCAAGCCTCGTCCTGCTGCTCGCCGCCCTGCCCGCTTTCGCAGTCGAAGCCGCCAGCACGCAGCAACCGATCGCGGTGCAGATGTACACCCTGCGCGATGCCGGCTCGCTCGAGCAGCAGTTGAAGATCGTCCACGACGCAGGCGTCCATGCGGTGGAAACGGTCGGCACGCAGAACACCAGCGCGGCCGAACTCAAGCAGCTGCTGGACCGGTATTCGATCAGGGCGGTTTCATCGCATGTGCCGCTGGCCGAGCTGCGCAGCAATCTGGACGGGGTGGTGACCTTCAACCGGTCGATCGGCAACACGACGCTGGTGGTGCCGTACCTGGACAAGAAGGATCGCCCGATCGATGCCGCCGGCTGGACCGCCCTGGGCCAGGAACTGGGCCGCATCGCAAAACAGGTGCGTGGCAAGGGCATGCGCCTGGCCTATCACAATCACGACTTCGAACTGGCCGACTTCGACGGCAGGACCGGACTGGAGCTGCTGTTCGCCGCCGCCGGTCCCGACCTGCAGACCGAGCTGGACCTGGCCTGGGTCGCGCGTGCGGGCCTGGACCCGGCGGTGATGCTGGCAAAGTTCCGCGGCCACGTATTCGCGGTGCACGCCAAGGACAATGCGCCCAAGGGCCAGGCCGAAGACGAAGGCGGATTCGCTGCGGTGGGCCAGGGCGTGCTGGACTGGAACGCGATCCTGCCTGCTGCGGCAGCCGCCGGCGTGCACTGGTACATCATCGAGCACGACCAGCCGCGCGATCCGGCCAAGGTCATCCAGACCGGTGCGGACTATCTGCGTGAACACCTGACCACCCGCGTGCCCGCCCGTGCGCGGCGCTGACGCATCAAGGAGCCCCACATGAAAATGATCCTGGCAATGGCGGTGGCCCTGGGCGGCATGAGCGCTGCGACAACCGCCTGGTGCAAGGACGATCCGGCTGCGGGTGCAAAGCTCTACACCGCGAACTGCGTGGCCTGCCACGGCGCCGATCGCGCGGGCATGCCGGGCGCGTTCCCGGCGCTCACCGACATCGGCAAGCGCATGGCACCTGCGCAGATCAAGGAGAAGATCAGCAAGGGCGGTGGGCTGATGCCGCCCTTCTCCCAGCTGTCACAGCAGGAGATCAATGACATCGCCAGCTACCTGGCGAAGTAAGCGGCCGGCGACCACGCTGGCCGCCTGCCACTACAACTCGCGCACCCAGATGTTGCGGTAGCTGACCCTGGCGTCATGTTCCTGCAGATAGAGCGGCGCACACGCATGCGGCGCGTAGGAAGGCGCACCGATGTATTCGGTCCTGCCTGCCAGCACGGTGTCGTCCTGCACCAGCACGCCGTTGTGCAGCACCGTGATGCGCGCGGGCGACACAAGCCCGCCGCCCTGCGAGAAACGTGGCGCCTTCCAGAGGATGTCGTAGGCCTGCCACTGTCCCGGTGCGCGCGAGGCGTTCACCAACGGCATGGCCTGCTTGTAGATCGAGCCCGCCTGGCCATTGGCATAGGTCGGGTTGTTGTAGCTGTCGAGCACCTGCAGCTCGTACAGCTCCTGCAGGAAGATGCCGCTGTTGCCGCGGTTCTGTCCGTCGAAGCCCTTCGTGTCGGTGGGCGTGCGCCACTCGACATGCAGCTGGACGTCGCAGAAGCGTTGCCTGGTGCGAATGCCCTTGCTGCCGGGCACGACGGTCATGGCGCCATCGGCAACCTTCCAGGGCACGCGTCCGCCCTGCTCCGACTCCCACGCGGAGACATCCTTGCCATCGAACAGCACGATTGCATCGGACGGGGCCTTGCCTGGCGGCGTAGCCACGGTCGCAGGCACCGGCGTCCACACCTCGGTCTTCTTCGGGTCGCGCGCGGCGTCGGCACCGTTCTGCGCGAACACGGGTGCGGCGGCCAGCGCGGTGGCCGCGATCAGCAGCGGCTTGATCATTCTGTTGCGCTCCATCAGCTGGTCCCCCAGGCGGGCGTGCCGGGAACATAGGCGAGATCGCCGTCGTAGCGCCCCGGCACCGCAACGTACTGCAGCACTCCGGTCGCGCCGACCTTGGAGGTGAAGAAGCCGAAGATGGCCAGCTGCTTGAGCATCGTGAAGTAATGCGGCATCGCCTCGCCCTCTTCAGGCGTACCGGTTTCGGTCACATCGGCATGGCGTGCCTTGGCTTCGGCGTCCAGCGTGCGCAGCAATTCGGTGCGGGCTTCCGGCGTGAGCGACGCGAAGCGGCCGCCGGCGCGTTTGTCGATGTCGGCCAGCCCTGCGCGGAACGTCGCCTGCTGCCGGGCGGTATAGCAGTCGCTGACGAACGTCGCCATGAACAGGCCGGCACCGGCATCCTTCGCCCCTGGCGTCCGGGTCCGCGGCAGGATGGTCTCTGCGATCTCGTCCAGCGTGCCGACATCGGCATCGGAGAAATGAATCTTGGTGGCGGCGGCCGGTGCCTGCCCCTGCACAAGCGCAGGCAGGCCGACCATGGCCGCACCGGTGGCGGCGACGATCATTTTCAGCAGTTCGCGGCGATCCATCAGAGGTTCCCCGCTTTCAGTTCGCGCACCGCGTGGTCGGCCGCGCGCGCGGCCAGCGCCATGTAGGTCAACGAAGGATTCACGCAGGCGCTGGAGGTCATGCAGGCCCCGTCGGTCACATAGACGTTGGGTGCATCCCAGACCTGGTTGTGCGGGTTCAGCACCGAGCTCTTCCGATCACGTCCCATGCGCGCGGTCCCCATTTCGTGGATGCCCTTGCCCGGGGCGTAGTCGTTGTCGTGCATCTTCACGTCCTTGACGCCGGCCGCCTCCAGCATCTCGGCGGCATCGGCGGCCATGTCCTTGCGCATCGCCAGTTCGTTGGCGCGCATGGCAACGTCCATCGCCAGCACCGGCAGCCCCCACTTGTCCTTGCGGTCGCGGTCCAGGCGGATCGTGTTGTCGTGGTGCGGCAGCATTTCACCGAACCCGGTCATGCCGATGCGCCAGTCACCGGGCACGGTCAGCGCCTCCTTCAGGTCGGCACCGATGTTCAGCTCGGCGATCTCGCGCGACCAGCCGGTGCGGCTGGCACCACCCTGGTAACCGAACCCGCGCAGGTAGCCGCGCTTGTCGGCCGCAACGTTGCGGAAACGCGGAATGTAGAAGCCGCAGGGACGACGGCCGAAGTAGTACTTGTCTTCATAGCCCTCGACCCGGCCCGAGGCGCCCGCCCCGAAATGATGGTCCATCACGTTGTGCCCGAGCTCGCCCGACGAGGACCCCAGCCCGCCCTCCCACACATCGGTGGCCGAGTTCATCAACAGCCACGTCGAGTTGAACGACGACGCGTTGAGGAAGATCACCTTGGCCGTGTACTGGTAGGTCTGGCCGGTCTCGGCGTCGATGACCTCCACGCCGCGGGCACGCTTGCGGTCCTTGTCGTAGAGCACTTCCTTGACGATCGAGAACGGCCGCAAGGTCAGGTTGCCGGTCTTCATCGCCGCCGGCAGCGTCGCCGCCTGGGTCGAGAAGTAGGCACCGAAGGGGCAGCCAAGGATGCACTTGTTGCGGTACTGGCAGTTGACGCGCCCCTGCTCGGGCATCGGCTTGGTGATGTTGGCGGTGCGCGAGTGGATCATGTGCCGGGTACCGCCGAACGCCTTTTTTATCCGTGCAGCTACGTCCTTCTCGACGATGTTCAACGGGATCGGCGGCAGAAACTCACCATCCGGCAACACGTCCAGTCCTTCGCGCGTGCCGGCGATGCCGGCGAACTTTTCCACATGGTCGTACCATGGCGCGATGTCGGCGTAGCGGATCGGCCAATCAGCGGCGATACCGTCCTTGAGGTTCGCCTCGAAGTCCAGGTCGGAGAAGCGATAGCTCTGCCGTCCCCACAGCAGCGAGCGGCCGCCCACGTGGTAGCCACGGAACCAGTCGAAACGTTTGGTCTCGATGTAGGGCGAGTCCTGTTCGTTGGCCCACATCCCTTCCAGGTTCTCGGCCAGTCCGTAGTCGCGCATCAGCACCGGGAACTCGGCCTTCATCGCCTGCGTTGGCCGGTTGCGGTGCGGGAAGTCCCACGCTTCCTTCATCGCATTGACGTAGTCCTTGACGTGCTCGATGTTGCGCCCGCGCTCCAGCATCAGGACCTTAAGGCCCTTTTCGGTCAGCTCCTTCGCCGCCCAACCGCCACTGATTCCCGAGCCAACAACAATGGCGTCGTAGTGATTATCTGCCATGGGTTTCTCACCTGGGTGGATATCGTTTCAGACGTCGCAGAGGCGGATCGCCTCGCGCAATGAGGCAACGGGATCGGGCGCTGCAGGCGTGAACTCCTGCGCCAGATACCCCTTGAAACCGGTATCGCGGATCGCGCGGCAGATGGCCGGATAGTGGAGCTCCTGCTGGTCTCCGATCTCGTTCCGGCCAGGCACGCCTGCGGTGTGGTAATGCTTGAAGCAGGCGTGATGCTTGCCGATGGTGGCGATGATGTCGCCCTCCATGATCTGCATGTGGTAGATGTCGTAGAGCAGGCCGAAGTTGTCCGAGCCGAGCCGCTGGCACAGCTCCACGCCCCAGGCCGAGTGGTCGCACAGGTAGTCGCGATGATCGACCTTGGAATTCAGCAGTTCCATCACCAGCACCACCCCGCGCTTCTCGGCATGCCCGAGGATGCGCTTGAGGCCGGCCTCGGCATTGGCCATGCCTTCGGCGGGGTCCATGCCGTTGCGATTGCCGGAGAAGCAGATCAGGTTGCGGTAGCCGGCGTCAGCCACCAGGTCGATGTGCTGCGTGTAGCGCTCCACCAGCTGGCCGTGGAATTCGCGGCCGGCGAAGCCCTTGGTCAGGCCCAGCTCCGCGCCGTTGCACATCGAGCTGTACACGCCATTGGCCTTCAGCGTGGGCCAGTCTTCCGGGCCGACCAGATCGATGGCGGCAAAACCGATGTCCTTTACCGTCGTGCAGAGCTGGGCGACCGACAGCTGCGGGAAGGTCCAGCGGGCCACGGAGTGCTTCAGGTTGCCCTTGAGCGCTGCGGTGGCGGCGAATGCAGGCAACGCTCCCGCAGTACCCAGAGCTACGCCTCCAGCAACCGCCATGCGCAACGCATCGCGCCGCGTGAGGCCCGTCGCCGGAGCCGGTCTGATCGAATGGATGGACATCCACCTGCCGGCCTCCCAACCGGTATCAAACGCAACGATTCACCGCAATGCAATCGATTGCACCATAGGGGAGGAAATTGCCTGATTGCAAGTCGCGGTGCACGAAAATTCAATGCTGCGGGGCACAACTCCGCAGGAATCGCGGACAAAGAAAAGCCCCGCATGAGCGGGGCTTTCTTTTGTGCTGCAGGCGAGCGTCCGATCAGAACGGAATATCGTCGTCAGCGAAGTCGTCCATCGGCGGCGCCTGCTGCGGCTGCGGACGCTGGTTGCCACCCTGGTTGCCGTAACCGCCGCCCTGGTTGCCGCCCTGGTTGCCATAGCCACCGCCCTGGCCGCCACGCTGGCCGCCGCCACCGCCGCCGTACTCCTGGCGCGGGGCCTGCTGGCGCTGCGGGCGATCGCCACCGTAGTTGCCACCACCGCCGCCACCGCCGCCTTCACCACGGCCGCCCAGCATCTGCATTTCATCGGCAACGATGTCGGTGGAGTACTTCTCCACGCCGTCCTGGCCGGTGTACTTGTCGTAGCGCAGGCTGCCTTCGACGTAGACCGAGCTGCCCTTGCGCAGGTACTCGCCGGCGATCTCGCCGAGCTTGCCGAAGAACACCACGCGGTGCCATTCGGTACGTTCCTGCTGGTTGCCATCCTTGTCCTTGCGGACGCTGGTGGTGGCCAGGCTGATGCGGGTGATCGCCATGCCGCTCTGGGTGTACTTCACGTCCGGGTCGTTGCCGAGGTTGCCGACCAGGATGACTTTGTTGATGCCGCGCGCCATAGATGGATTCTTCCGTTGTCCGGGGCTGGACCAGTGATAGCACACCCGACGGGGTGCCGATACGCTGGACCTCCCACGGTTGCGAATGGGGGATATCGGAACGAGGCATCTTACCATTCCCTTCGCCCCCGGCCCGTCGGGAATCCGGCCGATACGGGTCGGAACCGGCCTCAACGAAGCATGGGGCGATCCAGCAGCAGGCCAGTGACCCGCGTAACCTCCCCCACCGCCACCACCTTGGGCCCTTCATGGCAGTGGAAGCGCACGCCCGGCCGGATACGCTCCCGGTGCAGCCCCGCCCTCAGCACCTCATTGACCACGGTCAGGCCGGCCAACAGGGACTCTCCCACCGGCAGCGGCAGCTCGGTCGCCCAGCTGTCGCCCTCAGCGTGCCGGAAGTCGGGCCAGATCATGAACAGCTCGGGTGTCCCGGCGTCATCGGCATAGGCAAAATCCCAGCGGATACCATTCCGGGCGGGGCTGCGACGCCCCCCCTCCTCTGGCGCAAGGATGCGGATCCGCGCCTCGAAATCGTCGGGGACACCCGGGTACAGGCGAAAGGTCACCGCTTGGCTCCATCAGGCTATGGTGTTGACCGTCGCACGACCGCGACCGTGGCCACAAGCAGTGACGGTCAGGACGGCCAGCAGCCACCGCATGGCATCATGCCCAGGCACCTTCCACCCTGCCCCCTCCCGCGTGCCCATGACCATCAAAGGCAAAGCCACCTCCCTGGACATCGCCCACCTGGCCGGGGTCTCCCAGCCGACCGTGTCGCGGGCCCTGCGGGGCAGCCCGATGGTCAACGCAGAGACCCGCGAGCGCATCCTGCGCATCGCCCGCGAGCTGAACTACAAGGTCGACAAGAACGCCTCCAGCCTGCGCCTGCGCAATGCCGGCACGCTGGCCCTGCTGTTCTTCGAAGACCCGACCAACGACGACTCGCTGATCAACCCGTTCTTCCATTCGATGCTGGGCTCGATCACCCGCGCCTGCGCGCTGCACGGGCAGGACCTGCTGGTCTCGTTCCAGCAGCTGTCCACCGACTGGCAGGCCGATTACGAGGACAGCAACAAGGCCGATGGCATCATCCTGCTCGGCTACGGCGACTACCACGAATCGCGCGACCGCCTGCAGCGGCTGGTCGAACAGGGCACGCACTTCGTGCGCTGGGGCGCCGCCCTGCCCGGCCAGCCCGGCGTGTCGATCGGCAGCGACAACTTCCAGGGCGGGCACGACATCACCACCCACCTGCTGCAGCAGGGCTGCCGCCGCATTGCCTTCCTCGGTCATGCCTCCAGCCACTACCCCGAGTTCCAGGAGCGCTACCGCGGCCATGTCGCGGCCCTGCAGGAACACGGCCTGGCTGCGGAGCCGGCGCTGCAGCACGATGCGATCACCACCGAGGCGTCGGGCCAGGAAGCCTGCCAGGCCCTGCTGGCTCGCAACGCGCCGATCGACGCCATCTGCGCAGCCAGCGACCTGATCGCCATCGGCGCGATGCGGGCCCTGCGCGAGGCCGGCCTGCAGGTGCCACAGGACGTCGCGGTGACCGGGTTCGACGACATTCCACTGGCAGCCTCTGTGTCCCCGGCGCTGACAACGGTGCAGCAGGACACCAAGCAGGCCGGCCAGCTGCTGGTGGAGCGCCTGCTGGCACTGATCGGCCGGCAGCCGGTGGAGAGCCAGAGCATCCCGGTGAAGCTGGTGGTGCGGGAATCGTCGCTGCGCGGGTAGGCACCGCAGGGCCGGCGCCCCTGCCAACGCACGACGGCCGGATTCTCCCCCCATGACCAACGGCGGATGCGCACGGACGCTGATGCGCGGATAACGCGCAGACATCGCCCATGGAAAGGTGTACGTCGCATGCTGAAGATCGATTCGCTGTCCAAGACGTACGCCAACGGCGTGCATGCCCTCAACAACGTCACCCTGGACATCCCGCGCGGCATGTTCGGCCTGCTCGGCCCGAACGGCGCCGGCAAGTCGTCGCTGATGCGCACGCTGTCCACCCTGCAGGAAGCCGACAGCGGCACGGCCACGCTCAGCATTCCGGGCGAAGCGTCGATCGACGTGCTGCGCGACAAGGACGCGGTGCGCCGCCGGCTGGGCTACCTGCCGCAGGATTTCGGCGTGTACCCGAAAGTCAGCGCGCTGGACCTGCTGGAACATTTCGCGGTGCTCAAGGGCCTGACCCAGCGCGCCCAGCGCCGCGAGGTGGTCGATGGGCTGCTGCAGCAGGTGAATCTGTGGGACGCGCGCAAGCGCAAGCTGGGCACGTACTCCGGCGGCATGCGCCAGCGCTTCGGCATCGCCCAGGCGCTGCTGGGGGACCCGCGGCTGGTGATCGTCGATGAACCCACCGCCGGCCTCGACCCGGAAGAGCGCAACCGCTTCCTCAACCTGCTGGCGGCGATCGGCGAGAACGTGGCAGTGATCCTGTCCACCCACATCGTCGAGGACGTGACCGACCTGTGCCCGACGATGGCGATCATGAACAAGGGCCAGGTACTGCTGACCGGCCGCCCTGCCGAGGCCATCGACGCCCTGCAGCACCAGGTCTGGCGCAAGCAGGTCGATCCTTCGGAACTGGCCGACCACGAAGCGCGCTACGTGGTGCTGTCCACGCGCCTGGTCGGTGGCCGCCCGGTGATCCACGTGCACAGCGCCAACGACCCCGGTGACGGCTTTGCGGCCGTGGCGCCCGACCTCGAGGACGTGTACTTCCAGCGCCTGCGCCTGCAGGCCCGTGCCCGCGCGGCAGCCTGAGCGGAGCGCGCCATGATCCTCAACTTCTTCCGATTCGAGCTGCGCGAACAGCTGCGTTCCCCGCTGCTGTGGCTGCTGGCCGGGCTGTTCGCCCTGCTCGCCTTCGCCGCCGCCTCCAGCGACGCCGTGCAGATCGGTGGCGGCAGCGGCAACGTGCACGGCAACGCGCCCACCGTGATCGCGCAGATGCTGGGCATCTTCACCCTGCTCGGCATGCTGGTCACTGCGCTGTTTGTCAGCAATGCGCTGCTGCGTGACTTCGAGCTCGGCACCGCCGAACTGATCTTCGCCAGCCCGGTGAAGCGCCGCGACTACCTGGCCGGACGCATCGCCGCCGCCCTGGCGGCCGGCGTGCTGGTCTACGTCGTGATTGCGTTCGGCCTGTGGCTGGCGCCGTTCATGCCGTGGGTCGACCCCGAACGCATGGGCCCGATCAGCTGGCAGGGCTATGCCTGGACGTTCGCGGTCATCGTCATTCCCAATCTGTTGTTCACCACGGCACTGCTGTCACTGCTGGCGGCGCTGACCCGTTCGATCCTGTGGGTCTACATCGGCCTGGTGGCCTACCTCGTGCTGTATGGCGTCAGTGCAGCCCTGCTGCGCGACATCGACAACACGTGGATCGCAGTGCTGAGCGAGCCGCTGGGCATGCGCGCACTCAGCCGCACGATCCGCTACTGGTCCACCGCTGAGCGCAACAGTGGAATTCCTGAGCTGGCCGGCTATCTGCTGGCCAACCGCGCCCTGTGGCTCGGCGTAGCGGCGGTGCTGTTCGCTGCCACGTTCGCGCTGTTCCGTACCGAGCGCAGCGGCAGTGGCCGCCGCCGCTGGGGCCGCAGGCAGGTGCTTCCGGTTGCTGATGCGGTGGCAGTCCGCCCCACCCGCGCACCGCTGCCGCGCGTGGTGCCGGCGTTCACTGCCACCACGGCGTGGCAGCAGTTCCTGCGCCAGGTCCGTTTCGATACACGCGGCGTTCTGCGCAGCGTGCCGTTCATCGTGCTGCTGGTACTGGGCCTGGCCAACTTCCTGCCCAGCGCGCTGTTCCGGCAGACGCTGTACGGCACCTCGATCTGGCCGGTCACCTCGCAGATGATCATGGGCCTGCAGGGCGCCTTCAGCTGGCTGCTGGTGATCATCGTGCTGTTCTTCGCCGGCGAGCTGGTCTGGAAGGAACGCAGCGCGCGCATCAACGAAGTGACGGACGCCATGCCGGTGCCGAACTGGGTGCCGCTGCTGGCCAAGTTCACCGCACTACTCGCGGTGATCGTCTGCTTCCAGGCCGCCGGTGCGATGGCGGCGATGGGCGTGCAGCTGGCCAAGGGCTACACGCATCTTGAGCCGCTGCTGTACCTGCGCAGCCTGGCGCTGGATTCAGTGGTCTACATCCTGATGGGCGGCCTGGCGCTGGTGCTGCAGGTACTCACCAACAACAAGTTCGTCGGCTACGCGCTGCTGATCGTGGTGATGATCGGCCAGGGTGTGCTCGGCCTGCTCGACTACACGCAGAACCTGTACAACTTCGGCAGCTGGCCCAACGCGCCCTATTCGGACATGAACGGCTACGGCCACTTCCTGACCGGTCAGCTGGCGTTCCAGGGCTACTGGGCGTTGTTCCTGCTGACGTTGATGTGCCTGGCGTCGGCATTCTGGGTGCGCGGCGTCAGCCAAGGGCTCCGCCAGCGCCTGGCCCTGGCCGGCCGCCGCCTGCGCGGTCCGACCGGCGTCTTCGCTGGCGTAGCGGCCTTGGCCTTCATCGGCGTGGGCGGCTGGCTGTACTGGAGCACCAACATCCGCAACGAGTTCATCTCGCCCGACCAACAGCTGGACCTGCAGGCGCGCTACGAGCGTGAACTGTCGAAGTACCGCTCTCTGCCGCAGCCTCGCATCGTGGCGGTGGACAACCGCGTGGACCTGTTCCCCGAATCGCAGTCGATGGTGATCGATGCAAACTGGACGGTGCGCAACACGCATGCCGTGCCGATCCAGGACGTGCATGTCTCGATGGGCGACGACAAGCAGCTGGTCGCGGTTGACCTGGGTGGGCAGACCTTGTCGATGCACGACGCCGACCTTGGCTACCGCATCTACCGCCTGGCCACGCCACTGCAACCGGGTGAAAGCCGCAACGTCCACTTCCGGGTGGTGCAGAAACCCAACGGCATCACCGCCGGCCAGGCACCAAGCAACATCGTCGACAACGGCACCTTCTTCAACAGCCGCGTGCTGCCGTCCTTCGGCTACAACGAGGGTGCCGAGATCAGCGACCGCAACGAACGCCGCAAGCGCGGCCTCGGCGAGCCGCGGCGCATGCCCAAGCTGGAAGACGAAGCCGCGCGCGCCAACACCTACATTTCCAACGACGCCGACTGGCTCGATTTCCGCACCACGGTCTGCACCGCACCGGACCAGGTGGCGTTGGCGCCGGGCTACCTGCAGAAGGAGACCACGGTGAATGGCCGCCGCTGCTTCAGCTACGCCATGGACCGGCCGATGTTGAACTTCTACGCCTACCTGTCGGCACGCTGGGAGGTGCGCAGGGCGAAGTACAAGGACATCCCGGTGGAGGTCTACTTCGACCCGGCGCACGGCTACAACGTGGACCGGATGATCGAAGCGGTGCAGAAGTCGCTGGCCTACTATGAAGCCAACTTCACGCCTTACCAGCACCGCCAGGTACGCATCATCGAGTTCCCGGGCTATGCGCGTTTCGCGCAGTCGTTCGCCAACACCATCCCCTACTCCGAGGCCATCGGCTTCATCGCCGACCTGCGCGATCCGGACAAGGTGGACTACGTGTTCTACGTGACCGCGCACGAGATCGCGCACCAGTGGTGGGCGCACCAGGTGATCGGTGCCAACGTGCAGGGCGCGACGGTGCTGTCCGAATCGTTGTCGCAGTACTCTGCGCTGATGGTGATGGAGCAGGAGTACGGCCGCCAGCACATGCGCCAGTTCCTCAAGCGCGAGCTGGATGGCTACCTGTCTGGACGCGGTGGCGAGGCCATCGAGGAGCAGCCGCTGGAGCGCGTGGAGAACCAGCAGTACATCCACTACCAGAAGGGTTCGCTGGTGTTCTACCGGCTGCGCGAGGAAATCGGCGAGCAGGCGCTGAACCGCGCGTTGAAGCGCTTCCTGCAGGACAAGGGCTATCAGCAACCGCCGTACACCACCTCACGCGAGCTGCTGGACTACATCCGGGCGGAGACCCCGGCCGACCGCCAGCAGCTGGTCACCGACCTGTTCGAGAAGATCAGCTTCTACGACAACCGGGTGATGGCCGCCAGCGCCCGCAAGCGTGATGACGGCCGCTACGAGGTGACCCTGGACCTGCACGCCGCCAAGCAGTACGCCGACGGCAAGGGCAAGGAGAGCGACGGCACGATGGATGACTGGATCGAGATCGGCGTGTTCGCCAACGGGCCGTCGGGCAAGGAGCGCGACCAGAAGGTGCTGTACCTGCAGCGCCACCACATCACCAGCGCCGCGCCGAAGATCACGGTAACCGTGGATGAAAAGCCGGATGAAGCGGGCTTCGACCCGTACAACAAGCTGATCGACCGGGTGAGCGATGACAACCGGCGCAAGGTGACGATGTGAAGGACGAGGTGATGCCGGTCGAGCGGCCGGCATCATCGCTGGCGGAGCTGCTTCGAGCACATGGACTCTGTGGGGAACTGCCGTGCCGGTCATGATCTACGGTTTCACTGGTCGATACACCGGCAACGCCGAATTCGAGTGGAACGCACCCAGCGTCGGAGCACACCATCAGGCAATGCTGTTCCTGCTGCAGGACGATGAACGCCATGCATTCGACCTCGCGTTGGCCGAATGCTTCCGTTTCGGCTTCGATGAAATCCGGGATCTACGCTGTGGCCATCTGCAGGTCGATGTACTCAACACCGATGCCTACCGCGGCTTTGCTGTCTTCTACGAAGAAGCGCTGGAAGCCGGCTCTGCCCTGCTCTACTACCCCGCCCCGCTGTAGTGCCGAGCCATGCTCGGCACACCATCGTCATCCACCGCGCAGTCTCAACGCACTGCTGCCTTCGGCCCCAGCAACGCCAGCAGCACATAGACCACGATCGAGGCGACGGTACCGAGCGCTGCCGGCAATCCGTATACCCACGCTGCACGGCCCTGCTGACGTGCCCACTGCGCCAGATGCCAGGCCGCGCCCAGGTTGATCAGCCAGGCAATGGCGAACACCGGCCACAGCACCATGCCTATCGCGCGCAGCACGGGCATGGACACCAGCGCGACGACGATGGCCGCGATCAGGAAGATCAGCGCGGAGCGGGAGTGCCGGGCCGTTGCGGCGCTCATGCGGCCAGCCTGCGCACCATCACCAGCACGCGATAGCTGCGGTTGTCGGCTTCCTGCAGCGGCTTCCAGCCCAGCCGCGCGTACAGCCCACCATCCAGGGCCTCGGTCTGCAGATACAGGTCGGACACACCCATCCACACCGCCTGCGCCGCTGCCTGCTCGACCAGGCCGCCAGCCAGCCCACGCCCGCGATGACTATCGGCCACGAACACGCTGCCCAGCCAGTGCTCGTACTGCGGGAAGGCCTGCATCTCCCGGCGCTTGAGCTGCACCGCACCGACCACCTGACCGTCATCGAAGGCAGCGATCAGGTGCGGGAAACCTTCGGCATCCTGTGGCGGGTTCAGCCGCTGAAGTTCCTGTTCCAGCGACAGGCCAGCGTCGCGGCCCCATTCGGCGTGGTACCACCGGGCCAACTGCTGCCGTTCCGGTGCATCGGCGGGTAGTACCCTGAATTCCATGGCAATGCCTCGATGGGGAAGCGTTCTGTAGAGTCGAGCCTTGCTCGACTGATCTGGCACTGCGCGAAAGGCAGTCGAGCGTGGCTCGACACTACAAATATAGCGCGGTGGCCGCTCAGCGTTGGGCGAAGTCCTTCAGGATCTCGCCGATGCCGCTGGGCGAGATCTCAAAGCCCAACGAAGTACCCGGGTTGATCACCACGCCATAGCCACCCGGCACGCGGCGCAGTACATCCAGCATCCGCCAGCGGATCTGGTGTTCGGCCTGCTGGCTGTAGATGCCCACCCGCGACGGGTCGGTGAACACGGCCACGTGCAGGGTGCCCTGCTTGTCGAACAGCAGCGGGTCGAAGCCGCTGCCGTCCGGGGTGACCAGACTGCCGGTCAGCAGCACCACCTCGGAGGCGACGAAGGCCTCCATGAAGGCGCGGATCGGCACCGTCCCGTCCATCGCCGCCTTCAGCAGGGTTTCAATCGGGGTCTGCGGGGCGAGGTCGGTCATGGCGGTACGGCGGGGCGTGAGGGATGCCTATTGTGCCGGATGCAGCCAAACCAGGTAGTGCCGGCCGCTGGCCGGCACCTGAAGGTGCCATGGATTCATGGGTTGCCGGCCAGCGGCCGGCACTACCGTCACAGTCGCTGGTCCCGCGCCCGCTGGTCGGCCATCGCCTTGTCCAGCTCGGCCTGCAATGCCGGCTGCTGCACGGCGGCGTCCAGCACGTAGACCTTCACGCCGTGCGCGGGCACGTCGGCCTTCAGGGAGGCATCCACCTGCAACGAACCGCCGTCCAGTGCATCACGCCAGCGGCCGGCCTGGACGTAACGCGCCACGGTGAGAGTCCTGGCTTGGTCGCCCTTGTTCAGCAGCACCAGCGCGGTCTGCGCCACGTCGCCCTGCTGCAGCACGCGGAAGAACACCGCCTCGTCGCCCTGCAGGCGTTCGTTCACCTGCAGGCCGCGCTGCAGGGCCGGGGTGGCTGCGCGCAGCCTGGCGATGCGCTGCAGCGGCGCGAAGATCGGGCTCTGCGGGGCAGCGTCCACGCGCGGCTGACCGAAGTAGGCACGATTGCCGGCATGCTCGGCGCGACCACGCATGAAGCCGGTTTCCGAGCCGTAATAGACCACCGGAATACCGCGCGCGGTGAACAGCCAGTTGTGCGCATCGATGAAGCCGTTGTCGCTGGCCTGCAGCCGCGGCATGTCGTGGTTGTCGTAGAAGCTCATCAGCTCGTACGGGTTGGCGTACGGCCCACCGCTCAGGTGCAGCGGCTCGGCCAGGGTTTCAAACCCCTTGCCGGCGGTGCCGAAGGTCTGTTCCAGTGCGCCGCGCAACGGGAAATCGAGCACGCTGACGTTGGCGTTGGCCGGCCAGGTGTGCTCGGCAATGCGCGCGGCATCGTAATCGAACGCTTCGCCGAACATGAACATGCCTGGGTGCTCGGCGCGAATGCGTTTGACGAAGGCATGCCACCACGGGTGCGGCAACCAGCCGATGGTGTCGATGCGCAACGCGTCCACGCCCTGCGCGGTCCACTGCAGGTAAGCGCCGACCAGGTAGTCCATCACCGCCGGATTGTCCTGGTTGAAGTCGGACAGTTCGGCGAGGTTGCCGTCGAAGATCGATCCCTCCTTGCTGTCGACCGGACCGACGTTGTTGTAGAACGCGTGCAGCGGGTTGTGCTTCGGGTCCAGTTTCTGCGGCGGCAGGTTCTGGTGATCAGCGATCAGCGCTCCGTCCTTGTCGAAGATCTGGCCGAACTGCGGCTGCCGCGTCGGCATGGTCCAGGCTGGCGAGCCGTGGTTGCCGACGATGTCCAGCACCACCTTCAGGCCCGCGCCATGCAGGCCCTTGGTCAACCCCGCGAAGTCGAGGTCCTTGCTGGGCAGGTGCTCATCGAGCTTGTAGAAGTTGATGCCCCAGTAGCCGTGGTAGCCGGTCTTGCCGCGATCGGTCAGCGTACTGGTGCAGCTGATCGGCTTGCTGCCGGTGAACGCCTCGTCCGGGTTGTCAACGATCGGCGTGATCCATACCGCGCCGAAGCCGAGGTTGCGGATGTACTGCGCATTGTCGAGCACGCCGCGGAAGTCACCGCCGAGATAGCCGATGTTGCCGTCCACCTTGTCCGTGCACGGCACCGGGATATCGAAGGTGCGATGCGTGCCGCCCTGGTCGCGATGATCGTTGGACGGGTCGCCGTTGACGAAGCGGTCGGTGACCACGAAGTACACCGCATCGCTGGCGAACGGTTCGGTGGTGCCCACATAGTCCGGGCGTGGCGCGGCCGCCGCATGGCCGGCCAGCAGTACCAGGGAAACAGCAACAGACAGCGCACCACGCATCACACCACCTCCGGAGGGGACGGAACCCGCAGCACGCACAGGCCGGCAACGAACAGGCTGCAGCCGCCCAGCACCAGCACATGCATCGGCTGGCCACCCAGCCAGGCGCGCAGGGCAAAGCCGAGCGCGCTGGCCGCAACCAGCTGCGGGATCACGATGAAGAAATTGAAGATGCCCATGTACACGCCCATCTTCGAGGCCGGCACGCTGTCGGACAACAGCGCATAGGGCAGCGAAAGAATGGACGCCCAGGCGAAGCCGACACCGACCATCGACAGCAGCAGCCAGTGCGGGTCGCGGATGAACATCAGCGAGACCAGGCCGGCGCCGCCCAGCCACAGGTTGACCAGGTGGCTCCAGCGCAGGCCGATCGCACGCACCATCGGCGGGATCAGTACTGCGGCCAGCGCGGCGAAGCCGTTGTAGGCACCGAACAGCACGCCCACCCAGTTGGCGCCCTCGTTGTAGGCCGCTGACTGCGGATCGGTCGAGCCGAAGTGGGTACCCGCCACCGCGGCGGTGGTGTAGATCCACATCGCAAACAGCGCGAACCACGAGAAGAACTGCCCCCACGCCAAACGACGCATGGTCACCGGCATCGCGCGCAGGTCACCGACGATGGCGGCCAGCATATGCGTGGCCGGCAGCGCACGCGCGGCCGCCAGCAGCAGGCCATAGCCGGCACACAGGCCGGCCAGCACGTACAGCATCCTGTCGCCCTGCCGCCAGGCGATCAGCAGCGCCAGCAGCACGCCCAGCCCCAGCCATACGGCCACCTGTGCCCACGGTGCCGGGCCACTGATCGCAGCCCCTGCGTGGTGCGCCGGCGGCTCGGCGTCATCGAATCCGGCCAGCTCTGCCGGCGAGTACTCGCGGGTGCTGACCACTGTCCAGGTGATCGCCGCCAGCAGCACCACCGCGCCGAAGTAGAACGCATAGCGCACGGTATCGGGCACTTCGCCTGCGGCGGCCGTATTGGCGACCCCGAAGCGGGCGAGGATGAAGGGCAGGAAGCTGGCGACGATGGCGCCCACGCCGATGAAGAAGCTCTGCATCGCGTAGCCGGCCGGCCGCTGGCGTGGTGCCAGCTGATCACCGACGAAGGCGCGGAACGGTTCCATCGACACGTTGATCGAGGCGTCCAGCACCCACAAGGTACCGGCGGCGATCCACAGCGTCGGCGAATTCGGCATCACCAGCAGCGCCAGCGTAGTCAGTACCGCACCGATCATGAAGAACGGGCGGCGACGGCCCCAGCGCGTCCAGGTGCGATCGGACAGGTAACCGATCACCGGCTGCACCAGCAGGCCAGTCAGTGGCGCCGCGATCCACAGCCCGGGTACCGCGTCCATGTCCGCGCCCAGTGTCTCGAAGATGCGGCTGGCGTTGGCGTTCTGCAGGGCGAACCCGAACTGGATGCCGAGGAAGCCGAAACACATGTTCCAGATCTGCCAGAACGACAACTGCGGTTTGGCGGGACGACTCATCGTGCGCCCTCTTCCATCGCCACCGGCGCCACCTTCAGCGCCTGCACCTGGGCCTGGTTGAGCACACCATCGCGTCCACCCTTGCCGCCGGTGTAGTGCGCGAAGTGCTGCAGCGCGCTCATGTTGAAGCCCTCTTCAAGCGCGACCGTGCATTGCCCCTCTGGCACCGTGAATGTCGCCGAGGTCGAGTCCTGCACCGCCACGCTGTGCGGCAGGGTGACCGTATGCTGCTGCAACGGCTGGCCCGGGCACTGCAGCACCAGCTGCTTGACCGCAGCGGTGACGCCAGTGTTGATCGGCCCGTTCGGGTTGCGGTACTGCAGGCGCAGGCGCACCTGCCCGGCCCTGGCCGAGGTGAACTGCCAGCGATCATCGCCCTTCAGCACCTGCTGCGGACCGACGCAGAGCGTCGGGCTGTGCAGTGATTCCAATGCACCCACGCGCCGGGTCAGGCTGAGGCAGTGCTGCAGGCCATCGTCGCTGATGTGCACCTGGCCATTGCTGGCGGCGACATGCCTGCCGTCCTTCCATAGCGTCTGGTCAGCCGCAACCGGGACGCTCCAGCCAGTGCCTTTGCGGGTGGCCTGCGGCGCAGTCGGTGTAGCTGGCGCACGCGCGTTGGCATCCGCAGTCGTGGCAGAAAAACCGGTTGCTGCCGGGGCGGCAACCAGCTCCACCGTGGTGGTCGTGCCACGCGTGGTGGTGCTGCCGGCCACCAGCAGGCCATCGCCCACGTTCTGCGGGCGCTCCAGCACATAGCGCTTGCCGTTGGCTTCCAGCGTGATGCGAGGGCGCGTGCCGAACAGTTCTGGCACCAGCACGGCCGGCAACTTGGGCTGCACGCGGCCATCGTCCTGCACGCCGAACACGCCCTCGACCACCATCGACAGATAGCCGGCCACCGACCACAGCTGGCGTTCGGAGTTGACCACCGGGCCGCTCAACGCGCCCTCGTCAACATGCACCGCCTGGCTGACCAGTTCGTAGTTTTCCATGTTGGAACCGGCCAGCGCCGCGCCCTGCATCAGCGAACGGATCTCAGCGGCGATGCGCGGCGCATCGTCCAGCTGCCGCGCCGCACGCAGCGAGTACGCGCTGACAAACGGCCAGATCGCGCGGTTGTGGTAGATCGGCTGCTGCGATTCCTGCGGCCAGACCACCGGGCTGCCGGCTGGCCCCATCGGGTAGGCAGCCAGTGCACGGCGCGCGCGCTCCGGCGGCAGCACCTCGGCGAGGATGCCCAGCGACAGCCCGAGCAGATCGACCTTGGCGTACGGCACAGGGTGCGCGGCTTCGCCGATGTAGCTCATGTACTGGCCGATATCCTCGCGCCAGAAGCGTGCATCGATCTGCTGCGCCAGCGCATCGGCCCAGGCCTTGTAGTCGGCTGCGCGGGCGTCGCCGTGCTGGCCGGCCAGGCGTTCGGCCAGGCGCAGTGCCTGGTAGTGCAGCACGTTGGTGGACAGTGCGTAGGAATCACCGATGAAGCGCACGTCCTCGCGGGTCCAGTCCGGATAGGTCTGCTCGCGCCAGTCCAGGAACGAGGTCTCGCCACGGTACAGGCCCACCTGCGCGTCGAACACCATCGCGCGGTCCTGCGCCAGCGTGCCCTGCAGCGCCTGCCAGACCTGGTCGGCAAACGCGCGATCGTCCAGCAGGTGGCGTGCCGCCAGGAACCACACCACGCGGTCGCTGCTGATCGGCCAGCTGCCGCCGGAACCGGTGTCCTGCGCGACGAACAGGCCGGGTGTATGGCCATCGCGCGCTGCCGACAGCTTGAACTGCAGCGACTGCCGGGTGCGCTGCGGATCCAGCCGCGCCAGCGCCAGGTCGGCGGCGAAGCTGACATCACGCGTCCACACGTAGGGCCAGCGCGCGCCGGTCTGGAAGCACTCGCACGGCACCGGCCGGCCTTCGTCGAAGGCGGGATCACGGATCGCATCCACGCGGTCCTGGTCCATCTCCTGCTGGGCCAGCGCGAACAGGGCATCGAACATCACGCTGCCGGTCTGGCTGCGCATCAGCATGGGCGCGATACGTACCTCTCCCTTCGGCGCATGCAGCACGAAGCTGCCGTTGGCAGCGGCTTCGGCACGCGCATGGCGGCCGTCGAATTGCAGGTCGGCCGCCTGCGCGGTCGATCCCAGCGCTGCCCCCAGGGCAGCGGTCAGGCAAATGATCTTCAGCATCGAAGCGGCGGACCGGCTTGCGCCCGTCGGCCTCCCTCCCTCTCTGCACGCGTTGTAGGTCCGCACCGTCGTTGTCGGCGGGCGGGCGCGGCCCCTCCCTCAAGGTGCCTTGGCCCCATGGTAGACGCGGGGCTGTCGGCTGCGTCCAGCTGCATACGTATTCATGGCGTTGCGCGGTAGCGGGCCTGCCGCGCTGGCTTATGGTCCGGGTCTGCCAACGGCGCCTTGGGAGGGGAACTGCCGATGTCACCTACTGCTGTACGCGCGGTGTTCGCGCATATGCTCGGACTGGCTCTGCTGGCATTGGCCACGCTGGCGCAGGCCGCGCCGCAGGTCGTCACTGTCGAATCGCCTGGCAGGATGCTCAAGGCCAGCATGGTGCTGGACGGCGGCACGGCGCGCTATCGCGTCGAGCGTTTCGGCGAGACCGTCGTGGAAGATTCGAAGCTGGGCTTTGCCTTGCGCGATGGCCGCCTGGACCGCGATTTCGCCCTGCTCGGCCAACAGCAACGCAGCGTCGATGACAGCTGGGAACAGCCCTGGGGCGAGCGCCGGATTACCCGCAACCGTTTCAATGAGCTGACCGTGCAGCTGGCCGAAACCACCGGCAGCAAGCGCCGGCTGGAGGTGGTGTTCCGCGTCTACGACGATGGCGTTGGCTTCCGCTATGTGTTCCCCGAGCAGCCGAACCTGCGCGAAGCCATCATCGATGACGAGCTGACCGAGTTCGCCATCGCACAGGATTCCACCGCGTGGTGGATCCCTGCCGGGGAACCGATCCACTACGAGTACCTGTACCAGCGCACGCCGTTGAATGAGGTGCCGTTGGTGCATACGCCAATGACCCTGCGCAGCCGCGATGGGCTGCACGTGGCGATCCACGAGGCCGCGCTGGTGGACTATGCCGGCATGTGGCTGCGGCGAACCGAGGGCCAGCGCCTGCGCGCGCAGCTGTCGCCCTCGGCAGAAGGCTGGAAGGTGCGCCGCGCCCTGCCCTTCGCCACGCCGTGGCGCACGCTGCAGATTGCCGACCGTGCAGGTGGCCTGGTCGAATCAGACCTCATCCTCAACCTCAACGAGCCCAATGCACTGGGCGATGTGAGCTGGGTGAAACCGGCCAAGTACCTGGGCGTGTGGTGGTCGATGCACCTGGACAACGAGAGCTGGGCGACCGGGCCGAAGCATGCGGCCACCACCGCCAAGACGAGGAAGGTGATCGACTTCGCCGCCGCGCACGGCTTCCGTGGCGTGCTGGTGGAAGGCTGGAATCCGGGCTGGGACGGCATGTGGGTGGGCAATGGCTACGACTTCGATTTCACCCGTGCCACACCCGATTTCGACATTGAAGCGCTGTCAGCGTATGGCCTGAAGAAGGACGTGCATCTGATCGGCCACCACGAAACCGGCTGTGCCATCGAGCATTACGAGGACCAGCTGGGTACCGCACTGGACCTGTATGCGCGGCTGGGCGTGGACCAGTTCAAGACCGGCTACGTCTGTGACGACGGCCAGGTCGACCGCCGCAATCCCTCGGGCGGCCCGCTGTGGCGTGAGTGGCATGACGGGCAGTTCATGGCGCGCCACCACCTGAAGGTGGTCCAGGAAGCGGCGCGGCGGCACCTGTCGGTGAACCCGCATGAGCCGATCAAGGACACCGGCCTGCGCCGCACCTATCCCAACTGGATCTCGCGCGAAGGCGCACGTGGCATGGAGTACAACGCCTGGGGCCAGCCGCCGAACCCGCCGGAACATGAGGTCAACCTGGTGTTCACCCGCATGCTGGCCGGGCCGATGGATTACACCCCCGGCATCCTCAGCCTGAAGGGCCGCCACGGCCAGGCCATTCCCAGCACGTTGGCACGCCAGCTGGCGCTGTACGTGGTGCTGTACAGCCCGATCCAGATGGCCGCCGACCTGCCCGAGCACTACCTGCAGCATCGCGAGGCATTCCGTTTCATCGAAGACGTCGCGGTGGACTGGGAGCAGAGCCGCGTGCTCGATGGCGAAGTGGGCGACTACGTGACGATCGTGCGCCGCGACCGCAACAGCCGCGACTGGTTCCTCGGCAGCATCACCGACGAGCACGGCCGTGTGCTGCCGGTATCGCTGGGCTTCCTGGAACCGGGCGTGCGCTACCGCGCCGAAATCTACCGCGATGGCGCGGGTGCTGATTTCCGCAGCAATCCATTCGCGTTCGCGCGCGAAACCCGTGAGGTGACCAGCGCCGACGCACTGACGCTGGTGCTTGCGCCGGGTGGCGGGCAGGCCATTCGTTTCACGCCGCTTTGAATGCCCCGGCAGTGCCGGCCGCTGGCCGGCAACCCGGTGATCGTGATTGCAGGCCAGTGGCCGGCACTACCGCACGAGGCACCTGAAAGCGATTACACCCCTGCAAATGCCATTGAATACGTATGCAGGGTGATTCCCGCGAAGAACGCGCTGCCTACCATAGCGGCGACGACAGCGGCCACCGCGTCGCACGTCCACGGTCACGCCGGGACGTTCACGAATCGATCTGCAACATTGCCTGGGAGGGGAAAATGTTGAACCACAAGCGCAGCGCGCTGAGCATCGCGCTGGCCGTTGTCCTGGCGCCGACGCTGGCGTCGGCACAGTCCACGCAGAACACCACCGCGCCGGCCGCCACCGCCGCCACCGCCGCCACCAACCTGGATACGGTGCAGGTCACCGGCATCCGCCGCGGCATCGAGAACGCAATCGCGATCAAGCAGGACGCCACCTCGGTGGTCGAAGCGATTTCCGCCGAAGACATCGGCAAGCTGCCCGACGTCAGCATCGCCGAATCCATCTCGCGCCTGCCCGGCCTGGCTGCCCAGCGCGTGGCTGGCCGTGCACAGGTGATCAGCGTGCGTGGCCTGTCGCCGGACTTCGCCACCACCCTGCTCAATGGCCGTGAAGTGGTCAGCACCGGTGACAACCGCGGCGTCGAGTTCGACCAGTACCCGTCCGAGCTGGTCAATGGCGTAACCGTCTACAAGACCCCGGATGCCGCCCTGGTCGGCCAGGGCCTGTCAGGCACCATCGACATGCAGACCGCGCGCCCGCTCAGCTTCGGCGAGCGCGTGATCGCAGTCAGCGGCCGCTACCAGAAGAGCTCCCTGGGCCGCGCCGCCAACATCGATCCGTATGGCAACCGTTTCAGCGCCAGTTACATCGACCAGTTCTTCGACAACACCCTGGGCATCGCCATTGGCTACGCGCACAGCGACATGCCGATCCAGGAGAACCAGGTCGGCCTGTACGAGCCGTGGACCACCGAACACACCGACAAGGGCGAGCGTCGCGGAATCGCACCTGGCACCTACTTCACCGATGGCATCAAGGCGCTGCGCCGTACCGGCAACAACAAGCGCGACGGTGTGATGGCAACGATCCAGTTCCGCCCCAGCAACAGCTGGACCAGCACCTTCGATGCGTTCCACACCGAAGCCGAGCAGATCGACACCGCCAACCAGTTCGAGCTGAGCCTCAGCGGCAACGGTGAGGACAGCAACAATCCCAACGCGATCCTGCCGGTGTTCAGCAATGTCGGCCGCAATGCCGATGGCAGCTTCACCGGTGGCACGATCAACAATGCGTACCCGCTGGTGCGCGGCATGTACAACAAGCGCAAGGACAAGATCGATGCGTTCGGCTGGAACAACGAGTTCAACGTCGGTAGCGTGAAGCTGGTCGCCGACCTGAACTATTCGAAGGCAACCCGTCGCGAGATCAACCTGGAGAACAACCTGCAGCTGGTGCCGCGCCCGCAGTTCGACACGATCGGCCTGATGGTGAACAACAACAGCTTCTCGCAGATCACGCCGGGGCGCGACTATTCCAATCCGGACAGCCTGTTCCTGACCAACACGATCTATGGTTCCGGCTACGGCAAGGTGCCGGAGGTCGAAGACCGCTTGAAGGGCGCCAAGCTGGCGGCGACGCTGCCGGTTCCCGAAGCCATGTCCAGCTGGTTCTCGGATGTGGACGTGGGCGTGAACTATGCCGACCGCCGCAAGCAGAAGGCCCAGGCCGAAGGCAACATCCTGCTCGGCGCCCAAGGCGAATCCACCATCGCTCCTGACCTGCAGTACCGCCCGGTCAACCTCGGTTTCGCCGGCATCGGCTACATCCCGTCGTGGAATGTGCCGGCAGCCGTCGGTCGTTACATGACCTTCAACCCGGTCGACAACCTGGACTATCTGATTCCCAAGTCGTGGACGGTCGAGGAGAAGATCACCACCGCGTGGGCACGCCTGAACATCAACACCGACATCGGCGTGGTCGGCGTGCGCGGCAACATCGGCGTGCAGATGCAGCACACCGACCAGAGCTCGGATTCGCGCTACTGGGACAGCTCGCAGCCGGCAGGCAGCAACATCCAGCCCTTCTCTGCCGGCAGGACCTACAAGGACTGGCTGCCGAGCTTGAATCTGGTGTTCATGTTCCCGCACCAGCAGACGCTGCGCTTCGCCGCCGCCAAGCAGGTGGCACGCCCGCGCGTGGACCAGATGCGTGCCGGCCTGGAATTCGGCGTGGATACCAACAACGGCCGCCCCGGCGGCAGTGGCGGCAACCCGCTGCTGGATCCGTGGCGCGCCACCGCGCTGGACCTGTCCTATGAGAAATACTTCGGCGAGAAGGCCTACGTGGCTGCGGCGATCTTCTACAAGGACCTGAAGAGCTACGTCTACACGCAGTCGGTGGACAACTACGACTTCAGCGGCCTGCTGGGCAACTACGTGCCACCACCGGGCATGACCGAACCGGCGCTGACCACCGGCACCTTCTCCACGCCGCAGAACGGCAAGGGCGGCACGTTGAAGGGGCTGGAGCTGACCGGGTCGTTCCCGCTGGAGATGCTGACCGACAGCCTGCGCGGCTTCGGCGTGCAGGCCAGCGCGACCTTCAACAAGAGCGACATCACCATCCTGGATCCGGAGAGTGCCTCCAGTGTGGGCACCGACCCGATCAGCCTGCCGGGCCTGTCCAAGCGCGTGTACAACTTCACCGCCTACTACGAGCGCAGTGGCTTTGAAGCACGCGTGAGCCAGCGCCGCCGTTCGGACTTCATCGGTGAGATCGGCAACTTCAACGGCAACCGCACGCTGCGCTACGTGGTGGGCGAGAACGTGACCGATGCGCAGGTCAGCTACACCTTCAGCGACAGCAGCAGCCTGCGCGGGCTGACCCTGCTGCTGCAGGGCAGCAACCTGACCAACGAGCCGTACCGCACCTACGCCGGCAGCAAGGACCGCCCGCTGGAATACATCGAGTGGGGCCGCACCTACATGCTGGGCGTGAACTACAAGTTCTGACCACGACCGGGTAGTGCCGGCCGCTGGCCGGCAACACAAGGGGAGCAGGACCGGAAACCCGCTGCGCAGGCAGCGGGTTTTCTTTTGCGCGAATGCCGGCCGTCGGTCGGCAAGGCCCATCCACAATCCCACCCACAAAAAAGGGACGGGGCGCTTCGGCCCCGTCCCCGCAAGTACCGCCACCGGAGAAAACGGTCAGCTGCGTCGGGCGCAATACACCGCGCGCGGCGGCAGCTGGAGTTCATTGCCCTGCACCGTGCCCGCATCCGGGCCCGGCACCGCCACCTGCTGCCAGTTGCCCGGCGGCAGCGGATGGCTCACTGCTTCGGCCGACAGGTTGAAGGCCAGCAGGAGGGTTTCATCTGCAAGCATACGCTCGAACAGCAGCACTGGCTCGGCGCTTTCGATGAATCGGATGCTGCCATGCAGGAGTGCCGGCTGGCTATGCCGCCAGGCCAGGAACCCGCGGAACGCAGCCAGGACCGAGTCCGGGTCGCGCTCCTGCACCGCCACGGCCGCGGCGCGGTGCTCGGGTGGGATCGGCAGCCACGGCTGGCCGGCGGTGAAACCGGCCAGCGGCGCGTCGGTCCACGGCAGTGGGGTCCGGCAGCCATCGCGGCCCTTGAAGTTGGGCCAGAAGGTGATGCCATAGGGGTCCTGCAGGGCCTCGAACGGCACCTCGGCCTCGGCCAGGCCCAGTTCCTCGCCCTGGTACAGGCAGACGGAGCCGCGCAGCGAGCACAGCATCGCCACCAGCATCCGCGCCAGCCGCGGATCGGCCGGGCGCCCCCCCCAGCGGCTGACCGCCCGTTCCACGTCGTGATTCGAAACCGCCCAGCACGGCCAGCCTTCGGTCATTGCCGCTTCCAGCCGCGAGACCGTGTCGCGGATATAGGCCGCGCTGTAGTCGTCCACCAGCAGTTCGAAGCTGTAGCCCATGTGCAGGCGGCCATCGCGGGTGTACTCAGCCGTGGTCGCCAGCGAGTCCTCCGAGGAGATCTCGCCCAGGCTGACCGCCCCCGGGTACTCGTCCAGCAGCGCGCGCAGCCGCTCCAGGAACGGCAGGTTCTCCGGCTGGGTGTTGTTGTAATAGTGGTACTGGTAGGCGTACGGGTTGTCCGGGCTGAAGCCGCGACCGAAGCGCTTCTCCGCCGGCTTGGCCGGGTTGTCGCGCAGCTGCGCGTCATGGAAGCAGAAGTTGATCGCATCCAGGCGGAAGCCATCCACGCCGCGGTCCAGCCAGAAGCGCACGTTGTCCAGGGTCGCCTGCTGCACGTCCGGGTGATGGAAGTTCAGGTCCGGCTGGTCGACCAGGAAGTTGTGCAGGTAGTACTGCTCGCGGCGCGGCTCCCACTGCCAGGCGCAGCCGCCGAACAGCGACAGCCAGTTGTTGGGCGGCGTGCCGTCCTCGCGCGGGTCGGCCCAGACGTACCAGTCCGCCTTCGGGTTGCTACGATCCTGGCGGCTCTCGCGGAACCAGGCGTGCTCGATCGAGGTGTGGCTCAGTACCTGGTCGATCATCACCTTCAGGCCCAGGCCGTGGGCCTTGGCCAGCAGGCGGTCGAAGTCGTCCAGGCTGCCAAACAGCGGGTCGACGTCGCGGTAGTCGGCGATGTCGTAGCCGAAGTCGGCCATCGGCGACTTGAAGAACGGCGAAATCCAGATCGCATCCACGCCCAGCGCGGCAATGTGGTCCAAGCGCTGGATGATGCCTGGCAGGTCGCCCACGCCATCGCCGTTGGCGTCGAGGTAGCTGCGCGGGTAGATCTGGTAGATGACGGCTCCGCGCCACCATGGATAGTGCGACATCGACAGCCCCCCTCCGGGCATGCAGGGCCCGCCGGAAGCGGGCCTAAATCCTGTTCCGGCAAGCTTAGCGGCGCCCTCCCGGGCATGGCGCAACCTGCATACGTATTCACGCGGGCGGCAGCCGTGGCCGGGCCGGGGACGTCGGCCAGCCCGGTTTGCGCCCGAATTCACAGGCAACGCCTATAATCAGCGATGAGCCTGAAAGCCTGATCGCATGACCATCACCGAAGACACCCGTCCCGCCCTGGGCCTGCCCCAGATCCAGTCGCTTGCCGCAGCCGACATGGCCGCCGTCGACGCCCTGATCCGGCGCCGGCTGTCCTCGGACGTCGTGCTGATCAACCAGATCGCCGACCACATCATTTCCGCCGGCGGCAAACGCCTGCGCCCGATGCTGGTGATGCTGGCCGGCCACGCGGTCGGCCACGCCGGCCCGGATCACCACCAGCTGGCGGCGATCATCGAATTCATCCACACCTCCACCCTGCTGCACGACGACGTGGTGGACGAATCCAGCCTGCGCCGTGGCCGCAGCACCGCCAATGCGCTGTGGGGCAACGCGCCCAGCGTGCTGGTCGGCGACTTCCTGTACTCGCGCAGCTTCCAGCTGATGGTCGAGCTGGAACGCATGTCGGTGATGCAGATCCTGGCCGACGCCACCAACCGCATCGCCGAGGGTGAAGTGCTGCAGCTGCTGCACGTGCACAACCCGGACACCGACGAAGCCGCGTACCTGCGCGTGATCGAGCGCAAGACCGCGGTGCTGTTCGCCGCCGGCACCCGCCTCGGCGCGCTGGCCAGCGGTGTGGACGAAGCCACCCAGCAGGCCCTGTTCGACTACGGCATGCACCTGGGCTACGCGTTCCAGATCGCCGACGACGTGCTGGACTACTCGGCCAATGCCGAGGAGCTGGGCAAGAACCTGGGTGACGACCTCGCCGAGGGCAAGGCCACGCTGCCGCTGATCCACGCCATGGCCCATTCGGACGCCGCCACCCGCGAGCGCCTGCGCACCATCGTGCAGGACGGCGACGCCTCGGCGATGCCGGAAGTGCTGGCCGCGATCCGTGCCACCGGCGGCCTCGAGTACAGCCGCCGTCGCGCCGAGGAATACGCCGAAGCCGCCGAACGTGCGCTCGATGGTCTGGCCGACAATGACGCCGTCGCCGCCCTGCGCGGCCTGGCCCGCTACGCGGTGCAGCGTTCGCATTGACCGCCTTCGGTAGTGCCGGCCGCTGGCCGGCATTCCCGATGACATCCGCAGCATCATGAGGTTGCCGGCCAGCGGCCGGCACTACCGCTGCACGGATCAACGTTTCTCGAAACGCTCCTCAAAGAACTCATCCAGCGCTTTCCAGGCGCGCTTGGCTGCCCGTTCGTTGTACTGGCAGCCTGGCGGACTGTTGGCATCGCGCTCGGCGAAGCAGTGCACCGCGCCGCTGTAGTTGGTGAATTCCCAGTCGACCTTGGCCGCGTTCATTTCCTTCTGGAAACCGGCGATGTCCTCGGCGGTCACGCTGGTGTCGTCGGCGCCATTGAGCACCAGCACCGACGGGTGCGTGCCACCGGCCTGCGCCGGCAGCGGCGAGCCCAGCCCGCCGTGCAGGCTGACCACACCGGCCAGCGGCGCGCCGGCACGGGCCAGCTCCAGCACCGTGGTGCCGCCAAAGCAGAAGCCCACCGCACCGATCCGGCTGGCATCGAGCGGCACGCTGCCGGCCTGCGCCTTGAGCACGTTCACCGCCTCGAGCGCACGTGCCCGCAGCAACGGCCGGTCGTTGCGCAGCTTGGTCGCCACCGGCCCGGCCTCGGCATCGGTCTTCGGCCGCACGCCCTTGCCGTAGACATCGGCCACCAGCACCACGTAATCATCGCCCGCCAGCTGCTTGGCCTTCTCGATGGCCGACTCGTTCACACCCTTCCAGTTCGGCACCATCACCAGCCCCGGACGCTTCTCGTGCTCGCCATCGTCATAGACCAGCACGCCACTGAAAGTCGTGCCCTGGTGTTTCCACTCCACCGGCTGCGTCTTCATCGCCGCCCACGCCGGCATCGCCGCCAGCCCCAGCATCACCGCCACACCGCATCGCCAACGATTCATGCGCCTGCTCCGCAAGAAAAAGGGGACGGAGGGGATTAAGCCGTATTCGCCCCTCCCGCGTCGCATTCTGCATTGGCGACGTGACGCAGGTGTGGTTGGATACGACTTAATCCCCTCCGTCCCCCTTTTTCTGCATGAACCTTGTTGATCGCTTTCTGTCTGGCCTGATCCCCCGCCTGCCTGCCGAGGATGCCCCGCAGTGGGCCCACGTGCAGGGCGCCAGCGGCGAAGACCTGCAGCGCCTGCGTGCGCAGTGGCCACAGGTCCCTGACAGCCTGATGGAACTGTTGTCGCGCGTGGATGGCACCCATTTCCGCGAGTATCCAGGCGGCGAGGTCTGCGTGCTGGTGCTCGGCTCGGACGTGGAGGACGGCGGCTATCCCTACTACCTGCGCTCGGTCGCACAGATCTTCGAAGACCAGCAGCAGTGGGACGACAGCATCCGTTCGATCTACGAAGAGTGGCTGGATGACGAGCCGGAGATCCTGGGTGAAGGCATCGACGCCGATCTGCCGATGAACCGCCGCCTGTGCTTCTCGCACTGCATGAACAACGGCGGCACGTCGATGCTGTACCTGGATTTCGACCCGGCACCGGGCGGCACGCTCGGCCAGGTGGTGCGCTACCTGCACGATCCCGACAGCTATGCGGTGATCGCACCCAGCTTCGATGCGTACCTGCAGCAGATGATTGATCGCGATTACGCGTTCATCGACCAGGACGAGGATTGAACCCAGCCGAGCATGGGCACGGCTCCACAGTAGATCCACGCCATGCGTGGATGGGTGTACAGGATCCCGCTGGGGTCAGAGCCCGTTCCTGCGGAAAGGGATCCGACCCCGATCCCGCGGATCAGGCGATGCCCAACCCCGGAATCGCACTGATGCTGTCCGGATCGAAACCGGCCAGCTCGGCGAAGTGGCGGCCACGCGCCACGTAGTCACGGTAGGCGCCGAAACTGGGTGCGCCAGGCGACAGCAATACCACCCCGCCCTCAGAACCCAGCGCAGAACGCGCCAAAGCGATTGCCTCCGGCAGATCGCCGGCGGCATGCAGGCCGAAGCGACCAGCATCGGCCAGCGGCTGCAGCATGGCGTGGATGCGCGGGCCGTTGCTGCCCATGGTCACGATCTCCACCGGCGGCACGTCGTGCGCCATGTGCTGCATGAAATCGGTCCAGTCCAGGCCACGGTCATGCCCGCCCACCAGCAGCGCGATGCGCTGGCCAGCGAAGCACTCCAGGGCGGCCAGGCTGGCATGCGGCGTGGTGCTGATCGAATCGTTCACGTAGGTCAGGCCATCGGCCACGCCGATGCGCTGCAGGCGGTTGGGCAACGGGCGGAAATCCTGCACCGCCGGCGCCAACGCCACCGCATCCAGTCCCAGCGCTTCCAGCGCGGCCAGCACCGCGCACAGATTGCCGCGGTTGTGGCGGCCCGGCAGCGGCGTGTTGCGGGTATCGAACACCGGCTGTTCACCACGGTGCACGACATCGCCACGCATGTGCCAGCCCTGCGGCTGGTTGAACCAGACCACCTCGCTATCGGGCAGTGACAGCACGGCCAGGTGCGGATCGGCGGCATTGAGCACGGCAATGCGCGGCGCGGCTTCAGTCACCAGCCGCAGCTTATCCTCGATGTAACGCTGCTCGCTGCCGTGCCAGTCCAGGTGCTCCGGGAACAGGTTCAGCACCACCGCCACCTGCGGATGGGCGCCACTGCGCGCCACCTCGCCGGTCTGGTAGCTGGACAGTTCCACCGCCCAGTATTCGGGGGCGGGCTGCGGATCCAGCACTTCCAGCAGCGGCAGGCCGATGTTGCCGACCAGGCCGGTGCGGTGGCCAGCCGCACGCAGCAGGTGCGCGACCAGCGCGGTGGTGGTGCTCTTGCCCTTGGTACCGGTCACGCATACGGTGTCGTGCACGATGCCATCGGCACCCGCATGTTCGGCGAACCACAGCGCAGTGCCACCGATGAAGGTGGTGCCCTGCGCTGCCGCCGCCATCGCGATCGGCTGGTAGGGACTGATGCCGGGCGACTTGATCACCACGTCGAACGCGGCCAGCGCTTCAGCAGAAGGCTCGCCACGCACGTCCAGCACGCCCTGTGTTTCCGCACGCGCGGCCTCCACTTCGGCCGCCGGGCAGAACAGGCTCAGCGGCAGCGCGGGCAGGCGCGCACGCAGTACCGCAAACGCGGCGCGGCCCTCACGGCCCCAGCCCCACAGCGCAACGCGCTTTCCTTCAAGCGTCGAAATCTTCATGCACCCGTTCCCACAGCGCAGCCGGAACGCGGTGCTCGCCCTGCAGCTGCAGCAGCGGTGCCAGTTCCAGTTCGGCGGCATCCAGCTGCGGCTGGATCTCATTGCAGAAGCGCTTCACCAGCACGTCTTCCTTCCACTCCGGGCGCTGCGCCAGGGTCGCCATCGCCGCGCGCGATTCGCGGCCTTCGCCCACGCACTCGAACGGCTTGTGGTCCTGGAATTCCAGCAGCGCGTCGAAACCGCCGGCCTGCTCGGCATCGTCCAGCAGGTTGCGGCCGAAGATGCGCACCAGGCGCGTCTTCGGCATGAATGGGGCCAGCGCCAGGAACACGAAATGGCACTTCGGGCAGACGCCGCACCAGCGGTTCACCGGGCGCTCGCCGAGGATGTGGAAGTTGCGGTTGCAGCTGGAGAAGTGCGCGTCGTAGAAATCGGTCTTGGCGAACTGGCGGGCCACCGCCAGCTCGGACATCGGACGCAGCAGCGAGTAGTACTGCAGGTCCGCCGCCACGTGCGCCTGCACATGGCGGCCAAACGCCTGCTCGAACGCCCAGCCCTTGGACCACTGGTGGTTCACTTCGCCGGTGCCCGGAATCTGGCTGCCGTAGCTGGCCGAACGCTCGTTGGAGAACACCACCTGGTCCACGCCCTGCAGCAGCGCGGCCAGCACCATGATCGCCGAGTTCACCGCGGTGACCGGGATATGGCCGTTCCAGGCGCCCTGGCGGTTGAGCTCGAACAGTTCCGGCGCCAGCGCGCGGCCCAGGTTCAACGTGGGCAGGCCGGTACGCTCGGCACAGGCGCGGATCAGCTGCGAGCCACCGATCCAGGTCACCGTCTCGTCCACGCCGGCACGGCGCAGCGCTTCGATGCTGACCAGCGAATCCTTGCCGCCACCGATCGCCACCAGCGCGTGCGGCTGCAGGCCCAGCGCCGGCGCCTGCACGGCGTCACCCTGCACCGGCAGGCGGAAGCGTCCGCGCAGGTTCAGGCCATTGCGGTACGCGAATTCACCCAGGCCATTGAGGTAGACCGTCTCCACCAGCGCAGCGGTATCGGCATCGATGGTGTAGCTGTCGATGCTGACCGTCTCCGGCACACCCGCCTTGTAATAGCTGACACCGGCGATCAGGTGCAGCAGCTGCAGCGCGCGCTGCACGGCGGCGCTACGCGCTTCGTCCAGCACGAACGGGGCGCCCGGCACGGTGATGGTTTCCACCATCTCCGGGCCGTCATCGAAGGCGTAGACCAGCCTGGCCACGCCGGTCTCCGCAGCGAATTCGCAGCGGACGAAGCGGAAGCGGGAAACCTGGTGTTTATCGAAAGCAGTCATGGTGTATCCGGTCAGGCACGGGCCCGCGCAGCTGCGCGGGGCGTGTCGGTGGGCGGGTGCAGGGCGCGCGCGGTGGTCATTCGATCACGTCTTCGCGCGGCAGCATCCGCTGGTTGTAGGTGTTGGCCATCGAATAGCCGTACGCGCCGGCGTCGGCGATCAGCATCACGTCGTCCGGCGCGGTCGACACCGGCAGCTTGCGGCGCTTGCCGAACACATCGCTGGATTCGCAGATCGGGCCGACCACATCGAACGCCGCTTCGGCATAGCCGCCCTGGCGGCTGAGGTTCTCGATGTCGTGCCAGGCGTCGTACAGGGCCGGACGCATCAGTGCGTTCATGCCAGCATCCAGACCGACGCGGCGCACGCCGTCCTTCTCCACCACCTGGGTGACATGGGTCAGCAGCACGCCGGATTCGGCAACCAGGTAGCGGCCCGGCTCGATCGCCAGGCGGAATGCAGGATGCAGCGCCTTGACCTCGGCCAGGCCCTCGGCCCAGGCGTCCAGGTCGAACGGCTCGTCTTCGTCGCTGTACGGAATCGGCAGGCCACCGCCGATGTCGATGGTGTGCACGCTGCCGATGCGGCGGGCGAAACCTGCCAGCTCATCGCACATCAGGCGCCAGTGCTGCGCGGTTTCCACGCCGCTGCCCAGGTGCGCATGCAGGCCGACCACGCGGCTGCCCAGATCGGTGGCCGCGCGCACGAACTCATCGACGCGGGCGATCGGGAGGCCAAACTTGGAATCCTTGCCGCCGGTACGGACCTTGGCATGGTGGCCTTCGCCACGGCCCAGATCCACGCGCAGCCACAGCTCGCGGTTGCGGAACAGGTCCGGCCAGCGCTGCAGTGCTTCGACGTTGTCGACGGTAACGGTCACGCCCAGCGCGAACGCGGCTTCGTACTCGCTGCGCGGGCAGAAGCTGGGGGTGAACAGCACGCGCTTGGGCGACAGTTCCGGCAGGTGCTGGAACACGTGCTTCAGTTCGCCGTGCGATACGCACTCCAGGCCGAAGCCTTCGGCTTCCAGCAGCTGCAGGATGGCCGGGTGGCTGTTGGCCTTGATCGCGTAGTAGCGCTGGTCGATCGGCTTGATCGCGGCCAGCGCGCGGGCGCGGGCGCGCACCGTCGGCAGGTGGTAGACGTAGCGTGGCGTGCCAGCATCGGCCAGCTGCAGCAGGTGCGCACGCTGGCCCCGCCACCACGGCGTGCCACGCGGGCGCACGGTGCCGGCGATCTCGCGCCAGCGCGGGCCGAACACTTCGGTCTCTTCCACCGGCATCGCACCGCTGTCGATCAGCTCGGCGTGCAGGATCGGCAACAGGCCATCGGCATCGGCTTCGTCGATGACGAAGGTCAGGTTCAGGTCGTTGGACGACTGCGAGATCATGTGCACGCGCTCGCGGCCGAAGGTCGCCCACACGTCTGACAGCTTGTGCAGCAGCGAACGCATGCCGCGGCCAACCAGGGTGATCGCCGCGCACGGCACGATCACCTTCACCTTGCAGATCTGCGACAGGTCAGCCGACAGCGCAGCCAGCACATCGGTGTTGACCAGGTTCTCGGACGGGTCCAGCGACACGGTGACGTTGGTCTCGGCCGAACCGATCAGGTCCACCGACAGGCCATGCTTCTTGAACAAGTTGAATACATCGGCCAGGAAGCCGACCTGCTGCCACATGCCGATGCCTTCCATCGACACCAGCACGATGCCGTTGCGGCGGCTGATCGCCTTCACGCCCGGCACCGGTGCAGCGCTGCCATCGATGCTGGTACCCGGCAGTTCCGGGCGCTCGGTATCGAGGATGGCCATCGGCACGCCGGCATCGCGGCACGGCTTGATCGAGCGCGGGTGCAACACCTTGGCGCCGGTGGTGGCGATTTCCTGCGCCTCGTAATAGTCCAGGCGGGTCAGCAGGCGCGCGTCCGGCACGTCCTTCGGGTTGGCACTGAACATGCCCGGCACATCGGTCCAGATCTCCACGCGGCTGGCACCGAGCAGCGCACCGAAGTACGCCGCCGAGGTATCCGAGCCACCGCGGCCGAGGATGGCGGTACCACCATCGGCATGCCGCGAAATGAAGCCCTGGGTGATCAGCAGGCGGGTCGGCTGCGCGCGGAAGCGCTGCATCCACTCCGCATCGGCACGCCACTGGCAGTTCACCGACAGCCGCTGCGACCAGTCGCTCTGGTTCGGCTGCGGCGGCATCGCGTCCAGCCACTGGCGGGCATCCATCCAGCCCATGTCCAGGCCCGAAGCGCGCAGATAGGCCGCGCCCAGGGTGGAGGACAGCAGTTCGCCCTGGCCCAGCACTTCGGCCTGCCACTGCAGCGGCCGGGTGGCCGCGCGCGCGTCGTCGAGCAGCCCCTGCAGCGCCGCCAGGCGCTCGGCCAGCACCTCGCGGCCCAGGCCGAGTTCAACCAGGAAGGCCTCGTGGCGTTCGACCAGCGCCGCCACGCGATCACGGCTGTCCGGCGCGCCATCGGCGATCGCGGTCAGTTCGTTGGTGACCCCGGACAGCGCCGACACCACCACCAGCACGCGCGAGCCGGTCTCTTCCGCACGTTTTTTCGCCAGCTTCCCGATCGTGTCCCAGCGATGACGACGCGACACCGAGGTGCCGCCGAACTTCAGTACGATCCAACGATCGACAAGGGGGGAAGCTGACATGGATTGGCTATGTAGAATGTGGGGAAGCCGCCCCCAGGGGCGGAACCTTTGATTCTAAGCGCAATATCCCCGTAGATGGCCGTCCTCCGTTACCTGCAGCTCGATGTCTTCGCCCCCCGCCCCGGCACCGGCAACCCACTGGGCGCCATCCTGGACGCCGATGGGCTCTCCGGCGAGCAGATGCAGGCCCTGGCCGCCTGGCTGAACCTGTCCGAGACGGTGTTCTTCCTGCGCCCTAGTGCGCCCGGCGCCGATTACCACATCCGCATCTTCACCCCGACCCGTGAGCTGGCCTTCGCCGGCCACCCCAGCGTCGGCGCGGCCTGGGCGGCGGTGAGCTGCGGCCTGGCGCAACCGCGCGACGGTGCCCTGCTGCAGCAGTGCGCGGCGGGGTTGCTGCCGGTACGGGTGAGCGGCCCGGCCGAGGCACTGCAGATCCAGCTGGCCAGCCCACCGGCGCAGCAACTGGACACAGCGGCGGACAGAGCGCCGGAAGCGCTGCTGGCGCTGGCTGCCAGCGGGCACGTACCCGAACTCTGGGACAACGGCGCACGCTGGTGGCTGCTGCCGCTGCGCGACGCCTCCGCCGTACGCAACCTGGCGCCGGACATGGCAGCGCTGGCCGACTGGAGCCTTGCCACCGATGCCACCGGCCTGGCCGTGTTCGCCGACGAAGCCGGCACCGACCATACCCGGGTGGTGCGCGCATTCTGCCCCGCTGATGCGGCCGCCGTACCCGAGGACCCGGTGACCGGCAGCGCCAATGCGCTGATCGGCGCCTGGCTGCGGCAGCGCAACGCCCTGCCCGGCCGCGAGGGCCGCTACGTGGCCAGCCAGGGCCGCGAAGTGGGCCGCGATGGCCGCGTACAGGTCGAGGTCGATGCACAGGGCACGGTCTGGATCGGCGGCCAGGTGCAGCCGGTCATCGACGGCCAGATCAGCTGGATGTAGAGCCGAGCCCACGCTCGGCTGCTTCTTCTCACACCCCAACACAGCCGAGCATGGGCTCGGCTCTACAACGGCGCGCTAAGCTGCGCGCTACCTGATTCTGGAGTTTCCCCGATGCCCGCACGCCGTTTCCTGCAGCTGGATGTGTTCTCCCCGCGCGCCGGCGCCGGCAATCCGCTGGCCGTGGTGCTCGATGCCGAGGGCCTGGACGATGCCAGCATGCAGGCCATCGCACGCTGGACGCGCCTGCCCGAGACCACCTTCGTGTTCCCGCCGCAGGTCGCCGGTGCCAGTTACCGGCTGCGCATGTTCAGCCCGCAGAAGGAAGTTCCGTTTGCCGGCCACCCCAGCGTCGGCACCGCGCATGCGGTGCTGCAGGCCGGCCTGGCCGCAGCGGTCGATGGTGTGCTGGTGCAGGACGGCATTGCCGGTGCCCTGCCGCTGCGCGTCAGCGGTGAGGGTGCGCAGCAGCGCATCGCCATCCGCACGCCGCGCGCGCAGCTGGCCGAGACTGCCGAGGCGACCGATCCTCGTCTGCAGGCGGCGCTGAAGGACTGGCCGCTGGGCTCCCTGCCGCCGGCGCGGATGCAGGGCGGGCGCAGCTGGTGGGTGGTGCAGGTGGCCGATGAAGCCGCGTTGCGTGCCCTGCGTCCGGACTGGGATGCCGTAGCCGCACTGGCCGAGTCCACCGACAGCATGGGCGTGTTCGCCTATGCCTTCAGCGATGGTGGTGAGGGCTTCGATCTGGCGGTACGTGCCTTCGTCGGCAATGGACGCCGCTTCGAGGACGCCGCCTCCGGTGCCGCCAACGCCGTGCTGGCCGCATGGCTGGACCTGCGCGATGCCCTGCCCCGTGGTCGTGCACCGTTCGAAGTCAGCCAGGGCCGCGAAGTCGGCCACGATGCACGCCTGACGCTGCTGGTCGACGAGGACGGCGAGGTCTGGTCGGGCGGCCAGGTGCAGACGGTGATCAGCGGCACCATCGATTGGTGATCCGCAAGCGGTAGAGCCGAGCGTGGGCTCGGCTCTACAGGTAACGGCCGCTCAGCCCAGCTCGGCTTCCAGGCTGATCGGCACTGCGCTCAGCGCCTTGGATACCGGGCAGTTCTGCTTGGCGTCATCGGCAATCGCACGGAACTGCGTCGCGTCGATGCCCGGCACCACCGCCTTCACCTTCAGCCGGATCTGCGACAGCTGCGGGCCGCCCTCCAATGACAGATCGACCTTGGCTTCGGTATCCAGCGAGGTCGGGGTAAAGCCGGCCTCGCCGAGCTTGGCCGACAGCGCCATGGTGAAACAGCCGGCGTGCGCGGCAGCGATCAGTTCTTCCGGATTGGTGCCCTTCTCGTCACCGAAGCGGCTGTTGAAGCCGTAGCGGGTCTTGTCCAGCAGCCCACTCTGCGGCGTGCTCAACTGTCCCTTGCCCGACTTCAGATCGCCTTCCCAGTGCGCGGTGGCGTGTCGCGAGATTCCCATATGCTGCTCCTGCGTGGCGGTGATGAACGGTCACCCTCGCACGGCACGCGTTAGCCCTGCGTCGCTCCGCCGCATGCCGAACGTCCGCCGGGAACCGGGCAGATGGACACTTCTTCACCAGCCATCTGCGCATTTCCCCCTTGTTTTCAGTGGTTTCGCGCATTCCACCGATGGACGGGCACCAGCCATCGCGCATGCTGCCGCGCCCCCATCCCCCACGGCCGGCCATGTACTGAATCGGCCTGGATATGAAAAAACATGCACTTTCCGCGCTTCAGGCTATTGGCGGCGCCCGAGAGTTGCCCTACATTGCGCTTGCCGACGGGGTTCGGCGCCGACCAAACAACCAACCGTTCACGGAACAGGAAACCATGGCAAAGACCGCTAAGAAGGCTGCCCCGAAGAAGGCAGTGAAGAAAGTCGCGACGAAGGCAGCCGCCAAGCCGGCCGCTCCGAAGCCGATCAAGGAAGTGCTGACCAAGTCCGGCCTGGTTGCACACATCGCTGAAGCCTCCGGCGTCATCGCCAAGGACGTCCGCGCTGTGCTGGCCTCGCTGGAAAGCGCCGTCGCCTCCTCGGTGCACAAGAAGGGCGCTGGCTCGTTCACCCTGCCGGGCCTGCTGAAGATCACCACCGTCAATGTGCCGGCCAAGCCGAAGCGCAAGGGCATCAACCCGTTCACCAAGGAAGAGCAGTGGTTCGCCGCCAAGCCGGCCACCACCAAGCTGAAGGTGCGTCCGCTGAAGAAGCTGAAGGACGCCGCGCTGTAAGCGCGCGCCCCAACGCGGATTCCAACGGGACGGCTCTGGCCGTCCCGTTTTTTTTGTCCCAACCACGGTCCGCAACACAGCGTTGCCGCAATCCCGGGAATGCCCGTACAGGCCCGCCAGCATTGGCTGCGCCCGACCTGCCGCAGTACCGGAACGTACCGGGTGGAACACTGCGTGCAGCGCCGGCCGTCGCTGTCGGCCGCGGCCTTGCCTATGGTGGGCACATCCTCCACAGCTACGGCGAGCACCCCCTCATGGCCAGCCCCTCCACCCGCTACCGGATCTCGGTGACCCCGATCGAAAAGGACGGGTTGCAGTGCACCGGGCGCTGCACCATCGAACTGGAACACCGTGCCAGCCGTGACCTGATGCGCCTGCTGGAAGGAGCGCCGCGCACGGCAGGTCTCAGCGGCGACGAGCGCGCCACCCTGGTGATCGCCACCCAGCTGCTGCGCGACATCGTGCAGCGCCATGCCGAATCCGACGGCCACGCGCTGGCCGCCATCGCAGCACAGGTACTGCCGGCCCTGGACGCGCTGGAACAGCTGCCCTCCTCCCGCTGATACCGGCGCAGCCGATACACTGCGCTCCTTCACGTCGCCTCGGGGAGGAGGCAGGCATGCGCAGGTTCCTGTTGCTGATTTCGCCACTGGTGTTGCTGGGCTGTTCCCGGCCAGCAGCGCAATCGGATCCAACACCGGCCCCGCCCCCCGCAGCCGCCAGCGCGGAGGTACAGGCCAACGCGGAAACCGCCACATCCGCCCTGCAATCACCGACGGTCGATCCGCTGTTTGCTGCAGTGGACACCGACGCCGCCCCCCCTTCGGTGATGCTCAACCGCTACGTGATCGCGCTGCTCAACCGCGACCGCGGCACCAGCGACGCCGCCTGGGCATTCCCGCCCGCCGATCCGCGGCACGCAGACGATACCGTCCTGCGCCAGCTGCAGGACCTGCGCACGCTGCGCCTGGACAGCGAGCCCCCGATCGCACGCGACGACCAGCAGCCCCCCCGGCTGCTGGAGGTACCGGTGCGGATCCGCGCAGTCACCACACAAGGCACCTTCCGCTTTGGCGGCTGGTACCGCGTGCAACCCAGCCGCGACGGTCGCGCCTGGCAGATCCAGTCGGCGCAACTGCGCCCGTCGCTGGACTGAACCGTTGCAGCGGCATGCACGCGCGATTCAGCCGGCACGGCTACTCTTTGATTCGTCCATTCATATCCACCGGTCACCGCCATGCGCCTGCGTTCCCTGATGACCCGCCTTGCCGCCTCCACCGTGCTGATCGCCGCTGCGATCGGCGCGCAGGCCGCCCCTTCCATCTCCGGCCGCGAACTGTCGGTCGGTGCCAGTGACGTGCAGCAGTACCTCGATGGCAGCTTCCCACGCACCCAGGACGCCCTCGGCGGCCTGATCGCGCTGACCATGAGCCATCCACAGCTGAGCCTTCCGGCCGGCGAGCGGCTGAACCTGGGCATGGATGTTGCTCTGGCCACCGCCGGTGGCAACCCGTCCAAGCTGGGAACGGTGAAGCTCAGCAGCGGCCTGCGCTATGACGCGCAGACCCAGGGCTTCCACCTGCAGCAGCCCAGCGTGGATGACTTCACCCCGGCCAACCAGGGCGGTCGCCTCGATTCGCGCACCCGCGGCCTGCTCAATGCCTGGCTGAGCGACTACGCCCAGCGCGAACCGATCTACAAGCTGGACCCGGCCGTGGCCGGCCTGCTCGGCGCCCTGCAGGTACAGTCGGCACAGGTGAAGAACGGCAAGCTGGTGGTCACCTTCAACCAGAACCTGGGCAATCTGGTGCCGGCAGGCGTACTGGGTAAATAAGGCAGTGCCGGCCGCTGGCCGGCACGCTTTTCACATGTGTGCCGGCCAGCGGCCGGCACTACCCGCTGCGGGTCAGCGCTTGGGCTGCAGCATGGTGCCGGTGCACTTGGGCGAGCCGCAGCGGCACTCCCAGATCTTCTTCAGCTTGGCGGTGTGACGCTCGGCCAGGGTGATGCCGTAGTTGTAGGTCAGCTCTTCGCCGGCCTTGATATCACGCACTGCCTCGATGAACACCTTGTCGCCCCGGCTGTCGCCGTCCTCGTCTTCCTCGATCACCGCCTCACAGTTCGGGTCGCAGCTGTGGTTGATCCAGCGCGCGTCATTGCCCTTGTAGTTGGCATCGATCACCCAGTCGTCGTTGAGGGTGAACAGGAAGGTATGGCCACTTTCGACGTCGCCGCTGTCATCGGCATCGACGTCGCCGTGGCTGCGCAGCAGGCCCTTGTACTGGATCACGCGCTCGCCCTGCTTGATCGGGGCCACGGCGAACACGCCGTTGCCATGGATGGCGGACTTGCGGGCTTGGATCTTCTTCGGCATCGGCACGGGCTGTTTGCAGCGAATGGAACCGGGATTCTCGCCCATTCCGGGTGATTGCGAAAATCACCCCGTTGGCGCAGCATTGCGCCCTGGCAACGGCCCCGGTGTGTCCTCCCGGCCCGGCCCCAGCACCGGCTGAATGCCCGGGTTGGATGGCGGCGAATAAAAGCGTACAATTTCAGTCCGCTTTAAGAACCACTCGCATCCCCATGTTGCGCGTCACCAAACTCACCGATTACGCCACCGTCGTACTGACCGTGCTCGCCGCCCGTCCGGGCGAGGTGCTCAGTGCCACCGAGCTGGCCGAATTCACCGGTCTGGAGCCGCCCACCGTCAGCAAGGTGCTCAAGCCGCTGGCCCAGGCCGGCCTGGTTGAAGGCCTGCGCGGCGTCCGTGGCGGTTACCGGCTGACCCGCGCGGCCATCGAGATCTCGCTGTTCGAAGTGGTCGAAGCGATGGAAGGGCCGTTGGCCCTGACCGAATGCAGCCACGACCACCACCAGTGCGGCATGGCCCCCAAGTGCGGCGCGCGCAGCAGCTGGCGGTTGATCAACGACGTGGTCTCCGAGGCCCTGCGCGATGTCAGCCTCGCGCAGATCCTGCCCCCTCTCCCCCTTGTCGATGACGAACAGCGCCGCACCATCGCTGTCGACGTCGTCTCCTGATCCGTAGGCAGCCCCCCATGGCCACCGAAACCATCGAAAACGTCGCCCACGACGACACCCCCAACCGCGAGATCCACGAGCAGCTCGGCCGCAAGTATTCGGCCGGCTTCATCACCGAGATCGAATCGGACTCCCTGCCGCCGGGCCTGGACGAGGACACCATCCGTGCCCTGTCGGCCAAGAAGGAAGAGCCGGAGTGGATGACGCAGTGGCGCCTGGACGCCTACCGCCACTTCCTGACCATGCCGATGCCGGACTGGGCCAAGCTGGAGATCGCGCCGATCGACCTGCAGGCGCTCAGCTACTACTCCGCGCCGAAGGGCCCGAAGTACGCCTCGCTGGATGACGTGCCGAAGGAGCTGCTCGACACCTACGACAAGCTGGGCGTGCCGCTGCACGAGCGCGCCAAGCTGGCCGGCGTGGCGGTGGACGCGGTGTTCGACTCGGTGTCCGTCGGTACCACCTTCCGCAAGGAACTGGCCGAGAAGGGCATCATCTTCTGCTCGATGTCCGAGGCCATCAAGGAACACCCGGAGCTGGTCCGCCAGTACCTGGGTACCGTGGTGCCGGTGGGCGACAACTATTTCGCCGCGCTCAACTCGGCGGTGTTTTCCGATGGCAGCTTCGTGTTCATTCCCAAGGGCGTGCGCTGCCCGATGGAACTGAGCACCTATTTCCGCATCAACGCCGGCCACACCGGCCAGTTCGAGCGCACCCTGATCGTGTGCGAGGACAAGGCCTACGTCTCCTACCTGGAAGGCTGCACCGCGCCGATGCGCGACGAGAACCAGCTGCACGCCGCGGTGGTCGAGCTGGTCGCGCTGGAAGATGCGGAGATCAAGTACTCCACGGTGCAGAACTGGTATCCGGGCGACGAGAACGGCGTCGGCGGCATCTACAACTTCGTCACCAAGCGTGCCGAATGCCGTGGCGCGCGCAGCAAGGTCACCTGGACCCAGGTCGAGACCGGCTCGGCGATCACCTGGAAGTACCCGTCCTGCGTGCTGCTGGGCGACGACTCGGTGGGTGAATTCCACTCCGTGGCGCTGACCCATCACCGCCAGCAGGCCGACACCGGCACCAAGATGATCCACATCGGCAAGCGCACCAAGAGCAAGATCGTCAGCAAGGGCATCAGTGCCGGCCGTGGCCAGAACACCTACCGCGGCCTGGTGCGGGTGGACCGCAACGCCGACGGCGCGCGCAACTACACCCAGTGCGATTCGCTGCTGATCGGCAAGCAGTGCGGCGCCCACACCTTCCCCTACATCGAGGTGAAGAACCCGGGCGCCACCGTCGAGCACGAGGCCACCACCTCCAAGATCTCCGACGACCAGCTGTTCTACTGCCGCGCCCGTGGCATCAGCCAGGAAGACGCGGTGTCGATGATCGTCGACGGCTTCTGCAAGCAGGTGTTCCGCGAACTGCCGATGGAGTTCGCGGTGGAAGCCAAGAAGCTGCTGGAAGTCTCGTTGGAAGGTTCGGTGGGCTGACCGCCCGCCCCTGCCCCTCGCAAACGCATTCTCTTTACCGGCGGGCCGCGGCCCGCCCCACGGAAACCCCCACCATGCTGAAGATCGAAAACCTCCACGCCCGCATCGGCGACAAGGAAATCCTCAAGGGCCTGTCGCTGGATGTGAAGCCCGGCCAGGTGCACGCCATCATGGGCCCGAACGGCGCCGGCAAGTCCACCCTGGGCAATGTCCTGGCCGGCCGCGACGGCTACGAAGTGACCGAAGGCAGCGTGCAGTTTGAAGGCACCGACCTGCTCGAGCAGGACCCGGAAGCGCGCGCCGCCGCCGGCCTGTTCCTGGCGTTCCAGTACCCGGTGGAAATCCCGGGCGTGAACAACACCTACTTCCTGCGCGCGGCACTGAACGCCCAGCGCAAGGCGCGCGGTGAGGACGAACTCGATTCCATGCAGTTCCTCAAGCTGGTGCGCCAGAAGCTGGCCGTGCTGCACCTGAAGGATGAACTGCTGCACCGTGGCGTCAACGAAGGCTTCTCCGGTGGCGAGAAGAAGCGCAACGAGATCTTCCAGCTGGCCGTGCTGGAACCGAAGCTGGCGATCCTGGACGAAACCGATTCGGGCCTGGACATCGATGCGCTGAAGAGCGTGGCCGATGGCGTCAACGCACTGCGCGCCGCCGACCGTTCGTTCCTGGTCATTACCCATTACCAGCGCCTGCTGGACTACATCAAGCCGGACGTGGTGCACGTGCTGGCCGATGGCCGCATCGTCAAGACCGGTGGCCCGGAACTGGCACTGGAACTGGAAGCGCACGGTTACGATTTCCTCAAGGATCGCGTGGTGCGCGAGGCGGCCGTCTGATGAGCGCGCTGCTCGATTCGATGGCCCAGGCCTTCTGCGGCAGCGATGCGCGCCGCGAAGTGCTGGACGCGGCCCTGCGTGACGGCCTGCCGGCCGCCCGCAACGAAGCCTGGAAGTACACCTCGCTGCGCCAGCTGGAGCGTCGTGCGTTCGCCGCGGCACCGCTGCAGGGCCCGGCGCTGGACACCGCGCTGCTGGAGGACATTCCGGCGCCGCGCCTGGTGTTCGTCAACGGCCGCCTGGATGCCGCGCTGAGCGACGTGCAGGGCCTGCCGGCCGGCGTGCAGTTGCAGCCGCTGTCGGCCGCACTGGCCTCCGGCGAAGACGCCGTGCGTTTCCTTGGCCGCCGCTACGAGAGCAGCGAAGAGATCTTCGCCCGCCTCAACGCCGCGCTGGCCGATGAAGGCGTAGTGCTGCGCGTGGACGAAGGCGTGCAGGTTGAGGTACCGCTGCAGCTGGTGTTCGCCAGCGTCGCCGGCGATACCGACCTGGCCTGGCACCATCGCCACCTGATCGAACTGCGGGCCGGCGCCAGCCTCGGCGTGGTCGAGCACCGCTTCAGCGTGGGCGACTCCGCCCACCTGGACAACACCGTGCTGCATGCCCATGTCGCCCGAGATGCCGCGCTCAAGCACGCCCGCGTGCAGGCCGGCAGCGCGCGCCAGACCAGCTTCCTGCGCACCGACGCCGTACTCGCCCGCGACGCGCAGTACCACCGTGTCGACCTGGAACTGGGCGCCGCGCTCAGCCGCCATGAACTGAACGTGCGCCTGGAAGGCGACAACGCCCAGCTGACCGCCAACGGCGTGCTGCTCGGCAATGGCCGCCGCCACGTCGAAACCCGCCTGGGCATCGACCACATCGCGCGCGATACCGCCTGCGAACTGCTGTGGCGTGGCGTCGCCGCCAACCGCAGCCGCGTGGTGTTCCATGGTGGCATCCAGATCCGCGAAGGCGCCGACGGCACCGACGCGAACCTGTCCAACAAGAACCTGCTGCTGTCGGCCGATGCCGAGATCGACACCCAGCCGACGCTGGTGATCGACGCCGATGAAGTGAAGGCCGCGCACGGCGCGACCGTCGGCCAGCTCGACGCCAATGCGCTGTTCTACCTGCGCTCGCGCGGCCTGCCGCAGGCCCAGGCACAGGCTCTGCTCAGCGCCGCGTTCTGTCACGAGCCGCTGAAGATCCTGCCCGATGCACTGCGTGCGCAGCTGGCACGCCGTCTGGACAAGGCGTTGGCCGAGGCGGGTGTGGCATGAACCTGTCCACGCCGCGCCCGATCGAAGAACGCACCGGCGCGCCCGACTGGGACCGCGTCCGTCTCGACTTCCCGCTGCTGATGCGCGAGGTGCACGGCAAGCCACTGGTCTATTTCGACAACGCCAACACCGGCCAGAAGCCGGTGCAGGTGATCGGCGCGGTGGACGAGTTCTACCGCCGCTACAACGCCAACGTCAGCCGTGCGGTGCATGTACTGGGCAGCGAAGCCACCGATGCCTATGAAGGCGCACGCAACAAGCTGGCGCGCTTCCTCAACGTGCGTCCCAGCGACCTGGTGCTGTGCAGTGGCACCACCTTCGCCATCAACCTGGTGGCCTACTCGTGGGCGCTGCCGCGACTGAAGGCTGGTGACGTGATCCTGATCACGCGCATGGAGCACCACGCCAACATCGTGCCGTGGCAGCTGGTCGCGCAGCGTACCGGCGCCACCATCCGCGTAGCCGAGATCACCCCTGATGGCGCGCTGGACCTGGATGCGCTGCGCGCGGCGATGACCCCGGAAGTCAAGCTGCTGGCGGTCACCCATGTCTCCAACGTGCTGGGTACGGTCAATCCGGTGCGCGAGATCTGCCGCGAAGCGCGCAAGCGCGGCATCATCACCGTGGTCGATGGCTCGCAGGCCGTGCCGCACCGCAAGGTCGACGTCGCCGCGATCGGCTGTGACTTCTACGCCATCACCGGCCACAAGATGTGCGGTCCGACCGGCACCGGTGCGCTGTGGGCGCGCCGCGAGCACCTGGACGCGATGCCGCCGTTCCTCGGCGGCGGCGAGATGATCAAGGAAGTCAGCTTCGACGGCACCGTCTTCAACGATGCCCCACACAAGTTCGAAGCCGGCACCCCGAACATCGCAGGCTTCATCGGCCTGGGCGTAGCTGCCGACTACCTGCAGCAGCTTGGCCAGGAGAACGTGGAAGCGCGCGAAGCCGAACTGCTGGCGCATTTCACCGAAGAACTGCGCCGCGTCGACGGCCTGCGCATCATCGGCGAAGCGCCGGAGAAGGCCGCCGTGGTCTCGTTCCTGATCGACGGTGCGCATGCGCACGACCTGGCGACCCTGCTCGACCTGGAAGGCGTGGCCGTGCGCTCGGGCCAGCACTGCGCGCACCCGCTGCTGCAGTACTTCGGTGTCGCCGCCACCTGCCGTGCCTCGCTGGCGTTCTACAACACGCACGCCGAGATCGAGCGCTTCATGACCGCGCTGACCAAGGTGCGCAAGCTGCTGGGCTGAGCCCGGCACAGCGGGGTCAGATCCCTTTCGCGACGCGAAAGGGCTCTGACCCCATCAACGGCCCCGACAGCCGCCGCTGCGACTGCAGCGCGCCACGCATCGCCACCAGATCCCCGGCAGGAATGCCCTGCGCGATGAACTCCGCATAGCGTCTGTGCCGCTCATCCGCATCAGCAGCAATGAACTCGAATGCCGAATGCGGTACGAGCAGTGCATTTGCCCGTCCCCGTGCATTCGCGCGATAGCTCGACCAGCGATAGTCACCAGGATGAGCCACCTTCCCCGCCCGAACCGGGTTGAGCTCGATGTAGCGCTGGCAGGCCAGCAGATAGCGATCCGTATCCACCACCGTGGAGTGGAAACGCCCCTCCCATAACGTGCCGGTGCGGCCCTGCTGACCATTCACCCGACGTACGTAGGCCCGGCTCACGGCCTGCATCATCCGCGACAGCCCGCCAGAGACATCAGGCGTCGCCAGAAGATGGACGTGATTGTCCATGAGCACATAGGCGTGGACCCGGCAGTGCTGCTGGTCTGCGTGATGACACAGCAGACGCAGGTAGGCCACGCGATCGTCATCCGTGAAGAACACGGGCTGGCGATTGTTGCCGCGCTGGACGACATGCTGCGGGTATCCGGGCGCATCGATCCGTCGTGGTCTTGGCATGGGCTTCTCCTGGAAACAAGGGGTCAGAGCCCTTTGCTGCGCAAAGGGATCTGACCCCGAGCATCTGCCGATTCCGCGCCCGTGCCAGTCGGTCCATAGCCTGCTGTTGGGTCAGTAGACGCCGGGGTCAGATCCCTTTCGCGCTGCGAAAGGGATCTGACCCTACCTCCCCATTTGCGCCCGCCCCCACCCCACCTAGAATGGGCCCATGACCACTCTGACCTTCCGTGCCGCCACGCCGGCCGACATCCCCGCCCTGATCGCCCTGGTCACCTCGGCCTACCGGGGTGACGCCAGCCGCGTTGGCTGGACCACTGAAGCCGACCTGCTGGACGGCGCCCGCATCGACGCCGAAGGCATCCAGGCCGACCTGGACCGCCCGCGCTCCACCATCCTGCTGGCCGAACGCGAGGGCCAGCTGGTGGCCTGCGCCCATGTCGCCGATGTCGACGGCAAGGGCTACTTCGGCATGTTCTCGGTCGATCCGGCCCAGCAGGGCGGCGGTGTCGGCAAGCAGATGATGGAGGCTGCCGAAGCGCACGCCGCGCGCGAATGGAACGTGCCGGTGATGCAGATGACGGTGATCGACGTGCGCGACGAGCTGATCGCTTTCTATGAACGCCGCGGCTACCAGCGCACCGGCATCAAGAAGCCGTTCCCCTATGGCGACGAACGCTTCGGTATTCCCAAGCGCGACGACCTGCGCTTCGAGATCCTGGAAAAGCCGCTGGCCGGAGCCGTGGCGTGAGCGAGGCCTGGACCTTCGTCTGCGCCGGCGCCGAACTGCTGCCGGGTGAAATGAAGAGCGTGTTCGACGAGGTGACCGGCACGCCGATCGTGGTGTTCAACCTCGACGGCGAGCTGTACGCCCTGGAAGACCAGTGCACACATGAAGAGTTCGAGCTGTCCTCGGGCGAGTTCAACACCACCGAGGGCAGCGTGGAGTGCGTGCTGCACGGCGCGCGCTTCGACGTGCGTGACGGCCGCGCCCTGTGTGCCCCGGCCTACAGCCCTGTGCCCAAGTTTCCGGTGAAGCGCGAGCACGACGCTGTCTGGACCCGCGACGACCGGGACTGAGGCGGTGCGCGGCCCGGAGAGCCCCCCCAAAGGGCGCCCCGCGGGAGAGCATCCACCCATGGCGTGGATCTACTGGAAGGCCATGAGGGCGCCCCCAGGCCGCTCCGGGGCAGCCCCAGCGGCCCGTCACGCCCCGCAGATGCGAATCATTATCGTTGATGTTATTCTACGTAACATCTTCGTAACGACTCCGCCCCCGCGCCATGGCTTCGCCCGCGCCCACCGCCACGCTGTGCCAGCTTGCCCGTCAAGGGTGGCCGCTGCTCGTGGCCGTGCTGCTGACGCTGGTGTTGGGCTGGTCTGCGTTGCATGAAGGCAGGCACACGGCGACCGCCGATGCGCCGACTCTGTATGCTCATGATGTGTCGCCCGCGTCCCCGCCACACGTGCTGCCGCACGAACAGGCGATGCACCCCGCTGAATCCGAACCCGATGGCAGTCGCGGTGACAAACCTCGTGCCCTGCGGCGACTCTGCCTGCAGCACCCTGACAATGCACCTGCAGACGCTCCGGCGCCGGTGACACCGACCCCTCCGGTGCTCGCACCGGGCCGGCGCCAGCCCCCATCCCACGCACCGCCCGCGCTGCTGGCCTGACGCTCTGCTGCGCCATGCGCAGCCGCATCCGCACGCCCCCCTCGTTCTACGTACTGCTGCCGCGCGGCCCGCGCCGGCCGCCTCTCCCTGTTCCCCTTCTGCAGACGCCCATGAACCCGATCAAGAGCCGCAAGCACGCTTCGCCGCTTCGTACCCTGCCGCTGGCCACCGCCAGTCTTGCCGCCGGCCTCGGCCTGGCCACCCTGCCCACGCTGGCCCACGCTGAAGCCACCGACAACGCCCGCACGCTGGACAAGATCGACGTGCACGCCACCCGGGGCTACAAAGCCGACAAGGTGGCCTCGCCGAAGTTCACCCAGCGCCTGCAGGACACGCCGCAGACCATCCAAGTGATTACCAGCGACCTGTTCAACCAGCAGGGTGCCACCACGCTGACCGAGGCGCTGCGCAACAGCCCGGGCGTGGGCACCTTCTATGCCGGCGAGAACGGCAACACGACCACCGGCGATGCGCTGTTCATGCGCGGCTTCGACACCTCCAACAGCTTGTATGTGGACGGTGTGCGCGACCTGGGCTCGATCTCGCGCGATGTGTTCAACATCGAACAGGTGGAAGTGACCAAGGGGCCGGCCGGCACCGACAATGGCCGTTCGGCGCCGACCGGCGCGATCAACCTTGTCAGCAAGCAGGCCAACCTGCAGGACGCGACGTCGGCCAGCATTTCGCTGGGCAGCGACCAGCAGCGCCGCGCCACCGCCGACTGGAACCAGTCGCTGGGCACCACCAGCGCGCTGCGCATCAACGGCATGTGGCAGGACAGCGACCAGCCCGGCCGCGACCACGTGCAGAACAAGCGCTGGGGCATCGCACCGTCGCTGGCCTTCGGCCTGGGCACTGCCACGCGCTACTACCTCAACCTGCTGTACGTGAAGCAGGACAACGTGCCCGATGGTGGCGTGCCCACCCTGGGCCTGCCGGGCTGGACGCCGCAGCCGACGCTGGAAGCGCTGGCCGGGCACCCGGTCGATCCGGAGAACTTCTACGGCACCCGCGCCGACCACGATGACGTGACCGCGAAGATGGCCACGTTCCGTTTCGAGCACGACTTCAACGACAGCGTGCGCCTGACCAACACCGCCCGCTGGGGTCGCACCGAACAGGATTACCTGCTCACCGCCTTCATGGGCACCGGCGTGCGCGGCGCAGGCGGCCGCCCGACCGGCAACATCACCTATGCCAACCCGGCCGACCTTTCCAGCTACGCCATCGCGCGCAGCCTGCCGACCTTCAAGGACCAGCGCAACACGATCCTCACCGATCAGCTGAACCTGCGCGCCGACTTCGCCACCGGCGCGGTCGGGCACGCATTGAGCGCTGGCCTGGAATTCACCCGTGAAGAACTGGACAGCTACGGCCAGGCCGCCGCTGCCGGCACCAGCTGGCCCGCTGCGAACCTGTACAACCCGGACTGGAACGTCAGCGGCCTGAACTGGGCGCACAACGGCGCCGATGCACATGGCAAGACCACCACCTCCTCGGTGTACCTGTTCGACACCCTGTCCTTCGGCGAGAGTTTCCTGCTGACCGCCGGCGTGCGTGCGGACCACTACAAGACCGAGTACGCCAGCGCGTCGGTGTGTGGTGGCCGCGGCGGCCCGGCGTGTGGCAGCAATCCTGCCGGCACGGTGCTGCGCAACCCGACGCTGGACGCGTCCGATACGCTGCTGAACTGGAAGCTCGGCGCCCTCTACAAGGTCGGCGATACCGTCAGCGTCTACGCCAACTATGCTATCTCGCAGCAACCCCCGGGTGGCGCCAACTTCCAGCTGAGCAGCTCGGCCAGCAGTGCCGACAATCCCAAGCTGGATCCGCAGAAGGCCAAGACCTTCGAAGTGGGCAGCAAGTGGGCCTTCCTGGATGACGCTCTGGCAGTGAACCTTGCGTTGTTCCAGACGGACGTGGACAACGAGATCAACACCACCGTGCTCGACGATGCCGGCAACCCGACCCAGACCGGCAGCAAGCGGGTCAAGGGCGTGGAGCTCTCCGCAGTCGGCCGCCTGACCGACAACTGGTCGGTCAGCGCCGGATACAGCCACCTGGACACCGACGTAAGGGAAGGCGCGAAGGTGGCCGCCGATGGCACCACCAACCTGACCTATACCCCGGACGACACATTCACCGGCTGGACCAGCTACACCCTGCCCTACGGCATCACCGTGGGCGGCGGCGTACGCTATGCCGCCGGCATGCACCGCGGCACCGACGGCGCGGTGGGCACCCCGTCGTTCACCAAGTCCTACGTGGTGTATGACGCGGTCGTGTCCTGGGCAATCAATGAGACGATCTCGCTGCGCTTGAACGGCTACAACCTGTTCGACAAGCAGTACGTGGCCAGCATCAACAAGAGCGGCTACCGTTACACCCCGGGTGCCCCGCGCACCTTCCTGCTCAGCGCGGACATCCGCTTCTGATGCAGCACGCGGGGGAGCCCACTCCCCCGCGCCCCCCAAAGGAACCGCCATGCTGCTGCACATTCCCGACGTGCTTTCACCCCAGGACGTGGCGCAGGCACGCAGGCGACTCGACGCTGCAGACTGGACCGACGGTCGCGAGACCGTCGGTGCACAGGGCGCGATGGTCAAGCACAATCTGCAGCTACCCGATGCATCTCCCCTGAAAGCGGAGCTGGGCAGGGACCTACTGGCCGCGCTGAGCCGCAGCCCCTTGTTCTTTGCTGCCGCGCTGCCCCTGAAGATCCTGCCGCCGCGCTTCAACCGCTACAGCGGCGGCGGCACCTACGGCTTCCATGTCGATGGCGCGGTGATGAACCTGGCCAACGGCGAACAGCTGCGCTCGGACATCTCCTGCACCCTGTTCCTGTCCGATCCGGACGAATACGAAGGCGGCGAGCTGATCATCAGCGATACCTACGGCGAGCACGAAGTGAAGCTGCCCGCTGGCGACCTGATCGTCTACCCGTCCAGCAGCCTGCATCAGGTGCGCCCGGTCACGGCCGGCGCGCGCGTGGCCTCGTTCTTCTGGGTACAGAGCATGATCCGCGACGATGTGCAGCGCCGCCTGCTGTGGGAAATGGATGGCTCGATCGAGCGCCTGCGGCAGACCGGCGGTGACGCCGAGGCGATCCTGCAGCTGACCGGCGTGTACCACAACCTGCTGCGACGCTGGAGCGAAGTCTGAGCCCCATCCGGCCGACCCGCGACAATTTGGCAATCATTCTCATTTGCAACAGCTAACAGCTCTCATTACAATCACGCCCCGTTGATGCCGGCCGCTGCCGGCAGACCCTTGGGGACCCCTGCTTGCTGCGCCCGCTTCGCCCTCGCCCACTCATCCATCGAAAGATGGGCACCGCCATGCGCGGCCAGCGTCCTGCGCTGGCCAGTCTGCTGGCGTGGGTGGCGATGCTGGCTTTGCTGCTGGGCACCCTGCCGCTGCTGCCACACGGCCAGGCCGGAATGGCCGTGCAGATGCCGCTGGAAGAGCGCGGTGGCGAAGCGTCCCCGCAGGAAGAAGCACCGGCCAAACTGCGCCGCTGTGCTGCCGCCCCGGTGAAATCGGCCGAGAAGGCGCGCCCGCCGTTGCTGCTGGCCAGCCAATGGCTGCGCAACGAGCTTGAACTCGTACCCGCCACGCCGGCCATGCCCGGCGTGCGCCCGGACTGGCCGCTGGCCGCTCCGGACACGCCCTGGGCCGACGCGCCCGGGCGCCGCCAGCAACGCGGCCAGGCGCCGCCGCTCGCCTGATTCACGGCCCCGCGTGACCGCCTGCGCGGTCGTGCCCGCACGCCGCTGCCTGCTTCATCCCTGCCGCCCCTGACCGGGCCTCCCCGTGCATGCCGCGCCGTTCGCGCCTGGCATTGCGCCACCCTGCATCCTTCGAGGTTACTGCCATGGCCCAGCGCCATCGTGTCCGTTCGTCCCTGTCCCGTACCCTGCTGACCAGCGCCGTGCTGGCAGCCATGACCGCCCCGGCCTTCGCCCACGGTGACGCTTCCGGCGCGCCACAGACGCTGGACAAGGTGGTGGTCACCGCCTCCGGCTTTGAGCAGAAGGTGGTCGATGCACCCGCCAGCATCAGCGTGGTCAGCCGCGAAGAACTCAGCAAGCGCCCGTACACCAATCTGGTCGACGCGCTGCGCGACGTTGAAGGCATCGACGTCGGCCTGGAAGCCAGCGACAAGAACGGCCGTGCCACCATCTCGATGCGCGGCCTGCCCTCCGAGTACACCCTGGTGCTGATCGACGGCCGCCGCCAGAGCAATGTCGGCCAGCTGTATCCGAACAACTTCGGCGGTGGCCAGTTCGCCTACCTGCCGCCGCTGGATGCCATCGAGCGCATTGAAGTGGTGCGCGGCCCGATGTCCACGCTGTACGGCTCGGATGCAATGGGCGGCGTGATCAACATCATCACCCGTCGCAACCAGGACAGCTGGCACGGCGCGCTCACCCAGGGCTTCACCGTGCAGCAGGACGATCAGTTCGGCGATGCACGCACCACCGACGTCTACCTCAGCGGCCCGCTGGTCAAGGACCGTCTCGGCCTGGCAGTACGCGGCAGCTACTACGACGCCAAGGCCTCCAATCCGGAGTGGGATGCACTGACCCTGCCCGACGGCAGTCTGTGGGAACGCAGCATCGGCTTCGGTGGCGGCGGCAAGTCGGTGGCCAACACCAACTGGAACACCGGTGTGCGGCTGAACTTCCACGTCAACGATGACCACGAACTGTGGCTGGACTACGACGTGTCGCGGCAGAAGTACGACAACAGCGAGGGCCAGACCGGCACCCTCGACAGCCTGGCCAGCCTGTGGCGCGTCGGCAATGCCGTCATCCCCAACCCGAACGGCAGCGGTACCGTCACCCGCCGCGTGGTGCAGCCGCGCGTGGGCTACACCGCCTACCAGCGCTACGAGCGCGACCAGTTGTCGCTGACCCACCAGGGCCGCTACAGCTTCGGCACCTGGCAGACCTCGCTGACCCACAGCAAGAGCAGCAACCTGGGCCGCTCGCTGCCGCTGACCCTGGACGAACGCGCCAACCTGCAGACCCTGTGGAACGACGTCTGCCGCCGCACCGGCGGCGCCAACAACTGCGCGGCCGGCCGCGGCAATGCACTGGCCGCCCTCAACCCAAGTGAAATGGCACGCCTGCAGGCATTCCTGCCGCGTCCGCTGCGCACCATGGAGCTGGAAGGCTACGTGCTCGACACCATGCTCGACCTCGACTTCGGCGTGCACAAGCTGACCGTCGGCGGCCAGTACAACGACACCGACATGATCGACGGCGTGTTCGGCATGGATGGCGCCGGCTACCGCAGCAACACCAAGCAGAAGCACCGCATGTGGGCGCTGTTCGCCGAGGACAACTGGTCGCTGACCGACACCCTCACCGCCACCTTCGGCCTGCGCTACGACGACCACAACGTGTTCGGCAGCCATGTCAGCCCGCGCGGCTACCTGGTGTGGAACGCCACTGACGCCTGGACCTTCAAGGGTGGCGTCAGCACCGGCTACAAGACCCCGCGACCGGATCAGCTGTTCCCGGGCATCACCGGCTTCGGTGGCCAGGGCGTGCTGCCGCTGGTGGGTTCGCCGAACCTGAAGCCTGAAACCAGCACCAACTACGAGCTGGCCGCGTACTACGAAGGCCAGCGCTGGGGCTTCAATGTCACCGGCTTCTTCAACAAGTTCGAAGACAAGATCGCCAGCGGCGGCACGTTCCCGAACTGCGAAGTGGCCCGCGCCGGCAGCGGTTACTGCGTGGACATCGGCCCGGGCTGGGCAGCACTGGGCTACAGCACCTTCACCCAGAGCGTGAACATCGACAAGGCCGAGACCCGCGGTGCGGAACTGGCCGGCCACGTCGACCTGCTCGACAACCTGCAGCTGCGCGGCAACTACACGTGGACCAAGAGCGAACAGACCAGCGGCCCCGACAAGGGACGCCCGATCTCTGGCACCACGCCGGCAAAGCACATGGCCAACGCCAGCCTCAACTGGCAGATCAACGAAGCGATCAGCCTGTCGCTGATCGGCGAAGGCCGCTACGACCGCTATCGCGACACCCTCATCGACAGTGCCGGCGCCCGCCACGTGCGCTACTACGAGGACTACACGATCTTCCATCTCGGTGGCAGCTGGAAGGCCACGCCGTGGCTGACGGTCAACGCACGGGTCAACAACCTGTTCGACAAGGACTTCGTTTCGCAGTCGTGCCTGCTGCTCAATCCCAGCGAGTTCAGCTGCGTGGACGACTACGCGACCAAGGACCAGCGCCGCAGCTACTGGATTTCGTTGAACGCGAAGTTCTGATCTCTGCGCCCTGCCCTGGCGGGTGCCGACCTTGGTCGGCACCGCTCCATCCACGCATGGCGTGGATCTACTGATCCGTGGGATTGCCGGCCAGTCCGTAGTGCCGGCCGCTGGCCGGCAATCCCCCAGGGATACAGAACGACACGCAATTGCGAGCTATTCTCATCAATGATGTAATGGGGAGTCCCCGTCCGCCTCGAACCGTGCCGTGAGCCGTCCTGCCTCTTCCACCGTGCAGCAGCAACAGAACCGTGGCTTCTGGCTGCGGACGCTGCACCAGTGGCACTGGATCAGCTCGGCGGTCTGCCTGATCGGCATGCTGCTGTTTGCGGTGACCGGCCTGACCCTCAACCATGCCGCGAAGATCGAGGCCAAGCCCGAGGTGCAGAACCAGCATCTGGAACTGCCGGCCGCGCTGCTGGGCCAGCTGGGCACGCGCGAGGATGGCAACGCGCCGATCCCGCGCCCGGCCCGGCAATGGCTGGACACGCAGCTGGGCATCGCCATCGGCGGGCGCCCGGCCGAGTGGTCGGCTGAAGAGATCTACCTGTCACTGCCACGCCCGGGTGGCGACGCCTGGCTGAGCATCGATCGCGCGACCGGCGCGGTGGAGTACGAATCAACCTCGCGCGGCGCGGTGTCCTACCTCAACGACCTGCACAAGGGCCGCAACGCGGGCCCAGCGTGGGGCTGGTTCCTGGACCTGTTCGCCGTGGCCTGCCTGGTGTTCTGCATCACCGGCCTGTTCCTGCTTCACCTGCATGCACGTCAGCGGCGCATGACCTGGCCGCTGGTCGGCCTCGGCCTGATGATCCCGCTGCTGATCGCCCTGCTGCTGATCCACTGACTTTCCTTCGTTTCCGGAGCCGCCCCATGCGCGTCACCCTGACCATCGCCCTCAGCGGCCTGCTGGCCACCTCGCCGGCCTACGCCACCACCCTCGACATCAACGTCGAAGTGCCCAAGCTCAACGTGGCCGAGTACCACCGCCCGTACGTGGCGGTGTGGCTGGAAGGCGCCGACCAGAAGGTCGCGGCCAACCTGTCGGTCTGGTACCAGCAGACCAGCAACAGCGAAGGCCACGGCACCAAGTGGCTGCCGGACCTGCGCCAGTGGTGGCGCAAGAGCGGCCGCACCCTGCAGGTGCCGGTGGACGGCGTGACCGGCCCGACCCGCCCGGCCGGCAAGCACGCGCTGTCGTTCAACGACAGGCAGCCGGCGCTGAAGCAGCTGGCTCCGGGCAACTACACCCTGGTGGTGGAAGCGGTGCGCGAAGTCGGCGGCCGCGAGCTGCTGAAGATCCCCTTCACCTGGCCGGCCACCGCCGCGCAGAACGGCAAGGCGCAGGGCGCCACCGAACTGGGCCAGGTCACCCTCGCCGTCAAACCCTGACCGCCTGACCCGGGGTCGGATCCCTTCCGCAGGAAGGGCTCTGACCCCATCGCCCTATCCCCCGGGGTCAGAGCCCTTTCCGATGGAAAGGGATCCGCCCCCTTCCAACTGGAGTCTTCCGCATGAAGCGCACGCTCGTCCTCGCCGCCGCTCTGGCCGCTGCCCTTCCCTTCTCCGCCCTGGCCCACAAGGCCTGGCTGCTGCCCTCACAGACCGTGATCGCCGGCAACGCGCCGTGGATCACCGTCGACGGTGCGGTCTCCAATGACCTGTTCTATTTCAACCACGTGCCGCTGCGCCTGGAGTCGGTGGTGATCACCGCGCCGGACGGCAGCACCGTGCAGCCGCAGAACGCGTCCACCGGCAAGTACCGCAGCGTGTTCGATGTCGAGCTGAAGCAGCCGGGCACCTACCGCATTGCGTCGGTCAATGACGGCCTGTTCGCCACCTACGAGCAGAACGGCGAGCGCAAGCGCTGGCGCGGCAGCGTGGCTACCTTCGGCGAACTGCCGAAAGACGCGAAGAAGCTGGAAGTGAGCCAGTCGGTCGGCCGCGTGGAGACCTTCGTCACCAACGGCGCGCCGAACGATACTGCGCTGAAGCCGACCAACCGTGGCATCGAGCTGGTCGCCGTCGGCCACCCGAACGATCTGTTCGCCGGCGAGGAAGCCACCTTCCGCGTGCTGGTCGATGGCAAGCCGACCGCCGGCCTGGAGTTCGAGATCGTGCGTGGCGCCACCCGCTACCGCAACGCGCAGGACGAGCTGAAGCTGACCAGCGATGCCAAGGGCGAGATCAAGGTGACCTGGCCGGAAGCCGGCATGTACTGGCTGGAGACCGGCACCGAAGACAACAAGACGTCGGTGAAGCAGGCCGCCAAGCGCCGCCTGAGCTACGTCGCCACGCTGGAAGTGCTGCCGCAGTAATGACGTGGACCGCGATGCCGGGCAGGCCCCGGCATCGCGCCTGCAGCACACCACCATGACCGATCCCCTGCTCGACATCGCCCGCCTCGGTGGCACCACCATGGGCACCACCTGGAGTGTGTCGCTGGTCGCGTCGCGCCAGCGCGACCTGCACCCGCTGCATGCCGGCATCCAGGCGCGGCTGGACGAGGTGGTCGCGCAGATGAGTACCTGGGAGCGCGGTTCGGATCTGAGCCGCTACAACCGCGCCGACGCCGGCCAATGGTGCGTGCTGCCCGCCGAAACGCGCCACGTTGTGGCCTGCGCACAGGCCATCGCTTCCGCCAGTGACGGCGCCTTTGATCCCACCATCGGTCCGCTGGTTGCGCTGTGGGGCTTCGGTGCACATGCCGCTGAACGCCGGCAGCCCGACGACGCTCCCCTGCAGGCCACGCGCGATCGCTGCGGTTGGCAGCGCCTGCAGTGGCAGGACGATGCGCTGCTGCAACCGGGCGGACTGGAACTGGATCTCTCTGCGATCGCCAAGGGCTTTGGCGTCGACCATGTCGCTGCGTGGCTGCGCACACAGGGCATCACTGCCGCGCTGATCGAAGTCGGTGGCGAGCTGGCCGGCTACGGCCGCAAACCGGACGGCCAGCCGTGGCGCGTGCTGGTGGAATCCGCACCGGAAGAAGACGTGCACACCGATACCCCGCCACGGGTGCTGGCGCTGGACGGCAAGGCGGTGGCGACTTCCGGCGATCGCTGGCACCAGTACCAGGCCGGTGGCGAGGCCTACAGCCACAGTCTCGACCCGCGTACGGGCAGGCCGGTGCGGCAGGTTGCCGCGGCAGTAACCGTGGTGGCCGACGACGCCATGCGCGCCGATGCCTGGGCCACCGCACTGACCGTGCTGGGTCGCGAACAGGGCATGGCGCTGGCCGAACGCGAAGGACTGGCTGCACGCTACCTGCAACGCACCGCAGAAGGCCCGCAGGAATTTCTCAGCAGCGCCTTCCAGCGCCTGCTCGACGGGCAGGACGCATGAGCGCACGTCCATCGCGCGCGTGGCTCGGCAACACTCTGGTCCTGCTCCTGCTGGCGCTGATCGGTTGGGCGCTGCTGCGCCTGCATCTCGGCGAAGCGTGGTGGCAGGGCGCGCCACCGGTGCGACACGCGCAGATCGCGGGAATCGCCACGGCGCTGTATGCGCTGGCCTGCGCTGCACTGTGGTGGCGAGGGCGCCCGCGCGACGATGCCACAACCGGTGACAGGCCCCCGATCCTGCTGGTCTGGTCCAGCCAGACCGGCTTCGCCCGCGAACTCGCCGAGCGCAGCGCCGAGGCCCTGCGCGGTGCCGGCGTGCCGGTGCGTGTGCGCGGACTGCATGAGGTGGATGCAGCTCTGCTGGCTTCCAGCCAGCGCGCGTTGTTCATCGCAAGCACCACCGGTGAGGGTGACCCGCCCGACCACGCCCTGCCGTTCCTGCGCGGGGTGATGGCCGCGCCGCCTTCGCTGCAGCACCTGCACTACGGCGTGCTCGCGCTGGGCGACCGCAGCTATGGCCACTTCTGCGGATTCGGCCACCAGCTGGACACTTGGCTGCGCCAGCACGGTGCACATCCGCTGTTCGATGCGATCGAGGTCGACAATGCCGATCCGGCGGCGCTGCGACATTGGCAGCAGTTGCTGGGACAACTTGGCGGCGGCGCCACTGAACTGCCCGACTGGAGCCCGGCCGAGTATCAGCCGTGGACGCTGCTGCAACGCGAGCATCTGAATCCGGGCAGCCCCGGCGGCCCGGTGTACTGGTTGCGCCTGCAGCCCCCGCCTGGCGTCGATGTGCAGTGGCAGGCCGGTGACATCGCCGAGATCGGCCCGCAGCACCCACGCCACAGCGCGCGCGCCTGGCTCGATGCACAGGGCTTCAATGCCGACACGGTGCTGGATGACGGGCAGGCGTTGCTGGCCCGTATCGAGCGCTCGCACCTGCCCTCATTGGTTCCCCCGGGTGATCTGCCCGCACTGCTGGCGACCCTGCAACCACTGCCCCATCGCGAGTATTCCATCGCCTCGGTGATGGCCGACGGCGCGGTGGAGTTGCTGCTGCGCCGCCAGCTGCGCGCCGATGGCACGCCAGGGATCGGCAGCTGCTGGCTGTGCGACCACGCCGCCATCGGCGAACCGGTGCAACTGCGCCTGCGCCGCAACGACAATTTCCAGGGCGTGCCCGCCGATGTGCCGCTGCTGCTGATCGGTAATGGCACCGGCATCGCCGGCCTGCGCGCGCACCTGCACGAACGCGCCCTGCAGGGCGCGCGCCGTACCTGGCTGCTGTTCGGCGAGCGCACCGCCGCGCACGACTTCCATTTCGGTGAAGAACTGCAGGCGATGCTGGCGGACGGCTCGCTGGCACGGCTGGATGCAGTGTTCAGCCGCGACGGCGGCGCGCATCCCTATGTGCAGGACCGGCTGCTGGCCGAAGCGGCAACGCTGCACCAGTGGGTGGATGAAGGCGCCACGATCCTGGTCTGCGGCAGCCTGCAGGGCATGGCGCCGGCCGTGGATGCAGTGATCGAGCAGGTGCTGGGTACCGCGGGCAAAGAAGCGCTGTTGCTGGCCGGTCGTTACCGGCGCGATGTGTATTGAGGCCACCGCATCCACGCATGGCGTGGATGTACTGCTCCACTTCGGCGGATGCGAATCGCCTTCTGGCGGATGCGAATCGCCTTCTGGTGGGTGCGAACCGATTTCTGGTGGGTGCGAACCTTGGTTCGCACCATGACGCGGTATCGGTGGCCGCATCCACGCACGGCGTGGATCTACTGTAGAGCCGAGCCCATGCTCGGCTGACCTCACCGCAGCCGAGCATGGGCTCGGCTCTACACGGTCATGCCATCGTCGCCGCACTCACCCGTATCGCCAGCAACTCGCCCCCACCCTGCAGCGCATGGCGTTGCCGTTCACCGGCCGCCAACCACGCAGTGTCTCCCGCCTGCAGCGCCGGCAAACCACTGTCGGCACCAAACTCCGCCTGACCGGCCAGCAGATGCAGCGCCCAGGCAACGCCCGGTTCGCAGAAGAAGAACATCGTGCCCACCAGCGGCCGGTGCAGCAGCTCGGCCTGCAGCAGCTCGCGCTTCCACATCAGGTTGAAGTCATGGGTGGTGCCATCGACCAGTTCACCGTGCAGCGCTTCCTCGCCGGCAAAGCGCACGCGTCCGTGCGGTGGCAGCACCTCGGCCACGCGGCCATCGTCGAAGCGAAGACGCACACCATTGCCCTGCAGCAGCACCAGTTCGCGCTCCACACCGGGGAAGGCAGAGAACGCGGCGTCCTGTTCGATCTCGGCCACCGACAGGCGCAGCGCCCAGTCGTCACCCTGCGCCGGCAGGCGCAGGATCTCGCGGGTCCAGCCCAGGCCGTTGCGCCAGCGCTCGCGGCGATAGTCCAGGCGGGAGATCACCTGGCTCGGAGTGTGCAGCAGGGAGTCGATGTTCATCGGCGCATTGCATCATGCCGCGCGCCGTCGTGCATCACCGGGTGGCGAGCGTGCCCTGGCCACCGCACTCACCGCCCAGCAGCTGCGAGTGCTTCAGCCAGTCCTGGTCGGGGTAGTAGGCGAACACCATCGTGCCGCCACGCAATGCGTCGATCAGCGGCTTGGCCACCGACAGGCGTACCGCAGGGCAGCCCAGGCTGCGGCCGAGCCGTCCCTGCAGCTGCGCGGTCGCCGGGTTCACGTAGGGGGCGCCGTGGATGACGATGGCGCGTTCGCGCGCGCGGTCGTTGAAGCCCGGTTCCAGCCCGGCCAGGCGCAGCGAGTACCCATTGCCGCCCATGTAGGTCTCCTGCGCGGTGAACGCGCCAAGACTGGACATGAAGCTGCCATCGCGGTTGGAGAAGTGTTCGGTGCGGTTCTCACCGCTGTTGCGGCCATGCGCCACCCATTCCTCGAACAGCAGGCGCTGGTGGGCCAGGTCGAACACCCACAGGCGCGGCTCGGTGGACGGCCGCGAATAATCGATCACGCTGAGGCGATCACCATTGATGCCCAGCTCCGGCCGCTGCAGCGCGCAGCGCATGGCGTGCGCCGCCAGCTGCAATACGTGGCGGTCGGCCTTGGGCGCACTGCGCGACAGCAAGGCGGCCAGATCATCGGCACTGGTGGCAAGGGCGGGCGTCTGTGCCAGCGCTGGAGCGCTGGCCGAGGTCGCCAGCAGGCCGAACGCGGCCAGCCGGCACAGGCGGGATGCAGTCATGGGCACAACGAAGGGACTCAGTTGCCCTTGAGGGTGGACCCTGGCGGCTCGGATTCCAAGACCGGCTGCATTCCGGATTCAGCCGGGCTTGGGCGGACCGCCGGCAGCGAGGTCACCAGCAGGGTAGTGCCCGGTACCAGCACCTGGTACAGCTGGCGGGCGAAATCGGCCGGCAACGCCATCGGCAGCGAGGGCGTGGCCAGCAGGTCCGGCGTGGCCTGGGCACGGTCCTGGCCCAGCAGCGGATAGGCCGTCCACTGGTGCAGGCGCTGGTTCGCGTCCAGCGGGCTGGGCGTATCGCTGTAGCCCTGCCCCATCACGAACAGGGTGGTGCCCTGGAACGCCGGCAGGGCGTCGGCCTTCAGCGGCGACTCGCCGATCATCACGCCATCGCGCAGCACGTACAGGCGCTGGTCGTGCAGGCTGACCAGGATGCCGACCTGCCCCGCCGGCGCCGCGCTGTCGTTCCACCAGGCCTGCGCCGGCGCCCCACCCTCGGTCTCCGGCAAGGCCTGGCCACGCGCGTTGACCGGTGCCAGTACCGACGGATAGGCCAGGGTCATCGGCGAGCTCTTGGCATCGGCCACGACCACGGTGTCGCCACGCTGGGTTTCACTGAACAGCTTCTGCGCGAAGGCCTGCGGCAGCCGCACGCAGCCATGCGAGGCCGGATGACCAGGCAGGCTGCCGCCATGCAGGGCGATGCCGTCCCAGGTCAGCCGCTGCATGTAGGGCATCGGCGCGCTGTTGTAGAGGTTGGACTTGTGGTCCTTGTCCTTCTGCAGGATGGTGAACACGCCGGTCGGCGTCTCATGCCCAGCCTTGCCCGAGCTGATCGTGGTCAGGCCGATGGCAATGCCGTTGCGGTACACGTACGCGCGCTGCTCATCGAGGCTGACCACCAGCACGATCGGGCCGGTCGGTGAAATTTCCGGATGCCACAGGTATTCGCCCGGCTTGAGGTCGGTCGGTCCGCGCACTTCGGCGGTGCTGGCTGCGGCAGCGGCAGGCTTGGCGGCCGGCGTCGGCGCAGCGGCATGGCCCAGCAGCGGCAGGGCCAGTGCAAGGGCGAGCATCAGGGTAGTGGGGCGGTGCAGAAGCATCCAGCGGGGGTCCTTTCCATGCGGTGCGGCCACCGTACACCATCGACCCGTGGTGGCCGCGGCAAAACCAGGTGCCGGAAATGAAACTGCCCGGCGACACAGCCATGTGTCGTACCGGGCAATCGTTACGTCCTTGTCGGCCTGCTGCCGCCCCCTCGCATCCTGCGCTGTGGGGGTAGCGTTGCATCCTGCACGCGGCCGCGTCTGTCCTGTTTGTATCTCAGCCCCTTCCACAGGTCTGTGATGCCACCATCCTGGTGATTGGTGCCGCGTCCTGCGGCGGTCGGTGGTCACGGCCTTCCTGTCCGTGTCCGGTGAACCAGCCTCCTGCCGGTTCCGACGATTCCTGCTGTCAGCGCCTGGGTACGGTTCGCACCGGTACCGATCCGGGTACCGGATCCGCCGGCAACAACCTGTTGCCTACGGTGATCCGCTGTCGATTCCGTTCGACGATTGCTTTCCCTATCCCCTTCACCTGCGTCAGGTCCTCGACGCGATGAAACGGGCCGTGTCTGCGCCGGTGCTCGACGATCGCCTCGGCCTTGGCGGCTCCGACCATCGTCAATCCCTGCTGCAGCGCCTGGGCATCGGCGCGGTTGATGTCGATCGGTTCGGCGGCATGCGCCCCAGCGATCCACACGACCAGCACCAGTGCCCTCAACACGACACTCCAAGGCACGACGTGTATCTCCTTGTGATTCTGGCCGTCCCGACCGGCAATCCCGTCGGTAGGAACAGTGTCCGTCACCACATGCACACAGCCTATCGGTTTCCTGGATTTCTAAAAGCCAGCCAAATACCCGACGTGATGTAGGAAAAACCCTACCCGCGGCACAGGCGTAGAATGGCCGGATCAGCCCATGCAACCGGAGTTTCAGATGGACAGCGCCAAGCTCGGCCAATTCGTCAATGACAAGTGGGACAGCGAAATCGTCCCGCAGTTGGTCGACTACATCCGCATTCCCAACAAGTCGCCGATGTTCGACGCCAATTGGGTGCAGAACGGCTACATGGAACAGGCGGTCACCCTGATGGAGAACTGGGCCAAGGCCCAGCAGCTGCCCGGCCTGAAGGTTGAAGTGGTGCGCCTGGAAGGCCGTACCCCGCTGATCTTCCTGGAAATTCCGGCTACCGGCGCCGAAACCGGCGACGACACCATCCTGCTCTACGGCCACCTCGACAAGCAGCCGGAAATGACCGGCTGGGACGACGACCTCGGCCCGTGGACCCCGGTCCTGCGCGGCGACAAGCTGTATGGCCGCGGCGGTGCGGACGACGGCTACGCCATCTTCGGCTCGCTGGCCGCGGTGCTGGCACTACAGGCCCAGGGCCTGCCGCACGCCCGCTGCGTGGTGCTGATCGAAGCCTGTGAAGAGTCGGGCAGCTATGACCTGCCGGCCTACGTCGACCACCTCGCCGACCGCATCGGCAAGCCGTCGCTGGTGGTCTGCCTGGATTCGGGCTGCGCCAACTACGACCAGCTGTGGTGCACCACCTCGCTGCGCGGCCTGACCGGCGGCAACTTCACCGTGAAGGTGCTCAACGAAGGCGTGCACTCCGGCGATGCCTCCGGCGTGGTGCCGTCCAGCTTCCGCCTGCTGCGCCAGCTGCTGTCGCGCATCGAGGACCAGGACACCGGCCGCATCCTGATCGACGGCATGAACGTTGAGATCCCGGCCGAGCGCCAGGAACAGGCCAAGCGCGCCGCCGAAGTGGTCGATACCGAGATCTTCGAGAAGTTCCCGATGGTCGACGGTCTGCGTCCGATGAACGAGGACCTGACCGAGCTGGTGCTCAACCGCACCTGGCGCCCGGCACTGTCGGTCACCGGCGTCGGTGGCATGCCGGCGCTGGAATCGGCCGGCAACGTGCTGCGCCCGCAGACCTCGGTGAAGCTGTCGCTGCGCCTGCCGCCGACCGCCGATGGCAAGACCTGCGGTGAGCTGCTGAAGGAAGCGCTGCTGCGCGACCCGCCGAACGGTGCGCAGGTCACTCTGGATCTCGAAAAGGCCTCCACCGGCTGGAACGCCCCGGCCATGGCGCCGTGGCTGACCCAGGCCATCGACGACGCCAGCCAGGCCTTCTTCGGCAAGCCGGCGATGTACATGGGCGAAGGCGGCTCGATCCCGTTCATGGGCATGCTGGGTGAGAAGTTCCCGGGCGCCCAGTTCATGATCACCGGCGTGCTCGGACCGCACTCCAACGCGCACGGCCCGAATGAGTTCCTGCACATCCCGATGGGCAAGAAGGTCACCGCCTGCGTGTCCAAGGTGATCAGCGAGCACTACGCCGCCAGCCTGCGCGGCGAGACCAGCGGTTCGCCGGTGGCTGCCGACAGTGGCACCCGCCACGGCGACCACGGCTGCTGCTGAATCCGGCACACCGTGACGGACGCAGCCTGGCCTTGCTAGGCTGCGTCCACCCTTGGTGGAAATCGCGCGCATGAATGGTCTGTTCGGCAGCAGCAGCTGGCTCTACATCATCCTGGTCGGCTTCTTCGTCGGCCTGCTCGGGCGATTCTTCATGCCCGGCAACAACCGCATGGGCTGCCTGCTGACCATCGTGCTGGGCATCATCGGCGCGCTGCTGGCCGGGTGGTTCGGCCAGTACATGGGCTGGTACGCCCCCGGTGAGCCGGCCGGCTTCCTCGGTGCGGTGCTGGGCGCGGTGGCCGTGCTGGCCGTCCTGCGTCTGTTCAGCGGTCGCCGCTGATCCCGCACCCTCTTCCCTTCCTGTTCCCGACGTAGGCGCGCCCGGCGCGCCCGGATATGCCTGCATGACCGAACCCGCCTCCGATCCCCAGCGCAGCGCGCAGCGCCTGCAGTGGGCCCGTACCCAGCTCGATGATTCCAGTGCGGTGGTCGAACGCGCCTCGGTCGATGCCGGCATGCGCAGCTACTGGCGCACCACCAGCACGCGCGGCAGCCACATCGTGATGGATGCCCCGCCGGGGCTGGAAGATCCGCGCCCGTGGCTGCGCATGCGCGGCCTGCTGGATGACAACGGCCTGCGTGTGCCCGCGCTGCTGGCACAGGATCTGGATGCCGGCTTCCTGCTGCTGGAAGATCTCGGCGGCCCGACCCTGGCGAAGATCCTCGACGAGCGCAACGCCGATGAATGGTTCGGCCGCTCGATCGAACAGCTGCTGCGCCTGCAGGCGATCCCGGTGCCGGCCGACTTCGGCCAGTTCGGCGAAGCACTGCTGCAGCGCGATGCCGGCCTGTTCGACGAATGGTTCCTGCAGCGCCACCTGAACCTGGAACTGGACTGCGGCGAGATTGAAGGGCTGCAGCTGGTGCACCGCCGCTTGATGGACAACGCGCTGGGCCAGGCCCAGCTGATGACCCATCGCGACTACATGCCGCGCAATCTGATGCCGGTCGAGAATGGTCCGGCAGTGCTGGATTTCCAGGACCTGGTGCGCGGCCCGATCGCCTACGATGCGATGAGCTTGTTCAAGGACGCGTTCCTGAGCTGGCCGCTGCAGCGTGTGGACGAGTGGCTGGCGCAGTATCACGAGCGCGCCCGCAACGCCGGCCTGCCGGTGCCCGACCGTGCCACCTTCCTGCGCGATGCCGACTGGATGGGCATCCAGCGCCACGTGAAGATCCTCGGCCTGTTCTGCCGCCTGCGCTATCGCGACAACAAGGGCCATTACCTCGACGACGCGCCGCGCTTCATCACCTATCTGGATGAAGTGCTGCCGCGCTACCGCGAGCTGGCACCGCTGCAGCAGCTGCTGGAAGACCGCATCAAGCCGGCGCTGGCCGACCTGGCCGCACCGATGCGCGTGGCCCGATGAAGGCACTGATCTTTGCTGCCGGCCTGGGCGAGCGCATGCGCCCGCTGACCCTGCACACGCCCAAGCCGCTGCTGGACGTGGCCGGCAAACCGCTGATCGTCTGGCACCTGGAACGCCTGGCCGCACTCGGCGTGCGCGAGGTAGTGGTCAACACCGCATGGCTGGCCGAACAGTTTCCAGCGACGCTGGGCGATGGCAGCCAATGGGGCTTGCGCCTGCATTTCATGTACGAAGGGCAGACCCCGCTGGAAACCGGCGGCGGCATCCTCAACGCGTTGCCGGTGCTGGGCGACGCCCCGTTCCTGGTCGTGAACGGCGACATCTGGACTGATTTCGATTTCGCCACGCTGCCGCGCGAACCGCAGGGCCAGGCGCATCTGGTACTGGTCGACAATCCTGTACAGCACCCGGACGGCGACTACCGCCTGGATGCACAGGGCCTGCTGCACCACGACCGCGAAGGACCGTGCCTGACCTATGCCGGCATCGGCATGTATCGCCCTTCCATCGTGGCCGACTGGCGCACGGTGATCGGTGATGCACCGGGCAGCGAGCGGCTCCCACCGAAGTTCTCGGTGGTGCCGCTGCAGAAGCACTTCATGGCACAGGGGTTGATGACGGGGCAGCACCATCGCGGGCGCTGGACCGATGTCGGGACCGTGGATCGCCTGCGCGCGCTGGATGCTGAGTTGGCGGCGAACGGCTGAGCCCCTCGTGGTTGGTCGCGTAGAGCGGATCGCGTGTTTGGCCGGTCGGGTGGGCCATGCAGGGGACGCTGCAAGTACGTCCATGTAAGCTCGATGGCGCCATCCATGGCGCCAACGCCCCTGCATGGCCCACCCGACCGGCCTCTGACAGTTTCCGTGGGCGTCCAGCCACGGAAAAGAAAAAAGAAAAGCAAAAGCGGGTCGCGTCGCTACGCTCGCTCTGGTGTCGACCAAGGTCGACACCCATCAACAGCAATGCAGTACGCAGTCCCGGCAGATCGCGGGAACCTGTCGAAGGCGGGGTGGCTCAGGTTGCGGGGGCGTGAGCGCCATGGATGGCGCGACCGAGGCTACATGGACGTACTTGCGCCGTCCCCCGCAACCTGAGCCACCCCGCCATCCCACGGATAGCCAGCTTTTGACGTTGACGTTGCTTCGGCTTCTGCGGGTGCAGGGCGGCAGCCCTGCAAAGCAAACCCCACCCTCAGTAACGCGGCCGGCCTTCTTCCAGCACCTGGCGCAGGAACGGCACGGTGATCCGCCGCTTCGCCGCCAGCGACTCCCGGTCCAGCCAGTCCAGCAGCGTGATCAATCCACCCAGCTCGCGCCCGGTATGCGACAGCAGCCACTCGATGGAGGCCTCGTCGATCGCCAGCCCACGCCGCAGCGCGCGCTCACGCAGCACCGCTGCCCGCCCTTCCTCATCCAGCGGCTGCAGCAGCACACGCACGCACTGGCCCAGCCGCGAACGCAGATCGGGCAGTACCAGGCCCAGTTCTTCCGGCGCCTTCTGCGCCGTGTACAGCACGGTCACGCCCGCAGCGCGCGCGCGGTTGTGGAAATCGAACAGCGCGATCTCGTCCTCGCGGTTGCCGGCCACCTCGTCCAGGCCGTCCAGCGCCACCAGCTCGCGCGCCTCCAGCCCATCCAACGCCGCGCGTACGCGGCCGGCGGCGCTGGCCAGCGGTACGTAGGTCGGCAGTCGCCCGGCCTGCTCGGCGCTGGAGCACATCGCCAGTGCCTGGTGGGTCTTGCCCGTGCCCGCCGCACCTTCCAGATAAACCCATTCGTGGCTGGCACCCACCGCGATCGCGCGCAGCTGCGCCAGCGCGCCGTCCGGCGCGCCGATGAAGGTCTCCAGGCGCTGGTCCCGCGGGTAATGCAGGGCCAGCGGCAGTTGCGGCACACCCATCACTTCAGGTCGGGGCCCTTGTCGTTCGGAATGATGATATGGGGGGCATCGACCACGCCATCAAGCACGATCGCCGGCTTCTCACCCACGTACAGCTCGCTCTGGCGATAACGCTGGTGCGCGTAGCGCAGCAGCACGTTGGTCACCGCTGCCACCGGCAGCGCCAGCAGCATGCCGAGGAAGCCGAACAGCTGGCCGCCGGCCATCACCGCGAAGATAACTGCCACCGGGTGCAGGCCGATCTTGTCGCCGACGATGCGCGGGGTCAGCACGTAGCTTTCCAGCAGCTGGCCCACGGTGAACACCACGCCGACCAGGATCAGCAGCTTCAGGTCGAAGCCCTGTGCCTGCACCAGTGCGGCGACCACCGCCATCAGGATGCCGGTGGTCGCGCCCAGGTAGGGAATGAAGCTGATCAGGCCGGCAATCAGGCCGATCAGCAGACCCAGCTTGAGGCCGACCAGCGACAGGCCGCCGGCATAGATCACGCCCAGCGCCAGCATCACCAGGAACTGACCGCGGATGAAGGCGCCCAGCACCTCGTTGGACTCACGCGCCAATGCGCTGATGGTGCCGATCTGGTTGCGCGGAATCACCGACGCCACGCGCTCGACCAGCTTGTCCCAGTCACGCAGGAAGTAGAACGCCAGGATCGGCAGCAGCAGGATGTTGACCACCCAGGTCACCATCGCAAAGCCCGAACGCGAGACGTAGCCCATGAACGTGGTGGCGAAGCCGCCGGCCTGCTGCCAGTGGCTGCGCACCCATTCGATCAGGCGGTCCGGGTCCAGCCACTGCATCACTTCCAGGCCGGTCTTCTGCTCGAACCAGGGAATGCCCTTTTCCATCAGCCACGCCTGTGCCTGCGGCGCGACCGCAATCAGGGTGGTGATCTGGCGCTCGATCATCGGCACCAGCACCAGCAGCAGCGCCACGATCACCAGCACCATCGCCGCGAACACCAGCACCACGCCAGTCATGCGCGAACGGCCGGTGGCCTCGATGCGGTCCACCAGCGGATCGCCCAGCCAGGCCAGCGCCAGCGCCAGCACGAACGGGGTCAGGATCGGCGCCAGCAACCACACCACCCAGCCGATCAGGCCGGCGAACAGGATGTACTTCAGACGGCGCAGGAACTGCGCGATTTCCGCTTCCGGGGTCAGGTTCATCGCAGGCGGTACTCGTTGCTGACCGGCGCAGCGACCGGGGCACCGGTGGTGTCGTCGATCGGCGTCGGCAGGGCCGGCAGCGGTGCGCTCGGCACCAGCACGCCGTTGTCGCCCAGCATGCGGTTGAAGCCGGCCAGGCCGGTGGTCATCTCCAGGCTCAGCTCCAGCTGGCCGGCCGAAGCGTGCAGCGGGGTGACGTTGCGCACCACCGGCACCTCACGCAGGCCGGCAGCCAGGCGCAGGTAGTCGTCGGCACTGTTGATGCCGGTGACCACCACCCGATAGGTGCCGGCCTGGCCGACGGCCGCGCCGGCCTTGGCATAGCGCTTGACCAGCGCATCGGCGGCACCATCGGCACCGGCGGCCATCGCGCGCATGGCGTTGGCGTCCTTGCTGGTCCACTTGTTCAGCTCACGGCCGTTGTCGACGAACACCCAGTCCGCCTGCCAGCCGCCGTTGGCGCGGTACAGCTTGCCGATCAGCTGCATCGGCGGCGCGTAGCGCGAAGAGGCACGGGCCACGGCGGCACTGTCCTGGCGCCAGATGGCACCGGCCAGCGCCTGTTCGGCGGCACCACCGCTGGGCAGGCCCAGCTTGTAGCCGCGCTCGATGGCGCGGTTCAGCAACGGGCGGGCGGCGTTGGCCTGCTGCACGCTGACCAGGCGCGGACCGCTGCCGTCATCGACGGCCAGCCACAGCACCGGCTTCGGTCGCGGCTGCGGCCACAGCGGCAGGCCCAGCGCCGACACCAGCGAATCAACATCGTCCTCGCGGAAGCGGGCCACCAGCAGGGTACGGAAGCTGGGGGCGCCACTGGCGCTCACGCTCTGGTCCTGCTTGTAGTCGTAGCTGGCCACGTAATCCTTGGCATTGCGCAGCGCCTGGGCCACGCCAGGGCGCGACATCACGCTGCGATCGCCGGACAACTTGCCCAGTACAACGCTCAAGGCGCGGGCCAGGGCGCCGTTGCGGTCGGCTTCGGCCTGGCTGTTGACGGGCACTTCGGCCTCGTACGCGCCAGTGGCGGTGGCAACATCACCCTCGGTGCGCAGGCCGCTCTGGGCCATCGTGGCCACCGGCAGGCTCAGCGCAAGGAGCAGGGTCAGAATCAGGCTGCGGCGCATCAGGACATCCATTGGCTCGACGTATCCGGGGGAATTGTTGCCCGAATACGGCCTTTGCGCCAATGCGGCCTGTTAAAATCGCCCGTTCAACCCCTGCCAGCGCCGACGCCCGTGACCAACACCCCGTCTTCCGCCCCCTCCCCCCTCACCTACCGTGACGCGGGTGTCGACATCGACGCCGGCAACGAACTGGTCGAGCGGATCAAGCCCCTGGTCAAGCGCAGCTTCCGCCCGGAAGTGATGGGCGGCCTGGGCGGCTTCGGCGCCCTGTTCGACCTGTCCAACAAGTACCGCGAGCCGGTGCTGGTGTCGGGCACCGACGGCGTGGGCACCAAGCTGAAGCTGGCCCACCAGCTGAACCGCCACGATACGATCGGCATCGATCTGGTCGCCATGTGCGTGAACGACGTGCTGGTGCAGGGTGCCGAACCGCTGTTCTTCTTGGACTACTTCGCCACCGGCAAGCTGGACATAGACACCGCCGCGGCGGTCGTGGGCGGCATCGCCAACGGCTGCACCGAGGCCGGCTGCGCGCTGATCGGCGGCGAAACCGCTGAAATGCCCGACATGTATGCCCCGGGCGAGTACGACCTGGCCGGCTTCACCGTCGCCGCCGTCGAGAAGAGCGAGCTGAAGGATGGCGCCAGCGTGGCTGCCGGCGACGTGCTGATCGGCATCGCTTCGTCCGGCCCGCATTCCAACGGCTACTCGCTGGTGCGCCGCATCTACGACCGCGCCGGCCGCCCGGCCGAGCTGGAGCTGGAAGGCGGCGTGAAGCTGGTCGATGCGCTGATGGCGCCGACCCGCCTGTACGTGAAGCCGATCCTGTCGCTGCTGAAGTCGCACGGCGCGGCCATCCACGGCATGGCCCACATCACCGGTGGCGGCCTGACCGAGAACATCATCCGCGTGGTGCCCGACGGCCTCGGCCTGGACATCCAGGCCTCGTCCTGGACCCTGCCGCCGGTGTTCCAGTGGCTGCAGAAGGAAGGCGCAGTCGCCGACAGCGAGATGTGGCGCACCTTCAACTGCGGTATCGGCTTCGTGCTGATCGTGGCGCCGGACCAGGTGGCCGCGGTATCCGATGCGGTCAAGGCGCAGGGCCTGGAGCACTGGACCATCGGCCAGGTGGTCACCGCCGAAGGCGCCGAGCGCGTCCACATCGCCTGATCCCGACAACCCAGGAGCCCGCATGGACGCAACGCCCCCCTTGTCGCCCGCCCCCGTGCCGCCGCCGCTGGCGACGGTACCGGTGTTCAGCGCGCAGGATGCCGACCACCTGCGCATGCTGGCCATCGCGCACTACGTGGTCGGCGGCCTGATCGTGCTGTTCTCGCTGATCTTCATCATCCACATCGTGCTGGGCATCACCGCGCTCACCGGCAACCTGCCGATGAATTCCGGCGGCCAGCCGTCGTCGCCGGCCGAGCAGCGCCTGTTCGGCTGGATGTTCACCCTCATCGGTTGCGTCGCCGTATTCGGAGGCGTCACCCTGGGCGCGTTCGTCGCCTATGCCGGCCGCTGCCTGGCCCAGAGACGCCGCTACCTGCTGTGCCTGATCGCGGCCGGCCTGGCCTGCCTGTTCACCCCCATCGGCACGGTGCTGGGGGTGTTCGGCCTGATCACCCTGCTGCGCCCGCAGGTGAAGGCCGCCTTCGACCTTCCCGCCACGCCCGCATGACCGCCTCCGGCAATCCGCCGCCGCTGCCGCATCAGACCCTGGCGCAGTTGCAGCTGACCAGCCATCTACAGACGCTGAAAGTGCTGTTCTACGCGTTGGCCGGCTTCCATTGGTTCGCCACAGTGGCGTTCCTTGGCCTCAGCGGATGGGTTGCCCACTCGCGCGGGCTGGACGACGCCTGGATGCTGACCACGGTCTATGCGTCCATCGCCGTGCTGGCGGCCGTGCTGGGGTTCGTGCAGTTGTATACCGCGCGCCAGCTGTCACATCGCACCGGGCTGGCCTGGTGCCGGCGCGCGGCGTGGCTGGGCGTACTGGCCGGCCCGCTGGGCATGGCCTTGGCCGCCTATGCCTGGGTGTTCCTGTCCAAACCTGACATGGCCGCGCTGTTCGACCGCGGCGACCACCTCAGTGTCTGAACCTGCCGGCAGACGCTCCGTCCTTTCCTGATCGATTTCCCATGTCCGCGCCTGCCCTCCCGACGTCCGCTTCGCCCACCACCCACCGTTTCTCGGGCCCCAAGAAGCTGGCCTTTGCCGCCGTGCTGGCGGTGTTCGCAATCAGCTGGGTCCACCCGCTGTGGCCTACCGAACAGGCCCTGCACAGCACCCTGACCGTGATCGGGCTGGCCGCGCTGCTGTGGGTCGACCGTCGCGGCGGCTGGCTGGGCAACGGTGCCTTCATCGCGATCTGCGGCTTCATCGCCCTGCACTGCGTGGCCGCGCGCTGGCTGTATTCCAACGTGCCCTACGACGCCTGGGCGCAGACGCTGAGCGGCTGGTCGCCGAATGCGGCCTTCGGTTGGCAGCGCAACCATTTCGATCGCCTCATCCACTTCCTGTTCGGCGTCTGCTTCACTCCTGCGCTGCTGCAGCTTGCCCGTCATGCGTGGCCGGCGCTGCGCCTGGGCCAGGCCTTCACCCTGGCGGTGATGACGGTGATGTGTGCCAGCCTGGTCTACGAATGGTTCGAGTGGGCCATCGCGCTGGCGCTGTCACCGGATGCTGCCGAGGCCTACAACGGGCAGCAGGGCGACATGTGGGACGCGCACGCCGACATGCTGATGGCCACCCTCGGCAGCCTGCTGATCTGGCCGCTGATCCGCCGGAGCGCCCAGCAGTGACCGCGACCACCCGCATTGCCGTGCTCGCCTCCGGTCGCGGCAGCAACCTGCAGGCCATCCTCGATGCCATTGCCGACGGCCGACTGCCCGCCGAGGTGGTCGGCGTGTTTTCCGACCGCCCCGCCGCAGAGGCCCTGCAGCGCGTCGCACCGAACCTGCGCTGGGCGCATGCACCGAAGTCCTTCAGCGACCGCGCCAGCTACGAGCAGGCGCTCGGCGATGCGCTGGCCGCAGTACAACCGGACTGGATCGTCTGCGCCGGCTACATGCGCATCCTCGGCGCGGCCTTCGTACAGCGCTTCAATGGCCGGCTGGTCAACATCCATCCATCGCTGCTGCCGCTGCACAAGGGCCTGGACACCCACGCCCGGGCGCTGCAGGCGGGCGACGCCGAGCACGGTGCCAGCGTGCATCTGGTCGTGCCCGAGCTGGATGCGGGCGCCGTGCTGGCGCAGGTGCGGGTGCCGGTGCTGCCCGGCGATGACGCCGACAGCCTGGCCGCGCGCGTGCTGGCGGTGGAGCATCCGCTGCTGATCGCCACCCTGCAGCTGTTGTGCGCCGGCCGCCTGGCTGAACGGGAGAGCCAGCCGCAACTGGACGGTCACCCCCTGTTTAGCCCGTTGGCCCTAGATTCCGCCGGGAACCTGAACCGGTAGTCCCCATGCACACGCCCCGCTGACTGCGGGGCTGGCATCCTGCCCCCTCCTGCGGTCCCTGTCCTCCATGAAGACCACGACCCTGCTGTCCACTCCATTGCTGTTGTCGCTTGCCGTGTTCCCCGGCGTGGGCTGGGGCCAGGCACAGGCGCCCGCCACCCCGCCGGCACCCGTGCCCGCAGCGCAGCCGCCAGCCGATGCGCCGGCCGTACCGATGCCACCGGCACTGGCCTGGGAGCCACCGCCGCTGCAACCGTTCAGCGCCACCTACCAGGCCTTCTACAAGGGCAAGGAAGCGGGCGATGCCAGCATGCAGGTCACCCACACCGGCGGCAGCCAGTGGCGGGTGGACATGCAGGTGGTCGGCCGCCGCGGCTTTGCCAGCGTGCTGGGCCTGAACATCGAACAGAGCACGGTGTTCGAGGAGCGAAGCGGCGTGTATGCGCCGCTCAGCCAGAGCACGGTGCGCAAGGGCCTGTTCCTGGGCAAGAAGGCGGTCGGCACCTACAACTGGCAGGCCGGCACCGCGCAATGGACCGGTGACGTCAAGAAGGAACGCGCGCAGCCGATCCCGCTGCAGCCGGGCGACCAGAGCGCGCTGCTGATCAACCTGGCGATCATGCGCGATGCGCGTCCAGGCGCCTCCATGCATTACCGCTACGTGGACATGGGCAAGGTCCGCGAACACGACTACCAGGCCGCGCCGCAGACCGAGAACGTCGAGGTCGGCGACCTGTCCTACAACGCACTGCGGGTCTACCGGACCAACGGTGGCAGAAACGAAACCATTCTCTGGATCGCCAACGGTGTCCCCACCCCGGTGCGCATCCTGCAACGCGAAGACGGCGAAGACCGCGTCGATCTGCGCCTGATCGAATACCAAGGAGTCTGAGCATGAATACCCTGACCCGCCCCCTCACCTGGATCGCAGCCGCTGCCCTGACCGTGGCCAGCCTGCCGGCCATGGCGCTGGAACCGTTCAAGGCCGATTACCTGGCCAGCTACATGGGCATGCAGGCCAACGGCACCATGACCCTGGCCAGCGAAGGCAGCAACAAGTGGCGCTACAGCCTGCAGGTGAAGAACCAGCTGGCCGACCTCAGCCAGAGCACGGTGTTCGAGGAAGTGCGTGGCCAGCTGCGCCCGCTCAGCAGCCAGGACCGTTCGGCGCTGCTGGTGAAGAAGCGCAACGTGCAGGCCAACTACAACTGGACCAGCAACCAGGCCACCTGGACCGGTGACATCAAGCCGGATCGCGCTGGCCCGATTGCGCTGAAAGCCGGTGACATGGACGCGCTGCTGATCAACCTGGCGATCGCCCGTGACCTGGCGGCGGGCAAGCCGCTGACCTATCGCATGGTCGACGAAGGCCGCATCAAGAACATGACGTACCGTGTGATCGGCAAGGAATCGATCACCGTGGGCGGCAAGAGCTACGAGGCCACCAAGGTCTCGCGCGCCGACGGCAACAAGGAGCTGATCGCCTGGATCGTGCCGGAATTCCCGGTGCCGGCGCGCATGCTGCAGCGTGAGAGCGGCCGCGATGCGCTGGACCTGACCATCAAGGCGATGAACTGATTGTTGGGGTCGGATCCCTTCCCCCGGGAAGGGCTCTGACCCCGGTTGCGACATGGCTGGGTCAGAGCCCTTTCCGTCGGAAAGGGATCCGACCCCGCGAAAGAAAACGCCCGCTTCCGCGGGCGTTTTCTTATTTCTTCGCTTCGGCCGGTTTCTCTTCGGCCGCCTTGAACTCGGTGCGGCAGTCCACGCGGATCTGCTCGCCGGTGCTGCGCCAGACGAAGGTGCGGCAATGGCGGTTGCCGTCCTGGCTGTCATTCACCGCAACCGCATAGAACGACTCGATGATCTCATCACGCGAGACCGTGCCGTCGCCGTTCCAGTCCATGTCCTTCTGCTCGATGCCCTGGGTGATGGCGATGTTGGCGTACCAGGCATAGCCCAGCCACGCCAGCACGATCAGCACCAGGGCCAGCAGCGCCTTGCGGCGCGGGCTGAACTTGCCGCGCAGGATCATGGCACGCGCCGGATGGTGGCACCGAGCGAAGACAGCTTCTCTTCGATGTTCTCGTAGCCACGATCAAGGTGGTAGATGCGGTCGATGGTGGTCTCGCCGCTGGCCATCAGGCCGGCCAGGATCAGCGAGGCCGATGCACGCAGGTCGGTGGCCATCACCGGCGCGCCGCTCAGGTGCTCGTTGCCACGCACGATGGCGGTATGCCCTTCGACCTGGATGTCCGCGCCCAGGCGCAGCAGTTCGTTGACGTGCATGAAACGGTTCTCGAAGATCGTTTCGTTGATCACGCCCACGCCGTCGGCCACGCAGTTGAGCGCCATGAACTGCGCCTGCATGTCGGTCGGGAATGCCGGGTACGGCGCGGTGGTGAGGTTGACCGCCTTCGGCCGCTTGCCCTGCATGTCCAGGGTGATGCTGTCGTCGGTGGTCTCGATCTTCGCACCGGCTTCGACCAGCTTGGACAGCACCGCGTCCATGGTGTTCGGGCGCGCACGGTTGACCGTGACCTTGCCACCGGTCATCGCTGCGGCCACCAGGAAGGTGCCGGTCTCGATGCGGTCGGGCAGCACTTCATGGCGGCCGCCGGACAGGCGCTCGACGCCTTCGATCACCAGGCGGGCAGTGCCCAGGCCTTCGATCTTCGCGCCCAGCGCGATCAGGCAGTGCGCCAGATCGGTCACTTCCGGTTCCATCGCGCAGTTGTCGAGGATGGTGGTGCCTTCGGCCAGCACCGCGCCCATCAGCACGTTCTCGGTGCCGGTGACGCTGACCATGTCGAAGGTGAAGTGGCCGCCCTTCAGACGCTTGGCGGTGGCCTTGATGAAGCCGTTCTCGACCACGATCTCGGCGCCCAGCGCCTGCAGGCCCTTGATGTGCTGGTCGACCGGACGCGAACCGATCGCGCAGCCGCCCGGCAGCGATACTTCCGCCGCACCGAAGCGGGCCAGCAGCGGACCCAGCACCAGGATCGAGGCGCGCATGGTCTTGACCAGCTCGTACGGTGCCACGTGCTGGTTGACCGAACGCGGGTCGACCACGATCGCACTGCCACGCGACAGCGTGCCCTGGTCGATGGTGACCTTGGCGCCCAGCTCGCCCAGCAGCTTCACCGTGGTGACCACGTCGTGCAGGTGCGGCACGTTGGTGATCTCCACCGGCGCATCGGCCAGCAGGGTCGCGCAGAGAATGGGGAGGACGGCGTTCTTGGCGCCGGAGATGCTCACTTCACCGTGCAGCACAGCGCCGCCGGTCACAACGATCTTGGCCATGTATTCGGGATCTTCTGCGGTTCAGCCGGCTTCGGCCGGGGTCACGGTTTTCAGCGCCAGCGCGTGGATCGCGCCGCCCATCAGGTCGCCCAGCGTGGCATACACCATGCGGTGGCGGGCCAGCGGCATCTTGCCGGCGAAGGCCTCGCAGACCACGGTCGCTTCGAAATGCACGCCATCGTCGCCCTGCACGTCGGCGCGGGCGCCGGGCAGGCCGGTTTCGATCAGATTGCGGATGGTGTCGGCGTCCAACGGGCTTTCCTAATAAAATGTGCCTCCATTCTACTTCCGCTGCGTGGCGTCCGCATGGCCGAATCCCTGTTGCCCCCCCGTTCCGTCGACCCTGCCGGCCTGGTCGCCAGCGGCCGCCGCGTGTTCGAGATCGAGCGGCAGGCGCTGGACGCCGTGGCCGACCGCCTTGGCGAGGCGTTCCAGCAGGCCTGCCAGGCGATCCTGGCCAGCCGTGGGCGCGTGGTTGCGACCGGCATGGGCAAGTCCGGCCACATCGCCCGCAAGATCGCCGCCACCCTGGCCTCGACCGGCACACCCGCCTTCTATGTGCACCCGGGCGAAGCCGGCCACGGCGACCTGGGCATGATCACCGAGGACGACGTGGTGCTGGCCCTGTCCTATTCGGGCGAATCGGACGAGGTGCTGATGCTGCTGCCGGTGCTCAAGCGCCAGGGCAACGTGCTGATTTCCATGACCGGCCGCCCACAGTCCAGCCTGGCCACCGCCGCCGACATCCATCTGGACGTGAGCGTGCCGGCCGAGGCCTGCCCGCTGGCGCTGGCGCCGACCTCCAGCACCACCGCCTCGCTGGCGATGGGTGATGCGCTGGCCGTGGCCCTGCTCGACGCACGCGGCTTCACCGCCGACGATTTCGCCCGTTCACACCCGGCCGGCAGCCTCGGCCGCCGCCTGCTGCTGCATATCACCGACGTGATGCACACCGGCGACGACCTGCCCAGCGTTGGCGCGGACGCCAGCCTCAGTGAAGCACTGATGGAGATGAGCCGCAAACGGCTGGGCATGACCGCCGTGGTCGATGCCGACGGCGTGCTGATCGGCCTGTTCACCGACGGCGACCTGCGCCGCGCGCTGGACAGTGCGCTGGACGTGCGCACCGCCAAGATCGCCGATGTGATGACGCGCAACCCGCGCACCATCGGCGCCGACCAGCTGGCCGTCGAGGCGGCCCGGCTGATGGAGACCCACAAGATCACCGGCCTGATCGTGGTCGATGGCCAGGGCCGCGCAGTCGGTGCCCTGAACATTCATGACCTGTTGCGGGCCCGGGTGGTTTAACCGACAGTCCATAGACCCCATTCAGTCTGTAACGCCGCACCCGCCCCCAACGAGCCTGCCGCCCTGATGCCCTGGTCCCCCCTGCCCGCCTTCCCCGCCCACCTGCATGCCGCCGCGGCCCGTATCCGCCTGGCCTGCTTCGACGTGGACGGCACCCTCACCGACGGTCGGCTGTACTACGACAAGGACGGCAACGAGAGCAAGGCGTACTTCGTGCAGGACGGTCTGGGCCTGAAACTGCTGCAGCAGCACGGTATCCACCCCGTACTGATCACCGCGCGCAACAGCCAGTCGGCGCTCAAGCGCGGCGCCGACCTCGGCATCGACACCCAGATTGCCGTGGGCGACAAGCTGGCCAGCGTGCAGGCCCTGAGCGCACAGCACGGCATCGGCCTGGAACAGGTGGCGTTCATGGGCGATGACCTGCCCGACCTGGCACCGCTGGGCGCGGTCGGCCTGGCCGTCGCTCCGGCCAATGCCCACCCATGGATTGCCGAGCGCGTGCATTGGCAGACCCGTACCGAGGGCGGACGGGGCGCCGCACGTGAGCTGTGCGACATCCTGCTGGCCGCGCAGGGTCATGTGGATGCGGTGCTGGCGAGGTTCGGCGCATGAACCTGCCCACCGTGAACTGGCGCACCCTGCTCGGCATCGGCCTGCTGCTGGCGGCCCTGCTCAGCAGCTGGGCCGCACTGCGCAATCGCGACAAGGGGCCAGCCAACGGCGGCCAGGAGGTCGGCGTGGACTACATCCTGCACGACTTCCAGATTGTCGCCCTGGATGAGCACGGCAAGGAATCGACCACCCTGCGCGCGCCGCTGCTGGAACGCCAGCGCGGCGACCAGACCATCAACATCGCCACCCCGCTGTTCGAGATGCCGGACAAGGATGGCAGGCACTGGACCCTGCGTGCCGAGACCGGCTGGCTCAGCGCCAAGGGCGACGAGATGAAGCTGCGCGGCAATGTGGCGGGCGACAGCCCGGCCGGCCCCGGCACGGTGCCGACCACCTTCCGCACCGACCACCTGGACGTGTTCCCGAGGGAGAACCGCGCCCGCACCGACGCCCTGGTGACCATGACCCGCCCGGGCATGGAACAGTCCGGCGTCGGCTTCGAAGTGGATTCGAAGAACAACACGTATCATTTCCTCAGCCAGTCCAAGGGCCGCTACACGCCCAAACGCTGATTCCGCCGTCAGCCTGCGACGTCTCCGGACAGGCGCAAGGCCGGCAGCCCCCCCCTCCCGCCCCCGGCCCGCCCGGGCGGCCCCTACCGGTAGAACGGACCCCGATGAAGATTCCCTTTGCCGCCGTACTCGCGCTCGGTCTTCTTGTCCCCAGCGCCGCCTTCGCCAAGTCCACCGACCGCAACGAAGACATGCACATCGATTCCGGCGCCCAGTCGGGCATGCTCACCGGCGACGGCAAGACCGTGCTGTCGCAGGGCGTGATCATCACCCAGGGCACGCTGGACCTGCGCTCGTCCGAGGCCGAGATCTACCTCAAGGACGGCGAGCCCGTGCGTGCGGTGTTCACCGGCAAACAGGCCAAGATGAAGCAGCAGCTCGATGATGGCACCTGGATGGACGCGCTGGCCGATCGCATCGACTACGACATCAAGACCGAGATCATCACCCTGACCGGCAACTACAAGGTCACCAGCGCGCGCGGCACCAATGCCGGCCAGCGCATGGTCTACAACACCCGCACCGGCGAAATGAACTCCGGTGGCGACGGCAGCCGCGTGCGCACCGTCATCCCGCCGAAGAACAAGACCCCGGCCGCACCTGCGGCACAGCCCAAGGCCACTACGCCGGCACCGCCGGCCGGGAGCAGGAAGTAATGCTCGTCGCCAAGGGCCTGCGCAAGAAGTACAAGCAACGCGAAGTCGTCAAGGACTTCGGGCTGACCCTCGACGCCGGTGAAGTGGTCGGCCTGCTCGGCCCCAACGGCGCCGGCAAGACCACCTGCTTCTACATGATCGTCGGCCTGGTTGCGGCTGACGCCGGCAGCATCGTGCTCGACGGCAAGGACATCACCGGCGACCCGATGTATACCCGGGCCAAGCAGGGCGTGGGTTACCTGCCGCAGGAGCCGTCGGTGTTCCGCAAGCTGACCGTGGCCGACAACATCCGCCTGGTGCTGGAGCTGCGCGAGGACCTTGACTCGAAGGGCCGCGAGCGCGAATTGAACAGCCTGCTCGACGAACTGCAGCTGGGCCACGTCGCCGACCAGCTCGGCGCCAGCCTGTCCGGTGGCGAGCGCCGCCGCTGCGAGATCGCCCGTGCCCTGGCCGCGCAGCCACGCCTGATCCTGCTCGACGAACCGTTCGCCGGTGTCGACCCGATCTCGGTCGGCGAGATCCAGCGCATCGTCACCCATCTCAAGCAACGTGGCATCGGCGTGCTGATCACCGACCACAACGTGCGCGAGACCTTGGGTATCTGCGACCGCGCGTATATCCTCGCCGAGGGCAGCGTGCTGGCCCAGGGTTCGCCGGAAGCGATCCTGGACAACGCCGATGTGCGTCGCGTCTACCTCGGGGATTCCTTCAAGCTGTGAAGCAGTCGCCGGGTCCCTCTCCTTCCTTTCGGCACAGGCATGAAGACTCGGCTGCAGACATCGTTGGGACAGCAGCTGGTGCTGACGCCCCAGCTGCAGCAGGCGATCAAGCTGCTGCAGATGTCGAGCACCGAGCTGGAGCTGGAAATCGCACAGGCGGTGGAGAGCAATCCGCTGCTGGACTGGGCCGACAGCAACGATGGCAGCACCGCCAGCGAAGGCGGCGATGGCAACGACAGCGAAGCTCCCGCAGAACGCACCGATGCCGGCGACGACTGGGCACCGGCCGAACTGGACTGGAGCGCGTCCGGTAGCGGAGGCAGCTTCGACGATGACGACGATATCGGCAGCGCCGCCGAACGCGTGGCCGAAACCGAAACGCTGGCCGACCACCTGCTGTGGCAGTTGCACCTGTCGCATCTTTCCACGCATGACCGCAGCATCGGCGCTGCACTGATCGATGCGCTGGACGACGACGGCTACCTGCGCGAACCGCTGGCCACCATCGCCGAAACCCTGTTGCCGGCGATCCACGCCGACGAGGATGAGATCCTCGCTGTGCTGCATCGCATCCAGCGTTTCGACCCGGTCGGCGTGGCTGCACGCACGCTCGGCGAATGCCTGCAGCTGCAGCTGGATGTGCTGGCCGACGATACACCTGGCCTGGTGTTGGCGCGACAGATTGCCGCAGGCCCGCTGGAACGGCTGCCGCGCAGTGGCGTCGCCGGGCTGGCCCATGAACTGAAACAGCCCCTGGACGAGGTCGAGACGGCGGTCACCCTGCTGCGTTCGCTGGACCCGCGCCCGGGCACGCAGATCGCACCGCTGTCGCCGGACACCTACGTGGTGCCGGATGTGGTGGTGTGGCGGCAGAACGGCGTGTGGCGCGCAGCGCTGGCCGCGCACGCCGGTCCGAAGGTGGTGATCCACCGCGGCTACGAACAGCTGATCCGACGTTGTGGCGATGCCGATGCCGGCTACCTGCGTACCCAGCTGCAGGAAGCGCGCTGGCTGCTGAAAGGACTGCAGCAGCGCGGCGAAACCCTGCTGCGCGTCGTGCGCAGCCTGATCCTGCAGCAGGCCGGTTTCCTTGAATTCGGCGAGCAGGCACTGCGTCCACTGACCCTGCGCGAGATCGCCGCCGAACTCGGCCTGCACGAATCCACGGTCTCGCGCGCGATCGCCCGCAAGCACGTGCGTACCCCGCGCGGCACCCTGCCGCTGCGCGCCTTCTTCGCCTCGGGCATCGATACCGAGGGCGGTGGCGAGGCGTCCAGCACGGCCATCCAGGCGATGATCCGGCGCCTGATCGACGACGAGAACCCGCGCAAGCCGCTTTCTGACGCCAAGCTGGCTGACCTGCTCAAATCGTCGGGAATTCCAGTAGCGCGACGCACCGTGGCGAAGTATCGTGAAGCCATGAACATTTCCGCCTCGCACGAAAGGGTCAGAATCGCTTGACGCGCCGCCGCGCCCGGCGGAGAGGTTCATTGGCACATCCGAACACAGGAGAAACCCGATGCGCATCGAAACGTTTGGCAAAGATGTCGAAGTCACCCCGGCCCTGCAGTCCTATGTAGAGGAGAAGCTGGCCCGGATCGGCAAACACTTCGACCAGCACTGCGAAGCGCGGGTGACCCTCAAGCTGCAGAAGACCGAACACCACGTCGACGCCAGCCTCAACATTCCCGGCCAGACCCTGCACGCTGAGGCCAATGCCCAGACCATGTATGCCGCGATCGACCTGCTTGCGGACAAGCTTGACCGTCTGGTGATCAAGCACAAGGAGAAAAAACAGCAGCACGCACCGCTGCCGGTGGGCGACAATGGTGGCTGATCGCCACCGTTCCCCGCAGACATGCCCCTGACTGACCTCCTGGCGGCCGTGCAGACCCAGCTCTGCACGGCCACCGACCGCGACAGCGTCCTGCAGGCCGCCGCCGGGTTGCTGGCCTGCCGCCAGGCCAACGCCGAACAGATCTATCTGAACCTGTGCCAGCGCGAAGCGCTGGGCAGCACCGCGATCGGTCACGGCATCGCCATTCCCCACGGCCGCGCGCCAACCCTGGACCGCCCCCGCGGCGCCCTGCTGCGGTTGGCCTCCCCGGTCGACTTCGGCGGCGACGAGCCGGTGGACCTGGTGTTCGCCATGGCCGTCCCCGCCCACTACACCCACCAGCACCTGATGCTGCTGTCCGAGCTGGCCGAGCTGTTCTCGGCGCCGGAGATCCGCCAGGCCCTGCGCGAAGCGGGCGATGCCCGGGCGCTGCGCGAGGCGCTGGACATGACCCCACCTGCGAGTGCCGCATGAATACCAGCATCACCGCCCGTGAACTGTTCGAACAGCAGCGCGAGCGGCTGGGGCTGCGCTGGGCTGCCGGCAAGTCCGGCGAGAAGCGCGAACTGGAGGCCGGCAACACGGTCTCGCGGCGTCCATCGCTGGCTGGTTATCTCAATGCGATCTACCCCAACAAGGTGCAGATCCTGGGCACCGAGGAACTGTCCTGGCTGGATGCGCTGGAGCCGCGCCAGCGTTGGGAGACCATCGAAAAGATCATGCAGTCGCACCCGCTGGCGCTGGTGCTGACCCGCAACCAGGCCTGCCCGGAAGACCTCCGTGCCGCCGCTGACGAATCCGGCACGCCGCTGTGGCTGTCGCCCAAGCGCGGCCACGAACTGCTCAACCACCTGTCCTACCACTTGGCCCGCACGCTGGCGCCGCGGGTGATCCTGCATGGCGTGTTCATGGAGATCTACTCCATCGGCGTGCTGATCACCGGCGAGGCCGGGTCGGGTAAAAGCGAGCTGGCACTGGAGCTGCTCAGCCGCGGCCACCGCCTGGTCGCCGACGATGCCCCCGAATTCACCCAGATCGCCCCGGACGTGCTCGACGGCACCTGTCCCGAACTGCTGCAGGACCTGCTGGAAGTGCGCGGCCTGGGCGTGCTGAACGTGCGCGAGATGTTCGGCGACACGGCTGTAAAGAAGAACAAGTACCTTCGGCTGATCGTCCACCTGACCAAGCCGATGACCGAACCCACCCCGCATGGCTACGAGCGCCTGACCGGCGATTCGGGCACCCGCCATGTGCTGGACCTGGATGTACCGCTGATCACGCTGCCGGTGATGCCTGGCCGCAACCTGGCCGTGCTGACCGAGGCCGCCACCCGCCTGCACATCCTGCGCACCAAGGGCATCGACCCGGCGGCGATGTTCATCGCCCGTCACAGCAACCTGCTGGAACGGCGAACACCCTGATTCCCCTGCCCTTCGAAGAGCCTGTCCATGAGCACCGCAACCCCCACCGCCCCGACCCTGATCATCGTCAGCGGCCTGTCCGGCTCGGGTAAATCCGTCGCCCTGAAGACCTTCGAGGACCAGGACTACTACTGCTCGGACAACCTGCCGATCCACCTGCTGCCGGACTTCGTGCGCAGCCTGCTGGCCAACCATGACGGCAGCGCGCCGCGCCGGCTGGCGGTGGGCATCGACGTGCGCGGCCAGGCCGACCTGAGCCAACTGGGCGATTGGCGGCAGCTCGCCACCGACGCCGGCGTGGAAGTGAAGGTGCTGTTCTTCGAAGCCAGCGACGAGGCGGTGCTCAAGCGCTACGCCGACACCCGCCGCCGCCATCCGTTGAGCCAGCTGGGCCTGTCACTGCCCGAAGCGATCGCCCGCGAGCGTGAATTGACCGCGCCGCTGCGCCGCGAGGCCGATGCGGTGATCGACACCAGCAACCTCAATGTGCACCAGCTGCGGCGGCGCATCATCACCGAGTTCGCGCTGGACCACGCCACGCGCCTGTCGCTGCTGTTCGAATCGTTCGCCTACAAGCGCGGCGTACCGGCCGAGGCGGACTTCGTGTTCGATGCGCGGGTGCTGCCCAATCCGCACTGGGATCCGGATCTGCGTGCGCTCAGCGGTCGTGAGCCCGGCGTGCGCGACTACCTGGAAGCGCAGCCGGACGTGCAGCGTTACCTGACCCAGCTGATGGATTTCCTCGATACCTGGCTGCCGAAGCTGGGCGATGGCACCCGCAGCTATGTGACCGTGGCGTTCGGCTGCACCGGCGGCAAGCATCGCTCGGTGTTCCTGGCCGAGCGCATGGCGCGGCATGCCCGCGAGATGGGCTGGGAAGACGTGGCGACGTATCACCGCGAACAGGACTGAGGGGGTCGGCCGGGCTGCACCCGGCACCCGCTGGTAGTGCCGGCCGCTGGCCGGCAACAGCAAAAGCAAAAGCGGCATTCCGTGGGATGGCGAGGCGGTGTTGCTGTTGGTAGGTGTCGACCTTGGTCGACACGGTAGATCCACGCCATGCGTGGATGAATCCCGGTCAGGCATCGAAAAACGCATGGGGTCGGATCCCTTTTCCAGGGGAAAAGGGCTCTGACCCCGGTAACGCTGAATACGGGACACAGTGCCCCTCATCTGCTGCTATCGCCGATTCACCTTGACCTGTTAACGTGCAGTAATGACCTGTGGCATTCTCCTCGTAACACATCCCGGGGTCGGGACCGCCCTGCTTGACGTGGCGACCCGGCTCCTGCGGCAGTTGCCGCTGAAAACCGAAGCTTTCGAAGTACCGTTCGACGCAGACCTGGACGCCCTGCTCCCGCTCGCCTCGGCCGCCCTGCGGCGGGTCGATGGGGGGGAAGGCGTGCTGATCCTGACCGACCTGTACGGCGCCAGCCCCGCCAACCTTGCCGGGCAGCTGGCCCGGCTGGGGACCCCGGTTCGCCGGGTGTCGGCGCTGAGCCTGCCGATGTTGCTGCGGGTGATGAATTATCCGGAACAGGGACTGGATCAACTGCCCGCCACAGCCGCGGCGGGTACCCGTAATGGAGCGATAGTCGACGATGCTTGAACGAGAACTCACCGTCAGCAACCGCCTGGGCCTGCACGCCCGGGCCACCGCCAAGCTGGTGCAGACCCTGGCGCCGTTCCGCTGCAACGTGACCATGGCCGCCAAGGGCCGTGAGATCAACGCCAAGAGCATCATGGGCGTAATGCTGCTGGCCGCTGGCCAGGGCACTCCGGTCACGGTGCGGATCAACGGCGAGGACGAAGCCGCCGCGATGGAGGCGGTGGTCGGCCTGTTCGAACGCCGCTTCGACGAGGACAACTGAGCGTGCCACGCGCACGCGCCGGGCAGCTCGGTTCCGGCCAGCGGCCGGTACAGCTGCTGGCCGGTCATGGTGCGGCCCGTGGCACTGCGATGGGCCGGGCCCGCGTACGCCTGCCGCATGCACTGGAAGTCGCTGAACAACGTGTCGCAACCAGCCAGGTCGAGGCCGAACTGGCCCGCCTGCACCGGGCGGTGGACGCCGCACGCGTGGAAATGCACGAACTGCGGCAGCGCCTGCAGGGTGCATTGAACCAGGAGGCAGGCGAGTTCCTCGACCTGCATGCCCTGCTGCTGGATGACCCCGAGCTGCTGTTCGGGCTGGATGAGCTGATCCGCAGCGGCCCGTACAGCGCCGGCTATGCCTTGCGCCTGCAGCGCGACCGCCTGGCCAAGGTCTTCGATGGCATGGACGATGCCTACCTGAAGAGCCGCATGGACGATCTCGACCACGTGATCGGCCGCATCCACGCCTTCCTGCAGCCCGAACGGCCACCGGCGGTGAAGGGCCTGGCCGGCGAGATCCTGGTCTGCGACAACATCGCCCCGTCCGAGCTGGCGCAACTGCAGGCCCAGGGCGTGGTCGGCATCGTCACTGCCGCCGGCAGCGCGCTGTCGCACAGCGCGATCCTGGCACGCAGCCTGCACCTGCCACTGATCGTCAACGTGCCGCAGCTGCTCAGCCGCATCGCCGATGGCGATGTGCTGATCATCGACGGCGCCGACGGCAGCATCACCGCCAACCCGCAGGCCGACAATCTGCGGGACTACCGCGCCCGGCTGAAAGAACATGCGCGCGAGCAGCGCGAGCTCGGCCGCCTGCGCAGCAAGCCCAGCCGTACCCGCGACCAGGTCGACATCGCCCTGCTGGCCAATGCCGAATCGCTGGAGGATGTGACCCAGGCGCACGCGCTGGGTGCGCAGGGGCTGGGCCTGTACCGCACCGAGTTCCTGTTCCTGCAGCGCAACGAGCTGCCGGACGAAGAAGAACAGTTCCAGACCTACCGCGATGCCGCGTTGGGCATGAGCGGGCGACCGGTCACCATCCGCACGCTCGACCTGGGTGCGGACAAGGCCGACCGCACCGGCCTGACCCTGAGCAATGAAGAGAACCCGGCCCTGGGACTGCGCGGGGTACGCCTGTCGCTGGCACGGCCGAAGGTGGCCGATACCCAGCTGCGCGCGATCCTGCGTGCCTCGGCCTACGGCAAGCTACGCGTGCTGGTGCCGATGGTCAGCACCCGCGAGGAGCTGCTGGCGGTGCGCCGACGCATGCTCAAGCTGACCGAACAGCTGCGCGGCGAAGGCCACATGGTGTCCGACCATGTGCCGTTGGGTGCGATGATCGAGGTGCCGGCCGCGGCGCTGGCACTGGAGAGCTTCATCGACCTGGTCGACTTCCTGTCGATCGGCACCAACGACCTGGTGCAGTACCTGCTCGCCGCCGACCGCAACAACGAGGCACTGGGCGAGCTGTATTCACCGCTGCATCCGGCCGTGCTGCGGCTGCTGCAGATGGTGATCGAGACCGGCGCGCGGCATCGCATTCCGGTGGCGGTCTGCGGCGAGATGGCAGGCGATGCGCGGATGACCCCACTGCTGCTGGCGCTGGGCCTGACCGAATTCAGCCTGCACCCGGGCACGCTGCTGGAGGTACGCCGTGCGATCCGCGAAGCCGACCTGGGGACACTGCGCGCCCGTGCGCCGAAGCTGCTGTCCGCGCGCGACCGCCGCGCCATCGAACGCTGGCTGGCGCTGGTGGCGGATACGCCCTGAGCACCCTGCTGATTCGCCGGGCATGCACGCGCGGGGTCAGATCCCTTTTCCTGTGGAAAAGGGATCTGACCCCAGCCTCCCGTCGGGGTATGCGCTGAAACATCCCCTTGCGATAATGACGCGCTGAACACCCCTGTTGCCGCATCCTTGCCGGGATCGCGGCTTTTCTTATCCCGCGGGAGCTGCGATGGCTGAAGCTGTACGCCACGACAAGACTGCGCGCCAACTGCGGATGCTGTCCGATGCACTGGACAGCGGACGGCTGGGCCCGGTGCGTCGCCTGGTCAACACCCTGGCCCCGGCCGAGATCGGCAACCTGCTCGAGTCGTTGCCGCCCGGCAAGCGCGAGGTGGTGTGGGGCCTGGTCGATCCGGAAGACGATGGCGAGGTCCTGGTCCACGTCGGCGAAGACGTGCGCGAAAGCCTGCTCGCAGACATGGACCCGGACGAGATCATCGCCGCGGTCGAAGACCTGGACATCGACGATCTGGCCGACCTGGTCGAAGACCTGCCAGACACGGTCATCGACGAAGTCCTCAAGTCGATGGACCGCGAGAACCGCGAGCGGCTGGAACAGGTGCTGTCCTACCCCGAGGACAGCGCCGGCCGCCTGATGAATCCGGACGTAGTGACGGTCCGCGCCGACGTCAACGTCGACGTGGTGCTGCGCTACCTGCGCCTGCGCGGCGAGCTGCCCGACCACACCGACCACCTGTTCGTGGTCAGCCGGCGGCACCAGTACCTCGGCCGTGTGTCGCTGGCAGCACTGGTGACCCATGAGGACACCACGCCGATCAACCGCCTGATCGACGACGAGCAGCCGGCCATCGACGTCGGCGAGAGCGACCAGGAGGTCGCGCGGCAGTTCTCCGACCATGACTGGATCTCCGCGCCGGTGGTGGACGAGAACAACATCCTCGTTGGCCGCATCACCATCGATGACGTGGTCGACATCATCCGCGGCCAGGCCGAGCACCAGGCGCTGGGCGCCGCCGGTCTGGACGAGGACGAGGATCTGTTCAGTCCAGTCTGGCGCGCGATGCGCCGCCGCCTGATGTGGCTGTCGGTCAACCTGTGCACGGCTTTCCTGGCTTCCAGCGTGGTCGGCCACTTCGAGGGCACGATCGACAAGCTGGTCGCGCTGGCAGTGCTGATGCCGATCGTGGCCGGCCTCGGCGGCAATGCCGGCACCCAGGTGCTGGCGCTGATGGTGCGCGGCCTGGCGCTGGGCCAGGTCGGTGCCTCCAACGCGCGCACGCTGCTGTGGAAGGAGGTGCGGGTCGCCGCGCTGAACGGCCTGCTGCTCGGCTCGATCCTGGGCCTGATCGTGCTGGCCTGGTTCCACTCGCCAGGGCTGTCGGCAGTGATCGCCATTGCACTGACCTGCAACCTGCTGTTCGCGGCGTTGGCCGGCGTGCTGGTGCCACTCACCCTGAAGCGCTTCGGCTTCGATCCGGCGTTGGCCAGTGGCATCTTCCTGACGGCCGTGACCGACTCGATGGGCTTCTTCACCTTCCTCGGCCTGGCCACGCTGGTGCTGCTGCACTGATCCCTGCTGGCGCGGAGCCCTGCGACGCAGGGCTCCGGCCCCCTTCCCTTCCCGGAACATCCCATGGCAACAACGATCGAGAACTATTTCCAGCCCGGCTGGCGCGACCAGCAGCACACCTGCCCGGCCTGCGAATGGAAGGGCAGCTCGCGCGCCATGGTGATGGAGCTGGACGAGGACGCCACCGAGTACGACTGCCCGGTCTGTGAGAATCCACTGCTGGTGGTCCTGCACCCGGACATGGCGCAGGTGCAGGCGGCGGCGGCCGAAGGCAATGCGGAGGCGAAGGAGCAGTTGGACATCATCGCCAGTTTCCCGCGCGCGGACTGACGGCCTGCGCTCAGCGGCGCCCGCGCAGGTCACGTGACCGGATGGCCAGCGCATCGGCCTGCTGCCGCGCCACGACGAGCTCCTCCGGAGACAGTTTCAATCCGAGTGCGGCCTCGACCGAATCCTCGCCACACAGGCTTGCAGTGCCACACAGCTCGTGCAGCAGCACCGAATCCGCGCCACACGGCACACCGGCATCGCAGGCAGCAAGCATCCACGCAGCAGCATCCACGTCGGTGCCGGCCGGATAGGGCGCCAGCGCCTCATGCACGCCACCCGGGTCGTAGGACAGGCCTTCCGACAAGGCGAGATAGGCCTGGCCATCGTTGCGGGCAAGCGCCTTCTCGATGATCGACACCTGTTCATCCGTGGAAGGCCTCGATGCGCCCTGCAGCATGCCGCCAAAGTAGCGCTCGATGATCTGCGCGGCAAAGTGCCCCTGCTCGGCGGCCCGTCGGCGGTAGCGGAACGACGCTTCACCCGCGTCCTGTCGATCGATGCCGTCGCAACGCTGGGACAGCCAGGCACCACTGCGATACAACGCCGGCCTGCGATCGGGCGGCATGCCCGTGGGTTCGTCCTGGGTTGGATCGAAGAACGAGACGCATTCCCCATAGATGAGGCTGAGCTCATAGCTCGCCTCGGCATCACCTGCGTCGGAACGACTGGCCAGTTCCTGCGCCCGCGGAAGCAACCAGACTGCGGTCTGATAGTCTGCATCGGCCCGGTTCAGCCGCGCCGCCGGGTGCGGAGACTGCGAAGGTGGCGCTCTGCCAGGCTCACTCTGGCTGTCGGAAGCTTCCGGCACGGAATGCGTGCCTGCCTGCAGCCCCTTCCATGTCAATCCCGCGACCAGCACCAGCAGCGCCGCGCAGACCATAATCCCTTTGCCTCGTTCCATGATGTGCGGCTGCGCCACTCCGATAGCTCTCCGCATTCTGCTCCGCGTGTGCCCACTGCGCAAACGATTGCCGATGGGGCCTATTGCGCTGCAGAAGGCATTGGCGCACGAGCGGGGATAGCATGAAAGGGATTCCATGTACTGGGGCTCCGTCATGCTGCGATCGCTTCCCCGCTGGCTGCCACTGCTGTCGCTGATGATGTTGGCCGGTTGCGCCAGCACACCCCACAGCGCGCGCGGCCACTTCGAAGGCCGCGCCGTGAAGGTGGACGGAGAGACCGCCTACTACCAGGTCTTCATTCCGGCCGGAGTGCGGACGGGAGGCCCCGCACACTCCGGCAACAGCATGGGCATCCCGGTGATCCTGTTCCTGCACGGCTCGGGCGAACGCGGCCGGGACGGCGTCAAGCAGACGTATTCGGGACTGGGGCCGTATCTGCGCGAGCACGCCGACTTCCCGGCCCTGGTCGTCTTCCCGCAGGCAGCGAAGCACTCGGAATGGAGCGGCCGCAACAACCGCATGGCCGTGGCTGCGCTGGACGCGACCATCGCCGAATTCGGCGCCGATCCGGCGCGCCAGTACCTGACCGGCATGTCGATGGGCGGCTACGGCAGCTGGAACATTGCGCTGGATGACCCGCACCGCTTTGCCGCGATCGTGCCGGTATGCGGTGCCGTGTTCGTACCGCGCGCGAAGCGGCCGACCCTGTTCGTTGAACAGGTGGCCCAGGAATCCGATCCCTATGCCGTGATCGCCAGGCGACTGCAACACACCCCCATCTGGATCTTCCACGGCGCGCAGGATGACGTGGTTCCGCCGGATGACGACCGCAGGCTGCACAGCGCATTCCAGGGCACCCACGCACGCGACGTGCGCTACACCGAGTACCCGGAAGGCAATCACAATGCCTGGGACGCCACCTACGCCGACCCGGCGATGTGGGCGTGGCTGTTCGCGCAGAAGCGCTGAACCGCAGCTTCTGGTAGCTGCCAACCTTGGTTGGAGCCTGGTTTGGGTAGGTACCAACTAAGGTTGGAACCTGCTTTCGGTGGGTGCCAACCTTGGTTGGCACTATCTGTCCGCCCCCATGAACTCCGCCTTGGCACAGTAACCTTCGAGTTCCCACTCACACCACGCATGCGGGTATTCGCCAAGCTGCGTTGCCAGCCCCGCCCTGATCGGCTTCGCCATCACATACATTGCGTGCCGGAACAGCGATTCATCAGAGCGGATCGCGTGATCGTGATAGCAGGACTGCCAGAAGCGCCCTACCCTGCCCAGTACCCTGTTTGCGTACACCGCCGTACGCGACTTGAAGCGCTTCATGACAACGTCGAGCGATGCCGCGCGCAGCTGCATCAACCAGTGGACGTGATCCGGCATGACCACGTAGGCGATCGAATGGGTCAGACCTTCCAGATCCAGACGCTGGAACTCCTGCATGGCGGTAGCCGCAACGGCTTCATTGGCGAACAGAGCCGCCCGGCCATGCACGTTCGTCGTGAGGATGTAGCTCTGGCCGATACTGGAATGACGGCCTAGCAGGAGTCGGGTGCTGTTCATGCAGAAGAGCATGGGCGGGCGCATGTTCCCTGAACATCGGGAAATCACCTTGGTCCGGGTAGGCCAGTGCCAACCAAGGTTGGCACCCACCACACCAGCAGTGTCAACCAAGGTTGACACCTACCAGAGTGGCGATCAGCCCAGCAGCGTTTCCAGCACGGCCATGCGCACCGCGACGCCGTTGGCGACCTGGCGCAGCACCCACGACTGCGGGCCGTCGGCCACCTCGTCGGTCACTTCCACGCCGCGGTTGATCGGGCCCGGGTGCAGCACCGCGGCATCCTTGCCCGCGCGCGCCAGGCGTTCGTTGGTCAGGCCGTACTGCGCGTGGTACTGCTCCAGCGACGGCACCAGGCCTTCTTCCATGCGCTCGCGCTGCAGGCGCAGCATCATCAGCGCGTCGACGCCTTCCAGCATCGCGTCGAAATCATCGCCGACCACGCAGCCCTTCAGGGTCTCGTCGTCGGGCAGCAGCGACTGCGGGCCACACACGCGGATCTCGCCCACGCCCAGCGTGCGCAGCGCATGCAGGTCGGTGCGGGCCACGCGCGAGTGCTTTACGTCGCCGACGATCACCACCTTCAGCTTCGAGAAATCCGGGCCCTTGGCCTGGCGCAGGGTCAGCATGTCCAGCAGGCCCTGGGTCGGGTGCGAGCTGCGGCCGTCACCGGCATTGATCAGCGCGGTGCCCTCGCCGGCCGCTTCGGCCAGCGCGGCCACGGCGCCATCATCGGGGTGGCGCACCACGAAGCCGCGTACGCCCATCGCTTCCAGGTTGCGCAGCGTGTCACAGGCGGTTTCGCCCTTGCGCGTGGACGAGGTCGAGGCATCGAAGTTCAGCACATCGGCGCCCAGGCGCTGCGCAGCCAGCTGGAACGAGCTGCGGGTGCGCGTGGACGGTTCGAAGAACAGCGTGCACACCGCCGAACCGGCCAGCACGTGGCGCTTGTTGCCGACACGACCGACCGCGGCATCGCGGATCTGCCCTGCCCGGTCGAGCAACTGCAGCAGGGTTTCGCGCGGCAGGCCCTCGAGGGTCAACAGGTGGCGCAGGCGTCCGGAGGCATCGATTTGCTGGGCAGTCATGGCGGGAGTCGTGCAGTCAGGGAATGGGGGTGGCGTCGTCGGGGGACGACAGCCAGCGGTCGATGATCACCGCGGCGGCGACGGCGTCGAGAGCGGCCGCATCACGGCGGCGCTTGCGCCCTTCGGCGCGCTCGACGGCAAAGCGGCGTGCGGCTTCGACCGAGCTGGAACGCTCGTCGATCATCACCACCGGCAGCTTGAAGCGTTCCCGCAGCTGGCGGGCGAAGCCCTGCGCACGCTTGCGGTTGGGCTGGTCCTGGCCATCCAGGGTCAGCGGGTCGCCGACCACCAGGCCGTCGGGTTTCCATTCCTTGAGCAGGCGTTCGATCGCGGTCCAGTCCGGGCCATTGCCGTGCACGTCGACCACCGCCACCGCGCGCGCATGCGCAGCGAAGGCACTGCCGATGGCCACGCCGATGCGGCGAGAGCCGACGTCGAACCCCAGAACGGTGCCGTCACGGCGGATCGCCGGGGCAGCAGACACCGGTGCGGGCGCGGTCGGCTCAGACATGGCCGCTGTAATCGGTCAGACGGAACAAGTCCACGCCGATGCGCGAGGCCGCACCCTGCCAGCGCTGCTCCAGCGGCAGCTGGAACACCAGCTCGGCATCGGCCGGCACGGTCAGCCAGCTGTTCTCGGACAGCTCGCTTTCCAGCTGCCCTGCACCCCAACCGGCACAGCCGAGGGTGACCACGGCATTGGCCGGGCCTTCGCCGCGCGCCATCGCTTCGAGGATGTCGCGCGAGGTGGTGAGGTACAGGCCCTCGCCCACGGTCAGGCTGGAATCCCACGCGCGCGCGTCGTCATGGATGACGAAGCCGCGTTCGGGATGCACCGGGCCGCCATTGAGCACCATGCGCGCCTGCAGGTCGCCATCACCGGTGGTGATGTCCATCTGTGCAAGCACTTCACCCAGCGTGTACTCGGAAGGCTGGTTGACCAGCACGCCCATTGCGCCGTTCTCGTCGTGCTGGCAGATCAGCGCGACGCTGCGGGCAAAGGTCGCGTCGAGCAGCGACGGCAGCGCGACGAGCAGGTGATCGGCAAGGGAGGTCGGCGTTACAGGCATGGGCCCATTCTACCTGCTGGGGGCGGGATGGTCGCGCGATGGCGCCGAACCGCGATGGGCTAGGATGGTGCTTTGCCATGGAAGGTCATCGATGCAGTCTTCATCGCCCCTGACCCTGCCGGCACGCAGCGCCATCGTCCTGATCGCCCTGCTGCAGGGTCTGATGCTGTATGCCGCGCAGGAACTGTCCGATGCGTGGCCGTTCCGCGATATCGGCTGGCGCTACTGCTGGTACGCCTGGGTGCTGGCCATTCCCAGCGCGGTGGCATTGAGCCTGGTCGAGCTGGGCCAGCGCCGCCTGTGGCTGCAGGCGGTGCTCGGCTCGGTGGTGGTGCTGGCGCTGGCCGCCTGGATCGGCTGGAACCTCAACGGCGAGACCGCACTGGAATCGGGCGCGCTGCAGTTCCCGCTGACCGTGGGCATGGCCGTAGCAGTGTTCGTGGCCCTGCCCTGGTGGCAGTTCCAGTTGCAGCACGGGCATTGGCGCGCCAGCTATCCGGAGCTGTTCGAGCGCGCCTGGCAGAACGGCCTGACCCTGGCCCTGGCGGCGCTGTTCACCGGGCTGACCTGGCTGCTGTTGTGGCTGTGGGCGGCGCTGTTCCAGCTGCTCGACGTGACCGTCTTCCGTGACCTGTTCCGGCAGGACGCGTTCATCGCACTGGCCACCGGCAGCCTGGCCGGGTTCGGCGTGCTGATCGGGCGCACCCAGCACCGCGCGATCCAGATCACCCGCCAGGTGCTGTTCGCGATCTGCCGCGGACTGCTGCCGCTGCTGTCGTTCATCGCCGTGCTGTTCGTGCTGAGCCTGCCGCTGACCGGGCTGGAACCGCTGTGGAAGACCCGCTCGGCCGCCAGCCTGCTGCTGGTGCTGTCGCTGCTGCTGGTGACGTTCACCAATGCGGTCTACCAGCAGGGAGAAGACAGCGCTCCCTACCCCCTGCTGCTGCGCCGGCTGGTTGAAGCCAGCCTGCTGGCACTGCCGGTCTACGCCGCACTGGCGCTGTACGCACTGGGCCTGCGCGTGGTGCAGTACGGCTGGACCATGGACCGGTTCTGGGCAGTACTCGTCGCGTTGGCCGTGGCCGGCTATGCCGTGGGCTACGCGCTGGCGGTGCTGCGCCGGCAGAGCCGCTGGTTGCAGATGCTGGAGCCGGTCAACCGATGGATGTGCTGGGCGGTGCTGGCACTGGCCTTGCTGGGCAACTCGCCGCTGCTGGACCCGGTGCGGCTGACCCTGTCCAGCCAGCTGGAGCGGCTGCGCGCGGACCCGCCGGCGATCACCAGCAGCGACGTCAACGTGCTGCGCTTCGATCTTGGGCGCCGTGGCGTGCAGGCGCTGCGCGAGCTGCAGCGTGATCCAGCCATCACCGCCGATGCCAACGCGCCACAGGTGATCGCTGCCGCGCTGGCACGTACCACGCGCTGGGACGACGGACAGCGCCTCGACAAGGGGCCGCAGGACATCGTCGCCCTGCAGCGCACGTTGAAGCTGGCCAAGGGATCCAGCTCGCCGCCGGACGATTGGTGGCAGGCACTGGCCACACGTTCGATCAATGGCGAATCCTGCGCCCAGAGCGAGCGCGACTGCCTGATCGTGCATCGCGACCTGGACGGCGATGGCACCGGCGAAGTGCTGCTGTGCGAGCTGTACACCCACCGTGGCCCGGACTGCGTGCTGTACGCACGTGGCAGGGATGCCCACTGGCGCCGGGCCGGTTCGCTGTTCGGCACCGTCAGCGGCCAGGCCGAGGCGATCAACCAGGCCCTGCGTGATGGCGAACTCACTCTTGTGCCACCGCGTTGGCCGATGCTGTCCATCGGCGGACGCCCCGCGCTGGCCATCGATCCCGAACCCGAATCCAACGAGTCTTCCCCATGAGCGGTTACTGCCTCATCGCCCCGGGCCATCCGGTGCACGACTACTACCACGCCAACGAGTACGGCTTTCCGCAGCGTGACGAGCGCGAGCTGTTCGAGCGGCTGGTGCTGGAAATCAACCAGGCCGGGCTGAGCTGGGAAACGATCCTGAAGAAGCGCGAGGGCTTCCGCGCTACCTATGACGGTTTCGATGTGGACCGCGTGGCGGCGTATGCCGAGCAGGACATCGAACGCCTGCTGTCGGACGCAGGCATCATCCGCAACCGGCTGAAGGTGCTGGCGGCAATCCACAACGCGCAGGTGATCCAGCAGCTGCGGGCCAACCATGGCAGCTTCGCGGCGTGGCTGGACGCGCACCACCCGTGCAGCAAGGCCGACTGGGTGAAGCTGTTCAAGAAGACCTTCCGCTTCACCGGCGGCGAGATCACCGGCGAGTTCCTGATGAGCCTGGGCTACCTGCCCGGTGCGCATGCCGAGGACTGCCCGGTGCATGCGCGGCTGCTGACGCTGTCGCCGCCGTGGTTACAGGCCTCCCGGTAGTGCTGGCCGCTGGCCGGCAGCCTCGGGACGCCTCAGGTGTTGCCGGCCAGCGGCCGGCACTACCGTCGAATCGTCACACGCCCATGTAGCGGCCCGGGCGGTGATTGAACATCAGCACCAGGCTGAGCACCACCGCGCCGATTGCCGAGTACAGCACCTTCGACGGCGACAACACGAAGAAGGCGGCCACCATCAGGCAGGCGTCGTAGGACATCTGCACCTTGCCCGCGCTCCAGCCGCGGGTGCGCTGCAGGTACACCGCCAGGATACCGATACCACCGAGGCTGGCACGGTGCCGGATGAAGAACAGGATGCCCAGGCCGGACAACGCACCGCCCACGATCGCCGAATACAGCGGGTTGATGTGCGAGAAGTCGATCCAGCGCGGCAGCAGGTCGGTCAGCACGCCACAGGCGGTGACCGCAGCGAAGGTCTTCAGGGTGAATTCCCAGCCCATGCGACGCAGCGCCACCCAGTAGAACGGCAGGTTGACCAGCACGAACACCAGGCCGAAGTTCCAGCCCATCGCGTAGTGCAGCAGGAACGCCATGCCGGCCATGCCGCCGATCATCAGCCCACCCTTGGCGAAGATGGCCAGGCCCAGCGAGGCCACCATCGTGGCCAGCACCATGCCCTGCACGTCCTCGGCGATCGAGTGGCGCAGCGCTTTTTCGTCGGCGGTGGTGCCGGCACTGTCGGGCGGCGGGGTCAGCGGACCGGCGGTGACCAGGTGGCCGTCAGCGTCGTCGCACGGCGCGGGGCCATGGGCGGGAAGGGACATACGGGTGGGGGAACAGCAGGTGGGGAGCGATATTAGACACGATCTGCATGACAGTTGCAGATGAAATCGTTCAGCTGCGCTCGCCCATTCAGGTTATTCCGGAGGCGTCACCGGCAGCACGGCCAGCATGTCCTCGCCATCGTCGTCCATGCCGATCTCGACGAAACCGAAGCTGCCATAGAAGGCGCCCGCCACCGGATTGTGCGGGTTGTAGCAGATCTCGACCTCGGCCAGGCCGGGCGTATCCCGGATCTGCGCCAGCGCCAGTTCCAGCGCGCGCCGCCCGATGCCACGCCCCTGCCAGCGCTGATCGACCATGAAGCGCCAGATCGACGTCCGCTGCGGCGTCTCCGGCACCCACATGAAGAACCCGACCAGCTCGCCATCGGCCTGGATGGCGCGGGTCTGGTAGCCGGGATGGAATGCTGCCTGCACCAGCGACCAGGTATTCCCAGCGACGAAGTCCTGCTGCGCCTCGCTGACGTCGAGATCGCATACCGCTTCGTAGTTGTCGGGGGTGATCGCTTCCAGCGTGACCTGCATGAGGGCGTCCTGCCTCGGGATGGACGCCCAGTCTGCCCGACCCTGAAGGCCGTGTGGCGAGGCCCCACACGGCCGTTCAGCGCAGCGTTGCCTGCTCAACCCTTGCCGGCCAGGTGATGCGCCACCAGCGCGTTGGCATGGCCGTGGCCCAGCCCATGCTCGCTTTTCAGGAAGCTGACCAGTTCCATGTGTTTCAGGCCCTTCTTCCCCGCCAGCAGCCCGAACCAGTGCGTCACCGGCTGCCCGTAGGTCTTCTCGATGGAGGGGAAGTACGAGGCCGGGCCTTTCGGCTTGGTGTCAGTGCTCATGTGCAGCTCCCGTTGAAGTCATTCATTCGACGAACCACAGTCCCTGAAATCGACATCCCCACACGCCTACACAGAATGGGGTCGGAGCCGTTCCAACAGCTCGCGGGAAATTGTCGAAGGCGGGGCGGCTCAGGTTGCGGGGGCGTGAGCGCCATGGATGGCGCGACCGAGGCTACATGGACGTACTTGCGCCGTCCCCCGCAACCTGAGCCACCCCGTCTCCCACGGGAAGCCAGCTTTTGACGTTGCCATTGACGTTGTTTCGGCAGGTGCCGGGCGCAGCCCGGCCGTATCATCCCGCCATGCCCCGTGAAAACCTCAACGACCTGCAGGCCTTCGTCCACGTCGCCCGCGAAGGCAGCTTCACCAGGGCGGCCGCCCAGCTGGGTGTCTCCCAGTCCGCGCTCAGCCATGCCCTGCGTGGCCTGGAAGAGCGCCTGGGCGTGCGCCTGCTGACCCGGACCACCCGCAGCGTGTCCACCACCGAGGCCGGCGCCCGCCTGCTCAAGACCCTCGCTCCACGCCTGGCAGAGATCGAGGATGAGCTGGCCGCGCTGACGGAGTATCGCGAACGCCCGGCCGGCACCATCCGCATCAACGCCACCGGCCATGCCGCCGAGTACCTTGCCTGGCCGCGGCTGGCGCCATTGCTGCAGCAGTATCCGGACCTGAAGGTGGAACTGACCACCGACTACGGCCTGGCCGATATCGTCGCCGAGCGCTACGACATCGGCATCCGCCTCGGCGAACGCCTGGCCCGCGACATGATCGCCGTGCCGATCAGCCCGCCGCTGCGCATGCGCGTGGTCGGTGCACCCAGCTACTTCCGCCAGCATGTGGTGCCACGGCATCCGCACGACCTGGCCAACCACAACTGCATCACCCTGCGCCTGCCTACGCATGGTGGGCTGATGCCGTGGGATTTCGGCCAGGACGGCAACGAACTGAGCCTGCGCGTGACCGGACAATGGACCTTCAACACCATGGGCATGACCCGTGCTGCCGCGCTGGCCGGCAGCGGGCTGGCCTGGCTGCCGGAGGACCAGGTGCAGCCGATGCTGGACGATGGCCGCCTGCAGTCGGTGCTGGACGACTGGTGCCCGCACTTCGATGGCTACTACGCGTATTACCCGTCGCGCCGCCACGTCACCGTAGCGATGCGCACGGTGCTTGATGCGCTGCGCGGGCCGATGGCGGGATGAGGTGTGCGGACCAACGGTCCGCACCCACCCCGGTCTGCACCCGCCAGAGGCAGGGTGGCCCGGCGGTCAGCCCTTGGCCTGCGCGGCGCGCTGCGCGTTGTAGCGCTCGCCGACGATGGAGATTTCTTCCAACGTCTGCGCGATGCGCTGCAGCTCTTCCGGTGCGAGCTGCAGGTCAGCCGCGCCCAGGTTCTCTTCCAGGCGGTGGACCTTGGTGGTGCCCGGAATCGGCACGATCCACGGCGCCTGCGCCAGCAGCCAGGCCAGCGCCACCTGCGCCGGCGTCGCGCCGCGTGCTGCAGCAATCGTGGCGATGCGATCAACCAGCGCCTGGTTGGCGCGGCGGGCTTCCACTTCGAAGCGCGGTACGCTGTTGCGGAAATCGTTGGCGTCGAAGGTGGTGTCGGCGTTGATCGCGCCGGTCAGGAAGCCGCGGCCGAGCGGACTGAACGGCACGAAGCCGATGCCCAGTTCCTGCAGAGTCGGCAGCAGCTCGCGCTCGGGCTCGCGCCACCACAGCGAGTACTCGCTCTGCACGGCAGCAACCGGCTGCACCGCGTGCGCACGGCGCACGGTGGCGGCGCTGGCCTCGGACAGGCCGAAGTGGCCGACCTTGCCTTCGGCGATCAGATCGCGCACGGTGCCGGCCACGTCCTCGATCGGCACGTTCGGGTCGACGCGGTGCTGGTAGAACAGGTCGATATGGTCGGTGCGCAGGCGCTTGAGGCTGGCTTCGGCCACCGCACGGATGTTCTCCGGGCGGCTGTCCAGGCCGGTATCGACGCGCGCATCCTTGAAGCCGAACTTGGTGGCGATCACCAGTCTGTCGCGATACGGGACCAGCGCCTGGCCGAGCAGGTCTTCGTTGGTGTACGGCCCGTACACCTCGGCGGTATCGAAGAAGGTCACGCCGCGTTCGACCGCCGCGTGCAGCAGGGCAATGCCCTGGTCCTGCTGCACTGGTTGGCCGTAGCCATGGCTCAGGCCCATGCAGCCCAGGCCCAGGGCGGAAACCTTCAGGCCACTGCGGCCCAGTTCACGTGTCTGCATCGTCGTGCTCCAGAGAGGGAGCGCTGACGATACGCCTGCAAGGGCAGCCGATTGAATGGGCGGCGTTGCAGTTGGTCATGACTGGTATTCATCAATACGCGCAGCCGCCCGTCATTCCATGGCCCGCAGGGTGTCAGTGCAACCCGCCAGTTCCACCATCATCCTGCCAGTGTTGCGGAACGCCGGATCCCGTGGCACCCATCGCGCGAACCAACGCTGTTCGCCGTCCACCACGGACTCGAAAATCCACGATGAGCCATCAAGCCCAGCGCTCGAGTCTTCGCCCTGCAACAGCGAAAACGCGGCCGCGACGGCCTTCCATTCCTGCGCACTCAGCGCGCGCGGTGGAGCGCACGTGCCGCCCTTGATGACGGTGGATGGACGCCCGGGCAACGATCCGGGAATCTCGAAATCGCGTGCACTGCGCCCGACGATCCACGCCTGGCCCGCTGCGTTGCGCTGCGCGCGTACTACCACGCCCGGGAAGAATGGGGTATGCCAGACGAAGCGATACGCCTGGATCGGTACGCTGCCACAGCGGAACGACGGCTCCGGCAAGCCATCGAGATCCCGCAGCGCGTCTCTGTAGGATGCCCTCGCAAACCCGGTGAAATCGAGGAACGGAAGCGGGCCCCTGCTACGCCTCTGTGCAGGCGGCGGCAGCAGATACCACGCATGCGCCTGCGGATCGTCGCAGCCCTCGGCCGGGGCAGCCGGTTCGGGGGTACGGGCACAGCCGGCCTGCAGCAGCACGGCGATGGCCAGTATCACGCTCACAGTCGCACGCATGCAGGCCTCCCTGGCAGGTTCACGCCGGCGTGCATCCGGCGCTGCAGTCATCCCGGAGCAGAGGGCACCCGCAGGCGCCCGTCCGGTCATCGGATCTCGGAGATCTCCACCCCGTCCAGCCCCTGCGACAGGGTGCGCGCGTCGCCGCCCTGGCTGAGCTTGATGCGCAGGCGCACTTCGTTCTGCGAATCGGCGTAGCGCAGCGCGTCCTCGTAGCTGATCTCGCCCGCCTGGTACAGCTCGAACAGGCTCTGGTCGAAGGTCTTCATGCCCAGCTGGACCGAGTCCTTCATCACTTCCTTCAGCTTGTGGATCTCGCCGTCGCGGATGTAGTCCTGCACCAGCGGCGTGCCCAGCAGGATCTCCATCGCCACCTTGCGCGAGCGGCCATCGGGCGACGGCACCAGCTGCTGCGCGACCACGCCCTTGAGGTTCAGCGACAGGTCCATCAGCAGCTGGTTGCGTCGGTCTTCCGGGAAGAAGTTGACGATGCGGTCCATCGCCTGGTTGGCGTTGTTGGCATGCAGGGTGCACAGCACCAGGTGGCCGGTTTCGGCGAACGCGATGGCGTGGTCCATGCCTTCGCGGGTACGCACCTCGCCGATCATGATCACGTCCGGCGCCTGGCGCAGGGTGTTCTTCAGGGCCGCTTCCCAACTGTCGGTATCGATGCCGACTTCGCGCTGGGTGATGATGCAGCCCTCGTGCTTGTGCACGAACTCGATCGGGTCTTCGATGGTGATGATGTGGCCGGTCGAGTTCTGGTTGCGGTAGCCGATCATCGCTGCCAGCGAGGTCGACTTACCGGTACCGGTGGCGCCGACGAACAGGATGATGCCGCGCTTGGTCATCGCCAGCGTCTTGATGATCGGCGGCAGGCTCAGCTCTTCCACGGTCGGAATGCGCGTCTCGATGCGACGCAGCACCATGCCGACCTGGTTGCGCTGGTAGAAGCAGCTCACGCGGAAGCGGCCGACACCGGACAGGCCGATGGCGAAGTTGCATTCGTGGGTCTTCTCGAATTCCTCGCGCTGCGCCGGGGTCATCACGTTGAGGACCAGGTCGCGGCTCTGCTGCGGCGTGAGCGGGGTCTGCGTGATCGGCGAGATCTTGCCGTTGACTTTCATCGCCGGCGGCATGCCTGCGGTGATGAACAGGTCGGAGGCGCGCTGGTGCGCCATCAGCTTGAGGAACGAAGTGAAATCGATGGTGGTCGCGGTGGTGTTCACGGCGGGCTCCCAATGGGGCATGTACCAGGAAACGGTCGGAGGCGGAAACGGCGCGGGAACGGCGGCGCACTGGCGCACGCCGCCCCGTGGCTGCCCGCCTTACTCGAACAGGCGCTTGTCCTTGGCGTAGTCGCGGGCCTGGTTGCGGGTGATCAGGCTGCGCTTGACCAGGTCCTGCAGGTGCTGGTCCAGGGTCATCATGCCGTACTGCTGGCCGGTCTGGATGGCCGAGTACATCTGCGCCACCTTGTCCTCGCGGATCAGGTTGCGGATGGCCGGGGTGCCGACCATGATTTCCCACGCAGCGGTACGACCACCACCGACCTTCTTCAGCAGCGCCTGCGAGATCACCGCACGCAGCGATTCGGACAGCATCGAACGCACCATCGGCTTTTCGCCGGCCGGGAACACGTCGATGATACGGTCGATGGTCTTGGCCGCCGAGCTGGTGTGCAGGGTGCCGAACACCAGGTGGCCGGTCTCCGCGGCGGTCAGCGCCAGGCGGATGGTTTCCAGGTCGCGCAACTCGCCGACCAGGATGATGTCCGGATCCTCACGCAGCGCCGAGCGCAGCGCTTCGTTGAAGCCATGCGTGTCGCGGTGCACTTCGCGCTGGTTGATCAGGCACTTCTGCGAGGTGTGCACGAATTCGATCGGATCCTCGACGGTGAGGATGTGGCCGTATTCGTTCTTGTTGATGTAGTCGATCATCGCCGCCAGCGTGGTCGACTTGCCCGAACCGGTCGGACCGGTCACCAGGATCAGGCCCTGCGGCTGCTGGATCACTTCGCGGAACAACGGCGGGCAGGCCAGGTCCTCGAGGGTGAGCACCTCGGACGGAATGGTACGGAACACCGCACCGGCGCCGCGGTTCTGGTTGAACGCGTTGACACGGAAGCGCGCCAGCGACGGGATCTCGAAGGAGAAGTCCACTTCGAGGAATTCCTCGTAATCGCGGCGCTGCTTGTCGGACATGATGTCGTACACCAGCGCGTGGACCTGCTTGTGGTCCAGGGCTGGGATGTTGATCCGGCGCACGTCGCCGTCCACGCGGATCATCGGCGGCAGGCCTGCGGACAGATGCAGGTCGGACGCTTTGTTCTTTACGGAAAACGCCAACAGCTCGGCGATATCCATGAGCGGCTACTCCCCAATAACGGCTTCGACTGGAAGGATCTTTCCCCGGGCGGCAGTATAGCCTCCTGATTCAACGGAACGCGTTACGTGGCCACTCCCCTGCCCCAGATCCTGAGCAACCTGCACGCCGCCGCCGAGGCCGCTGGCAGGCCCGACCCACGCCTGCTGGCGGTGTCCAAGACCCAGCCGGCCGAGGCCGTGGCGGCGCTGGCAGCGCAGGGCCAGCACGCCTTCGGCGAGAACTACGTGCAGGAAGCACTCGCCAAGATGCAGGCGCTGCAGCACCTGGCGCTGGAATGGCACCTGATCGGCCACCTGCAGTCGAACAAGGCCGAGGCCGTGGCCAGCCATTTCGACTGGGTGCAGAGCGTGGACCGTCCCAAGCTGGTGACCGCGCTGGCACGCCATCGCCCGGCCACGCGCGGCCCGCTGAACGTACTGATCCAGGTCAACATCGACGACGAATCCAGCAAGCATGGCTGTGCACCGGAAGACGTGGATGCACTGGCCACCGCGATTGCCGCCGAACCCGGCCTGCGCCTGCGTGGCCTGATGGCGATTCCCGCACCGTGGCCGGAAGCGGAGCGCCGTCGGGATGCATTCGTGCGCATGCGCACACTTTTCCAGTCGCTGGCTGCCCAGCACGCGCAGATCGACACGCTGTCGATGGGCATGAGCAGCGACTACGCCGAAGCCATCGGCGAGGGTGCCACCCTGGTGCGCATCGGCACCGCCCTGTTCGGCGCCCGCCCGCGCCCGGCCTGACTTTCCAAGGAGACTTCCATGGCAGCTGATTCCATCACCTTCATCGGCGGCGGCAACATGGCCCGCAGCCTGATCGCCGGCCTGATCCGCCAGGGCGTGCCTGCCGCACACATCCACGTGGCCGAACCGGTCGCAGCACTGCGCGAGTCACTGGCGGCGGACTTCGGCGTGCAGGTGCACGACAACGCAACCGATGCGGCCGCACAGGGCCGCACCTGGCTGCTGGCGGTGAAGCCGCAGGTGCTGCGCGATGTGTGCCAGTCGCTGCAGGCGCTGGCGCAGGCGAACCGGCCACTGGTGGTGTCGATCGCCGCCGGCATCACCAGCGCGCAGCTGGAACGCTGGCTGGGTGGCAGCCTGGCGGTGGTGCGCGCGATGCCCAACACCCCCGCCCTGCTTGGCGCCGGCGTGACCGGCCTGTATGCCACGCCATCGGTGGATGCACAGCAGCACGCGCGCGCCGAACAGGTGCTGGCCAGTGCCGGGCGCACGGTGTGGATCGACAGCGAATCGCTGATGGATTCGGTCACTGCGGTGTCCGGCAGCGGCCCCGCCTACGTATTCCTGCTGGCAGAAGCGATGGAAGCGGCGGGGATCGCCCAGGGCCTGCCGGCCGACGCTGCGCGTGCGCTGGTGGTGCAGACCCTGCTGGGAGCCTCGCGCATGCTTGATGAGGCCGGTGAAAGCCCGGCCGAGCTGCGCCGTCGCGTGACCTCGCCGAACGGTACCACCCAGGCCGCGATCGAGAGCTTCCAGGCCGGTGGTTTCGAGGCGCTGGTGGACACCGCGTTGCGCGCCGCGCAGGTGCGCGGGCAGGAGTTGTCTGCGGCGAATGATTGATCTCCTGGGGTCAGATCTCTTTGCCGAGGCAAAGGGATCTGACCCCGGCTCGCCCGACGATCACCGCCCCAATGTGGCCATGACGAAATCGACGAAGCACTGCAACCGCGGGCGCGGCCGACGATCCGGCAGGTAGATCAGATGCATTGGCCGCGGCTCGGGCAGGTAGTCGCGCAGCAGCGGCTTCAACCGCCCGGCCGCGATCTCGCCGGCCAGCAGCGCGGTCGGCTGCAGCACCAGTCCCGCCCCGGCCACGGCGGCCTCGCGCAACGCGACTCCATCGTTGCAGGTCAACCGCGCCTCCCAATCCACCTGTTCGCCGTTGGCCAGCTGCCAACCATGGCCGCCGCGCCAGGCCAGGTGGCTGAGGCAATCATGCCCCTGCAGATCCGCAGGCGTGCGCGGCGTGCCGCGCCGGCGCAGGTACGACGGCGCCGCACACAGGCTCATCGCATAGGGGGGCAGCGGCCGCGCCACCACCTCCTGCGATGGCAGCGGCCCGACCCGGATCGCCACGTCGAAGCCGTCCTCGATCAGGTCCACGCGACGGTTGCTCAGGTCCAGCTCGATGTTCAACTGCGGCTGCGCGCGCAGCAGGCCGGCCAGTTGTGGCGCCAGCACGCAACTGCCCCAGGTGGTTGGCGCGCTGACCCGCAGCAGTCCGCGAGGTTGAACCTGCAAGCCGGCCACGTCGGCCTCGGCCTGCTGCACCTGCTCCAGCACCTGCCGGCACCCGGCCAGGTAGGCGCTGCCGGCTTCAGTCAGGCGCTGGCGGCGGGTGTTCCGTTGCAGCAACGCAGTGCCCAGGTGCGCCTCCAGCTGCTGGATGTACTTGCCGACCATCACCGCTGAGACCTGCAGCTGTTCGGCGGCGCCGGCGAAGCTGCCACGCTCGGCCACCGCCACGAAGGCCTGCATGCAGCGAAGGGTATCCATTGCTAATCCAGAGCTAGGAATCTGCGAAGCATACGCCGCTTACCTAACCCCGCTGTGAGGGCGCAGACTGCGCCCATTCCCCCTCTCGCAAGGAACGGCCATGAAGATCCTCCTCGTCGGTGCCAGCGGCACCCTCGGCCAGGCAGTCGCCCACCAGCTCGGCCAGCAGCATCAGATCCTCGCCGCCGGCCGCAACAGCGGTGAGCTGCGCGTCGACCTGACCGACGACGCCAGCGTTGCCGAACTGTTCGCGCGTACCGGCCCGGTCGATGCGGTGATCTCAACCGCTGGCAAGCTGCACTTCGGCCCGCTGCAGGAGATGACGCCCGAGCAGTTCAACCTCGGCCTGCAGGACAAGCTGCTGGGCCAGGTGCGACTGGCACTGGCCGCGCAGCACCACCTCAACGCCGGCGGTTCGATCACCCTGACCAGCGGCATCGTCAGCGCACAGCCGATCCGCGATGGCGTCAACGCCACCTCGGTGAATGCCGCACTGGAGGGCTTCGTGCGCGCCGCCGCACTCGAGCTGCTGCCGCGCGGCCTGCGCATCAACGTAGTCAGCCCGAACGTGCTGATCGAATCAATGGCGGCCTACGGCCCCTACTTCCCTGGCTTTGAAGCGGTGAGCGCGCAGCGTGCGGCGCTGGCTTTCCAGCGCGCGGTGGAAGGTATCCAGAGCGGCGAGACGATCACGGTCTGGTAAGAAAAAAGGGGACGGAGGGGATTAAGTCGTTAATGCACAAACGACTTAATCCCCTCCGTCCCCTTTTCGCGGGTCACTCCCAGCGCATCGGGCCGTCGCCGCGCTCGCCGAGCACATCCCCCGGGTTGGCCAGGCGGCAGCGCTGCAGCGACAGGCAGCCGCAGCCGATGCAGCCGGTCAGTTCGTCGCGCAGCAGTTGCAGCATGTGGATGCGTTCCTCCAGCTCGGTGCGCCAACGCGCGGACAGCTTGGCCCAGTCGGCCTTGGTCGGTGCGCGCCCCTCGGGCAGGCTTTCGAAGGCACGGCCGACCGCTTCCAGCGGCATGCCCACGCGCTGCGCGACGCGGATCACCGCCAGCCGGCGCAGCACGTCGCGGCTGTAGCGGCGCTGGTTGCCCGAGGTGCGCAGGCTGCTGATCAGCCCCTTGCGCTCGTAGAAATGCAGCGCGGAAACCGCCACGCCACTGCGCTGGGCGACTTCGCCCACGCTCAGTTCCTGGGACACCATTGCTTGACCTCAACTGCTGTTGAGGTGTCATGCTGCTATCTTCGCCGCCAGTTGACAAGCGCGGCCCGCATCTGACCCGTATGACCCCGACCCTCTCGACCGCCGACGCCATCGCGCCGTCCGATACGTCGATCCTGTCCTCGCGCTACCGCGCCACCACCATCGGCATGGTGGCGCTGGTGGCGCTGCATGCCTTCGAGGCCCTGGCGGTGGCCGCCGCCATGCCCACCGTGGCCGAGGCGCTGGATGGTCTGCGCCTGTATGCGCTGGCCTTCGGCGGTACCCTGGCCACCAGTGTGATCGGCATGACCCTGGCCGGACGCTGGGCCGACCGCCATGGCCCCGCCAGGCCACTGTGGTACGGCCTGGCCTGCTTCGTGCTGGGCCTGCTGCTGGCCGGCTTTGCGATGCGGATGGGCATGCTGGTGGCCGGGCGCCTGCTGCAGGGCCTGGGTGCGGGCGCGATCTCGGTTTCACTGTACGTGATGGTCGGGCGCAGCTATCCCGAACACCTGCGCCCGAAGGTATTCGCCGCGTTCTCGGCCGGCTGGGTGGTGCCGTCGATGATCGGCCCCGCGCTGAGCGGGTTGATCGTGCAGCATCTCGGCTGGCGCTGGGTGTTCCTGGCGGTACCGCTGCTGGCGGTCCCGGCCGCGCTGCTGCTGCGCCCGGCGCTGGCACGCATGCAGCCCACTCATGCTGCCAGCAGCGACGATGGACGCGGCAGCGTGGTGCGCTGGGCCGGCGGTGCTTCGCTGGCGGCGCTGCTGCTCTACTTCGGCGGCCAGCAGCAGGGCCTGCCTGCGCTGCTCTGCATCGGCGTGGCCATGCTTGCGCTGCTGTTCTGCGTGCACCGCCTGTTGCCAGCCGGCACGCTGCTGCTGCGCCGCGGATTGCCCAGCGTGATCGCGCTGCGCGGCATCGCCGCTGCGGCCTTCTTCGCCTGTGAGGCCTACCTGCCACTGCTGTTGCAGCGCGAACGCGGGCTCTCGCCCAGCTGGGCCGGTGCCGTGCTCAGTCTTGGTGCACTGGGCTGGTTCGCCGGCTCCTGGCTGCAGGGCCATCAGCAGCGCGGCTGGTCACGCCAGCAGCTGCTCCGCGTGGGTACACCGCTGATGACGGTCGGCATCGCCGCCACACTGGCCGTGTTGTTCAATGCGGTGCCGCTGCCCGTGGCGCTGGTCGGCTGGGCGGTGACCGGCTTCGGCATGGGCATGATCTACGCCAGCCTGTCGGTGCTGACGCTGTCGTTGTCCGCGCCGCATGAGCAGGGCGCCAACACCTCGGCGCTGCAGTTGAGCGAGGCGCTGTCGGTGACCACCGCGCTGGCGGTTTCCGGTGCACTGTTCGCGCTGTTCGTGGAAGCCGCGCCACACACCGGCTACCTGCTGTGCCTGGCGATCACCTTCGGCCTGGCGCTGCTGTCCACAGTGATCGCGCGGCGGGTGTAGGCAGCCGCATTGCGGTAGTGCCGGCCGCTGGCTGGCAACCTCACGAACGCTGGAATGTCCAGATAATGCCGGCCAGCGGCCGGCACTACCGGGTACCCGTCCCCATGTCATCGATATCCCGGTGCAGGATGCGCCGCACTTCCAGCACGGCCTGCGGGGTCTCCTGCACGCTGTGACCGGAAATGATCACCTTCTCCGACAACGCACCCGGCAGGTGCGCACTCCAGTACGGCACCAGCCCGTCATCGGACTTTTCCACCGGCAGTTCCGGTTTGCGCTGGGCGATGATCGAGTGGTACTTCAGGCCCGCTTCGATCGGCAGCTGCGCAGCGGCCTTCACGAACGGATCGCTGGCCTTGAGGTTGTCGATGCTGTTGGGAATCTTCGGCTTGGCGGTGCCGTCCTCCTGCTGCTCGGCCTGTGCGAGTGCCATGAACACGTCCTCGAACTTGCCGAGGATGGTCAGCGGCAGGCGCACCAGGCGACCGATCAGGCGACCGACCTTGTTGCCTGCGATGTCGGTGCCCTGGTGTGGGGCAGCGATGAAGATCGCACGCTCCACGTTCGGCTGTGCCTTGAAGTGCAGCAACGGACCCAGTTTGGTCTGCACCCGTTTCAGGCGCTCGCCCTTCAGATCGTAGTTGGCCAGCAGGTCGTTCCACAGTACATCGCCGGAATCGCTCACCAGCAGGCGCGCCAGCACGCCACCCATGCTGTGGCCGATGTAGACCATGTCCTTCGACGCACGCGTGCTGCCGTTGGGGTCGAAATGCTTCAGCGTGTCGTTGAACGCATTGGCGATCTCGTAGCGGTTCAGCGCGATCGGCGCATTGGTCGGGTAATAGACCTGCCACACCTGGAACTGCTGGCGCAGCTCGGGGTCACCCATGATCTCGTTGGCCAGGTTCACCCAGGCTTCCGGGCTGCTGGCCAGGCCGTGCAGCATGAAGATGATGCGGCGGTTCGGGTCCCACGGCTGCATCAGGTAGATGTGCGGCTCGCCGATGCCCTCGCTCATCCCGAACAGGGTGCGCAGCGACTGCCGGGCGAAGCCACTCTGCGCCAGCCACAGGCCGTAGGCGGCGGTGAAATTGCCGGCCAGCGGCACCTGCTCGCCGTGCAAGGTGATGCGCTCGGTCGCTTCCGGCGAATAGGCATCCAGCTCGACCCGGCGTGTGCGCATCACGTCGTCCAGGCTGCTGCCCTCGAACCGCAGCAGTGCGGTGACGTTGATCGAGGACATCTCACTGAACTCGGGCACCGAATCGTCATGGCGGTGGCGGCGGCCACGACGCTCGTCGTCCTCGTCGTCCTGCGCGGTTTCAGCCTTTGGGCCGTCCGGCGCGATCACTGGCGCGACCAGTTTGGGCGGGTCCATCACCATCACCAGCTCGGCACCGAAGCCATCGCGGCGATAGGTGCTGCGCAGGCCGACGAAGCTGACCGTTCCCGCCGGCACCAGCTGCGCCGGAATGCTCTTCAGGCCCAGCTGCTGGTAGTTGGAGGCCAGCGACCAGCTACCGACCGTGAGCGGCTTCGTATAGTCCTCGCCGGCCAGCGCAGCGGCGCGTGCGCGCACGAACAGCACCACTGCCGCCTTCTCGGCCGCATAGTTGTAGTAGTCGCGCACCTGCGTCTGCCGGTCCTCGAAGGCCCGGTCGGACGGTGAGCGGCCGCTGTAGAACAGGTAGGCATAGGCATAGCGCGCGGCTTCCAGCCAGGCATCCAATGCCGCATCGCTCATCGGCGGATCGCCTGCGGCGGTCTTCTTCGGCGTCATCGCCAATGCCGCCTTCACCCACAGCTCGGACAGCGCCGACAGCCGCTGCTCGACATTGAGGTCGTCGGTCATCAGCAGCGTGCTGCGGCAGACCAGGAAGTCCTTCTCGCACTGCGATTCGTCCAGGCCCGCTGCGCTGAGCGTTTCACGCGCGGCCGGGCTGAGCTTGCCGGTGTTGAGCACATCGGCACGCTTGTTGACCAGCGAATCACTGGATTTGACCTGCTTGACGGTGACCATCGCGCAGCCGCTGCTGCCCAGCAGCAGGAAGGCGGCGAACAACACCGGCAGCAGGCGCTGCCAGCGGGTCAGAAAGAGTTGGGTCATTACTGCGGGTCCTGCTCGGTGCCGGGCACGCCCTGGCGGATCACGGTGGAGAAATGCTCGCCATCACCCAGGTCCAGTGCGCGCTGGGTGATGCGGCCCTTGTCGTGCAGCTCGGCGTACGGCACGCCCGGCGTCAGCGCACCGACCTCCTGCGCGTACTCGGCCAGATAGCCGGACAGCAGCAGCCGATAGTCCAGCGGCAGGCGCGGTGCGATGTGGCGGGCCAGGTCGAAGACGATGGTCGTGCAGTTGCTGGTCAGCGTGTTGTAGAAGCCCGGCTTGGCATCCAGTTCACGCGCCTGTTCGATGTACGCAGCGAACAGTTCCTTCAGCTGCGCGCGATCCATGCCGTGCAGGCGGTACAGGTAGACATCTTCGCCGCGCGCGTTGGTGCGGGTGCGGATGATGTCGGTCTCCTCCGAAGCCACCAAGGTCATCTCGAACTTGCGGAAGAAGCCGCCCAGCGCCGAGAACGACTCACCGCGCTCCTTGCGGATCTCCAGCGAGAACACCACGTGGCGACCGTCCTCGAAACCAAACGAGATCAGGGTGTGGGCGATCGCCGGGCCCATCCAGTACGACAGCACCAGGTCGGCCGAGCGCAGCTGGTCCAGGTCGTACTCGCGGCGCACCCAGTGTGCGTCGTAGTCGGTTTCGGTGCGCCAGCGGAAGTCGCGCACGTTGTCCAGCACGACGTGGCGGCCATCGAAGGACACCACGTGCAAACGCTGGGCCACGTCATCGGCCCACAGCCGGTCCTGGCGTGGGGTCAGCAGCAGCCACCACAGGCCGGCCAGTGCCAGCGATGCCCCGAAGGCCAGGCCCAGTCGGCGCGAGGCACGGCCCCGCGCGACCCGCCACGACGCCCACAGCGCCACCAGCAGCCACAGCCCGGCGACGCCGGTGGCCAGCCAGCCCGGCCCCGGCAACTGATAGGTCAGCAGCCCGGTCACCCACAGCGCCAGCAGCGCCATGGCACTTCCTGTCATCCATCGTCCTGCGGCGTTCACTGGCATCCTGTCGCGGTCTTGAAGCCGCATAGTTAGCCACAAGCGGGTTCACCGTGGCATCTACGGACCGTTCAGGCAGGCCGGCGCACCGTCGGCGGCGGCCTCTGCGGCCAGGTTCACTTCACAGGAGCAACGATGGGCATCACTTCCGTGGCCGGCGTTCCGGTCCAACCCCGGCACCGCGCCACCTGCCATTGCGGCACGGTCGAACTGCTGCTGGACCTGCCGGACGGTATTGTCGAACCCCGCCGCTGCGACTGCTCGATGTGCCGACGTCGGGGGGCCATTGCCGCCAGCGTCACCCGCGCGGGACTGCAGGTGGTGCGCGGGCAGAACCACCTGCAGCTGTACCAGTTCAACACCCATGTGGCCGAGCACTACTTCTGTGGCGTATGCGGCATCTACACCCATCACCGGCGCCGCTCCAACCCGGAGCAGTACGGTTACAACGTGGCCTGCCTGGAAGGCATCGACCCGTTCGCGCTGGGCGTGATCCCGGTCAATGACGGGGTCAACCACCCCGCCGACCGCACCGGTTAGTGGCGCGTGCGTCGTGGCGGTGCGGCAACCTTCTGCCAGGGGGCCATGCCGCTGCGACCGGCCCGCACCGGGCGTTTCAGCCAGGGCCGGCGGGGCGACGCCTGCGGCTCGACCGCGACCGGGGGAGGTACGGGTCTGCGGCCGGGCCAGAGATGATCGAGCAGCCACATGGCAGGTCTCCGTGGGGGACGGGGACGACCTACGCTAGCGACACCTGGGCAAAGAACGGGTGAGGGTGCTGCGGCAGCCAGATGACAGCCGCGTCCCCCCTCAGTCCTGCGGCCGTGACCGGCCCAGGCGGCGCACCAGCACGAAGAACACCGGCACCAGCACCACCGCCAGCACCGTACCGGAGACCATGCCGCCGATCACGCTCATGCCGATTTCACGGCGGCTGACCGCGCCTGCACCGGTCGCCAACGCCAACGGGATCACACCAGCCACGAAGGCCAACGACGTCATCACGATCGGGCGCAGGCGCAGGCGTGCGCCCTGCAGGGCCGCTTCCACCGCTGAACTGCCGGCACGATAGCGGGCCTCGGCAAACTCCACGATCAGGATCGCGTTCTTGGCCGACAGGCCGATGGTCGTCAGCAGACCGACCTGGAAGTAGATGTCGTTGACGAACCCGGCCGCGGTGGTCGCCAGCACCGTACCAATCACGCCCAGCGGGATCACCAGCACCACCGCCACCGGCACCGTCCAGCTCTCATAGAGCGCCGCCAGGCACAGGAAGATGAAAGCAATGGAGGCGGTGTACAGCCACAACGTCTGGTTGCTGGCCAGTTGTTCCTGGTAGGACAGGCCACTCCACTGCAGGTCGAACCCGGGTTGATCGGCAACCAGCGCCTGCATGCGCTGCATCGCTTCGCCCGAGCTGCGCCCTTCAGCTGCGCTGCCCTGGATCTGCATTGCCGGCAGGCCATTGAAACGCTGCTGCAGCTGCGGCCCGCGTGCCCAGTGGCTGCTGGCGAAACTGGCGAACGACGCCATCTGGCCGTTGCCACCGCGCACATACCACTGGCCGATGTCGTCGGGCACGCTGCGGTAGGGCTGGTCGCCCTGCATGTAGACCCGCTTGACCCGGCCACGATCGAGGAAATCGTTGATGTAACTGCCGCCCCAGGCCGCCGACAGCGTGGAATTGATGTCGGTCTGTGCCAGGCCCAGCGCGCTGGCCTGGGCATGGTCGATGTCCAGCCGCAGCTCGGCCTTGTCGCCCAGACCGTTCAGGCGCACCGAGGTGAGCCCATCGTCTTCGCCGGCCGCACGCACCACCTGTTCCTGCGCTGACTGCAGGGCCACGCGCCCGGCCGCGCTGGTGTCCTGCAGCCACAGTTCGAAGCCACTGGACTGGCCCAGTCCACGCACCGCCGGCGGTGCCAGTACATTGACCTTGGCATCCGGCAAGCTGCGGAAGTAGGCATTGGCTCGCGTGATGATCGCCGCAGCGGTGTTGTCGCCCGTGCGCTCATCCCAGGGTTTCAGTGCGAGGAAGCCCTGCCCGGCGTTCTGGCCGGTGCCGGCATTGTTGCGGCCGACCACCACGAACACCACGTCCAGGTTCTGCTTTTCGTGCTCCATGAAGTAGCGGCTGATCTGCTCGCCCAGCGCTTCGGTACGTGCCATCGGCGTGCCTTCCGGCGTGGAGAACTGGAAGGTGACCTGGCCCTGGTCTTCCACCGGCAGGAAACCGGTCGGCATGCGTGCGTACAGCGCGACCATGGCGACCACCAGCAGCAGGTAGAACGCCATCCAGCGCCGCGGCCGGGTAACGACGCCACCGAGCTTTCCCTGGTAGGCCAGCTGGCTGCGCTCGACGCCCCGGTTGAACGCCCGGAAGAAACGACCCTGTGGCTTCTGCGCCGAAGACGGCTTGAGCAGGGTCGCGCACAGCGCCGGGGTCAGCGTCAGCGCCACCAACGCCGACAATGCCATGGCAGATGCAATCGTGATCGAGAACTGCCGGTAGATGATGCCGGTGGAACCACCGAACAGCGCCATCGGCAGGAACACTGCGCCCAGCACCACGGTAATGCCGATCAATGCGCCGGTGATCTCGCCCATCGACTTTTCGGTCGCTTCGCGCGGCGGCAGATGCTCGTCGTGGATGATGCGCTCCACGTTTTCCACCACCACGATCGCATCGTCGACCAGCAGGCCGATCGCCAGCACCATCGCGAACAAGGTCAGCGTATTGATGGTGAATCCGGCAACCGCCAGTACGCCGAAGGTGCCCAGCAGCACCACCGGTACCGTAATCGCCGGGATCAAGGTGGCACGCAGGTTCTGCAGGAACAGGAACATCACCACCACCACCAGCACGATGGCTTCGATGAGGGTATGGATGACCCCCTCGATCGAGACCCGCACGAACGGTGTGCTGTCACGCGGATAGGCCACCTGCAGCCCCGGCGGGAAGGTCGGCCGCAGCCGTTCGATCTCCGCGCGGACCGCATCGGCGGTGGCCAATGCGTTGGCACCGGAGGCCAGGGTGACCGAGAAGCCAGCCGCCGGATAGCCGTTGAGATAGCTGCTGGTCTGGTAGTTCTCCGCGCCGATCTCGACCCGCGCGACGTCGCCCAGCAACACCGCCGCGCCATTGGGCAGGGTGCGCAGGATGATCGCGCGGAACTGTTCGGGGGTCTGCAGGCGTGACTGCGCGGTCACCGTGGCGTTGAGGCTCTGCGTCGGGCCGGACGGCATCGCGCCCAGCTCACCCGCCGTCACCTGGGTGTTCTGCGCCTGGATCGCGGCGCGCACGTCCGAGGGCATCAGGTCATAGGCGCGCAGCTTGTGCGGGTCCAGCCACACACGCATTGCGTAAGCCGAGCCGAACACGTTGATCTCGCCGACACCGGGAATGCGGCTGATCGGGTCCTGTACGTTGCTGACCAGGAAATCGGAGACGTCCACGCGTTCCATGCGCCGGCTGGTGTCGTACAGCGAGACCACCATCAGCGAATCGCCCTGCGACTTGGCGACCGTCACGCCCTGCTGCTGCACTTCCTGCGGCAGCCGGTTGATGGCCTGGTTGACGCTGTTCTGCACCTGCACCTGGGCGATATCCGGGTTGGCGCTCTGGTCGAAGGTGACCGTGATGCGCGCCTGCCCCGATGACGAACTGGTCGACGAGAAATACAACAGGTGATCGATGCCCTTGATCTGCTGTTCGATCACCTGGGTGACGCTGTCTTCCACCGTCTGCGCCGAGGCGCCGGTGTAGTTCGCGGTGATGTTGACCTGCGGCGGCGCGATGTCCGGGTACTGCTCCACCGGCAGCTGGGTCACCGCGATGGTGCCGAAGGCCATGATGCAGATCGCCAGGACCCAGGCGAATACCGGGCGATGGATGAAGAAGCGCGGCAGCATCTGCTCAGTCCTTCCCGGCCGGTGCCGGCACAGGCTTCACCCGTACCGTCATGCCATCGGCCAGGCCCTGCGCGCCCGCCACCACCACCTGTTCACCGGCGACCAGGCCATCGAGCACCAGCCACTGGTCGCCCACCGCACGCGCGGTGCGGAACAGGCGCAGCCGCGCCTTGCCGTCCTTGTCCACCAGCCACGCCTGTGCCTCGCCCTTGGGGCTGCGATCGACCGCAGCCTGTGGCACCAGCAGCGCCTGCTGGCGGGTGCCCTGCCCCACCAGCGCGCGCACGTACATGCCGGGCAGCAGCTGCCCATCCGGGTTGGGGAAACGCGCCCGCAGGGTGATGCTGCCGGTCTCCTGCTGCACGTCCACGTCGGCAAATTCAAGCGTGCCGGGCAGCGGGTAGTCGGTGCCATCGGACAGCCGCAGCCGCACTGGCGCTGTATCGACCTGCACGCCACCGTCGGCGATGGCGCGGCGCAGTGCCAGGTACTCATTGCTGGACTGGGTGATGTCCACGTTCATCGGGTCCATCTGCTGCACCCGTGCCAGCGGTTCGGCCTGGCCCGAGGTGACCAGCGCCCCCGGCGTGAACAGCGCGCGGCCGATGCGCCCGGCAATCGGCGAGGTCACCGTGGCAAACCCCAGCCGCGTGCTGGCCGTGTCACGTGCGGCCTGTGCGGCCTGCGCCGCGGCGGCAGCCTGCTGGTCGCTCGCGATCGCATCGTCCACATCCTGGCGCGCGGCCAGCTGGTCCTTGCCCAGCGCCCGCATGCGCTGCGCCCGCAGGCGCGCGGTCACCGCAGCGGCCTCGGCCGTCTTCAGGTTGGCCTGCGCCTCGTTCAGCGCGGCCTGGTACAGCGCGGGCTCGATCTGGAACAACGGCTGCCCGGCCTTCACCCACTGGCCCTGCTCGAACAACCGCTTCACCAGCACGCCATCCACCTGCGGGCGCACGTCCGATTCCTGCGAGGCGACGCTGCGCCCAGGCAGTTCCTGCTGCAGTGCCAGCGGCTGGCTGCGCAGGGTCAGTACCGTCACCTCAGGCGTCGTCGCGCCGGGCTTGGGCGCGTCCTTGCCGCAGGCGCTGAGCAGCCCGGCCAGGGCAAGCGCCAGCAGCGGCAGGGCCGCGGTTCGCGGCAACCGCCAGGCACGGTACGGACGGGAGGGATTCGGAAGGATCATCGGCTGCAGGTTCCACGCGTGGGGGAGCGTTCGGCGCCGAATATAGAAGACGTGGCGGCACGATCCTGCTAAATGGCGCATGAAACATTTTTCATTTGCAGTCGCTGCCCACGATTGCGAGGATGCCCCTGTCCCACTCTGCACACTGGCCCATGCCGCGCGTACTCACCATCGAGGACGATCTTGTCACCGCCGAGGAGATCGCCACCGAACTGCGCAGCCACGGCTTCGACGTGGACCTGGCCAGCGACGGCAGCAACGGCCTGGCGCTGGCACGTGCAGGCGACTACGCGGTGATCACCCTGGACCGCATGCTGCCCGGCATCGACGGGCTGGCCCTGGTCACCACGTTGCGCCGTGAAGGCATCACCACGCCGGTGCTGATGATCAGCGCACTGTCTGACGTGGATGAGCGCGTGCGCGGCCTGCGCGCCGGCGGCGATGACTACCTGACCAAGCCCTTCGCTTCGGACGAGATGGCCGCACGCGTGGAAGTGCTGATCCGGCGCCAGGGCCAGGCCCCGGCCATCGACAACGTACTGCGTGCCGGCGACCTGGAACTGGACCTGATGACCCGTTCGGCGCGACGCGGTGGCCACGAGATTGCACTGCTGCCCACAGAGTTCAAGCTGCTCGAATTCCTGGTCCGCAATGCCGGCCAGGTGGTCACCCGCAGCATGCTGTTCCAGGAAGTCTGGGGCTACCACTTCGATCCGGGCACCAACCTGATCGACGTGCATATCGGTCGCGTGCGCAAACGCATCGAACAACCCGGCCGGCCCCAGCCGATCATGACCGTCCGTGGAACCGGCTATGTCTTCGACGCGCAATCCTGACCACTGGCGCTCCTCCAGCAGCAGACTGCTGGGCCTGTACTGCATCCTGTTCGTGGCGTGGTCGAGCCTGCTGCTGGGCGTGATGTACTGGCGCATCTCGGATTACCTGAGTGACCTGACCGAATCGGGCCTGCAGCAGCGCGCGCACCTGTTCATGAGCTTCGACGGCCCGGCACTGGATGAAGCGTTGCGCGACAGCCAGCGCTTCGATCTGCACCAGGTCTATACCTATGGGTTGTTCGACAAGGCCGGCATGCCGATGGCGGGCCCGCTGACAGCGATCCCCGAGGGACTGCCGCTGGATGGCAGCTCGCATCCGGTCGAGGGTTGGACGCTGGCCGATGGGCCGCACGACAACGGTGGCAGTGCGCTCGGCGTGGTGACCCGCGATGGCCGCACGCTGGTATTCGTACGCCAGAATGGCAAGCTCATGGCGGTCAACAGCATCATCCTCGATGCACTGCTGTGGGGCGTGTCGCTGACCGTCATTCCCGGCCTGGTGGGCTGGCATCTGCTGCGTCGGCGCCCGTTGAAACGTATCCAGCAGATCGAAGCGGCCACCAATCGAATTGTTGCCGGCGACCTCGGCCAGCGCCTGCCGGTCTCCAGCCGCCGCGACGAGATCGATCGGCTGTCGAGCATCGTCAATGCCATGCTGGAACGCATCGAACAGTTGATGACCGAGGTCAAAGGCGTGTGCGACAGTATCGCCCACGATCTGCGCACCCCGCTGACCCGCCTGCGTGCCCACCTGTACCGCATGCGCGTGGGCCTGGACGAACGGGACCCGCACGCCGATCCACTGGACAAGGCGCTGGCCGAGACTGACATGCTGATGGCGCGCTTCGCCGCGCTGCTGCGGGTGTCGGAACTGGAGAGCCACCAGCGGCGTTCGGCCTTCGACGCGGTGGACGTCTCCGAGCTGCTGCAGGAACTTCACCAGTTCTACCTGCCCCTGGCCGAAGAAAAGCAGCAGTTGCTGGAGCTGCAGGTGGATCCGAAGGTGGGCCCGCTGCGTGGCGACCGCGAGCTGCTGTTCGAAGCGCTGGCCAACCTGCTGTCCAATGCCCTGCAGTTCACGCCAGCGCAGGGCCACATCCTGCTGCGCGCAGTGGACGATCAAGGCGTTCCCAGGATCGATGTGATCGACAACGGGCCGGGCATCCCACCGCAGGACCGCTCGCTGATCTACCAGCGCTTCTTCCGCGGCAGCAGCAGCGCCGGCCAGGGACCGGGATTCGGCCTGGGCCTGTCGATCGTAGCCGCCATTGCCGGCCTGCACGGCTTCCGTGTCCGCGCCGGCAGCGCCCCCGGCGGCGGCGCCTGGATGAGCATCCGCGGCGCGACGGACGGCCTGCCCTGAGCAACGGCCTTCGAGCCAATGCGCAGCACCCGCAGGAAAGGAAAACCAGCTGGCAACCGACACACCCCCTGCTGCCCGCGCGGGGTGGCCGACGCCTTCAGCCCTCGGTTCTGATCACAGCCAGCCTGGGCCGCCGCAGCAGCAGGTGCAACAGCACAGCGCATGCGGCGGTCAGCAGCGCCAGGACACGCAGCAGTATCGCCAGCGCCTCGGCACTGGCCTGCTGCAGTTGTGCGCCGCTCATCGCCGGAAGCAGTGCCTGCGCCTGTGCCTGCGCCCCCGTGGCCAGATAGGCACCGGCGCGCGCCAGCGATGCGGGCGATGCTCCCTGCAGCTGGTGGCCGATCAGCAGCGCAAGCAAGGCAGTGACTGCGGCCAATGCGATGCCTTCACCGGCCACCCGCACGGTTCCGAAGATGCCGGCGGCCATGCCCGCACGCTGTACCGGCACCACGCTGACCGACAGCCCATCCATCAGGCCCCACGGCAAGGCCGTTCCTGCACCGACCAGCATCAGCAACGGCACCCACTGCGAGGGCGACGGATGCGATGCATGGCGCGACAACAGGTACAGGCCAGAGGCACAGACCAGCAGGCCCAACGTGCACAGCCGCGCACTTCCAACGCGCTCCGCCCAGCGCGCGGCCAGCATCGGCAGCACCAGCATCGGCGCAGACAAGGCCAGCATCTGCAGCCCGACCAATGTCGTGCTCTGTGCGTGCACGCCCAGCAACTGCAGCGGCAGTACCACCAGCAGCACCACGTAGCCGAAGCAGGTTGCGACCGGCAGCAGCTGGACACCGAGGAACGCCGGTTGCGAGAACAGCGAGAGGTCCAGCAACGGTGAGCGGTGCAGCCGTTCGATGCAGATGAATACCCCGCCCAGCAACAGCGTCGCCAGCAGCGTCAGTTGCACGCGCATGGCATGCAGGCCGAATTCACCCAGCCACAACAGGGCCAGGGTCAACGCCGCCAGCATCAGGCTGAAGCCCAGCATGCCGCCAACATCCAGCCGCCCGCGTTCGCCATGGCTTTCGGACAACGCGCGCGCGCCCACGGCGAACGCCGCCAGCGTCAGTACACCGCCCGCGGCGAACACACTGCGCCATCCCAGAGCCTGCAGCAGCAGGCCCGCGAGCAGCGGCCCCAGTGCCAACCCTGCACCGAACGTGGTGCCCAGCAGGGCGAACACACGGGCACGCACCGGCCCCTGCCAGGCATGCGCCAGCGCGGCGGTGCCGGATGCCAACGCCGCTGCAGCGGCAACGCCCTGCAGCCCGCGCGCCAGATCCAGCCACAGCAGCGTGGGCGCGAGGCAGACGACGATCGTGGCGACGGTGAAGCCTGCCGTGCCCAGCAGGAACAGCCGCCGTCGGCCATAGCGGTCGGCCAGGCCACCGGCAGCAAGCAGCAGGCTGCCGAAGGTGAGCATGAACGCGTTGGTCACCCACGCCAGCGCGGTCGGCGACGACGCCGCGGAACGGGCCAGCGCCGGCACCGCCACCGCACCGGCCGAGAAGGACAACGGCAACGCCAGCGCGGCCAGGCAGACCGCGAGCAGCGTCCAGCGCTGATGTGTGCGGGAAAGTACGGGGAGCATCGAAACCGGGGCCATGCGGGCCTCCATCCATCAGGGGCATTGATGATGGACAGGACGCTATTCCTGAAAAACAGGCTTGATGGATGTTGATTACGGCCAGATGTTCCGCAATCATGCCCCTCATGGACTCCATCTCTGCCCTGCTCGCCTTTGTCCGCACCGCGGAGGCGGGCAGCATCGTCGGTGCCGCCCGCGTGCTCGGCCTCTCCGCGTCGGCGGTAGGCAAGCGCATCGCCCGCCTTGAACAGGAGCTCGGCACCCGCCTGTTCCAGCGCACCACCCGCCGCGTGCACCTCACCGACGAAGGCGAACTGCTGCTGCAGCGCTGCCGGCGTGCGCTGGACGAGCTTTCCGAAGCACAGGCGGACCTGGCACAGCGCCAGCACGCACCCAGTGGACTGCTGCGTATCGGCCTGCCCACCATCGGCTACCGCTTCCTCTTGCCGGTACTGCCCGGGTTCCAGCAGCGCTACCCGCAGGTGCAGCTGGAACTGGACTTCAACGACCGCATCGTTGATGTAGTCAGCGAAGGCCTCGACGCGGTGATACGCAGCGGTGAACTGGCCGATTCCAGCCTCACCGCACGGCGGCTGGGCGGGTTTCGCTTCATGCTCTGTGCAGCGCCGGGCTATCTGCAGGCGCATGGCACGCCTGCCGATGTGGGCGAGCTGCGCCTGCATACCGCACTGCGCTTCCGTTACCCCACCACCGGAAAGCTGCACCCGTGGCAGCTGCCGGGTATCGAAGGCGATGTCGGCGCGCGCCTTCCCACGGCGATGACCTGCAACAACATGGAAGCCGTACTGGCCGCTGCGATCGGTTGCATGGGCCTGGCTTGGATGCCGGACTTCCTCGCGGCCGATGCGCTGGCCGATGGCCGCCTGCAACGGGTACTGCCCGCGCTGCCCACGCACCAGGGGCAGTTCTCGCTGCTATGGCCCGGCGGGCGCCACCCCAGCGCGCGCCTGCGGGTGTTCATCGACTACGCCGTTGCGCATCTGTTCCAGGGCAGCAAGGCGTAGCGGATACACGGGATCAGCTTGCGCTGGCAACGTCCAGGAAATTGCGCAGCACCGGCGCCGGAGCTTCCGGGCGCGTGCAGAACTGCAGCGCGAAGCGCGTTGCTTCATCGGCCAGCAGGCGATAAGCGATTTCCTGCGAACGGAAGCTGGCCATGCTGGCTGGCACGATCGCCACGCCAGCATCCACCGCCACCAGCGACAGCACCGCATGCATGCCCCGCGCTTCCTGCACGACGCGCGGGGTGAATCCTGCCGCAGTGCACAGGCCCAGCACCTGCGCGTGGAAGCCGATGCCCTCACCCGCCGGCCACGACACGAACGACTCGTCAACCAGCATCGCCACACTGACCTCCGCCGCATCGGCCAGCGCATGCGCACGCGGCAGCGCAATCGCCAGGCGGTCGTAATCGAAGTCGTGCAGCACCAGCTCAGCGGCGGGAATCGGTGGGATCAGCACGCCGACGTCGATGCGCTGCTCACGCAACCACAGCTGCTGCTGGCGTGATGTGGCTTCCTGCAGATGCAGCTGAACGTGCGGGTAGATCTGGCGGAAGCGGCGGATCAAGCCCGGCAGGCGACCATACAGGGCACTGCCCACATAGCCTACGCGCAGGCTGCCGGACTGTCCGGCGGCGGCTTCGCGCGTGCGCTGCAATGCCTGCTCGGCCTGCTGCAGCGTTGCCCGCGCCTCCACCAGCAAGGTCTGCCCGGCCACGGTCAGGCCCAGGGTGCGGTTGCCGCGCACGATCAGTTCACTGCCCAGTTCATCTTCCAGCCGTCGGATTGCCGCCGTCAGCGGTGGCTGCGACATGTGCAGGCGGGCTGCGGCGCGGTGGAAATGCAGTTCTTCGGCCACGGCCACATACTGGCGAAGCAGGCGCAGGTCGATCATCTCGAAGCAGGCAGTGGAAACCTGCCTAGGGTACGCCCTCAGCCGCGCACGTCCACGCTGGCGCGGGCGATGGCCGGCCATTGCAGGGCCACCGACTCGATGCTGTCGGCACTGACCGCGCGCAGATCCCTTGGGTACGCCACATGCTCGGCCTCCTGCAGGCGCAGCGCGTGGAACTGGCCGTTGCTTGCGCGCAGCACCCAGCCGCCGTGCTGGCAGCGCGTGGACGCCAGGAAGGCCACGCCCTGTGCGACCGCATCCGGATGAAGTTCATCCGGCTCACCCTCGATGCCCCACATCCGCGTCTTCGCCACCGGCGAAACCGCATTGACCACGATGCCATACTCGGCACCTTCCAGTGCCAGCACATTGACCAGACCGAGCGCGGCCAGTTTGGCCATCGCGTACGCAGACAGCCCGCGCTGTGCGTACTGCGGATACAGCGCGCGATCGGACGTGGTGATGACGATGCGCCCTCCGCCCGCCGCGCGCATCGCCGGCCACGCCGCCTGTGCCAACCACAAGGGCGTCTTCGCGGCCAGGCACAGCATCTGCTCCAGCGCGTCGTCCTCGATCGCTTCCAGTGCCTGGTACCCGACCCAGCCGGCGTTATGGATCAGGAAGTCGATGCGGCCATGTTGGTGCAGCAGCTCCTGTACCAGCGCATGGCAACCTGCACGATGGTCAATCGGGCTGCTCGCGGCCTGCACTGACAGGCCCTGCATCTGCAGCGCCTCGACGCTGCGCACAATGCGCAGCGGATCGGCACCACGGCCGTCGGTGCCAGCACCGATGTCATGCATCATCACGTGCGCACCACGCTCGGCCAGCAAGCGGCTGTAGGCCAGGCCCAGACCACCGGCAGCACCGGTCACCAGGCCCACCTGGCCTTCGAAGGAAATACGCGAGATCGGCTTCATGCGCACAGCTTCCGCCACGCGCCGCGACGGCGGCCAATACCGTTCGCCGCCCACCACGATACGCCCACGCTATCGCCGAAAAGGGGACGGAGGGGATTAAGTCGTTTCAGGCACAGTGTGGCCAGTTACGACTTAATCCCCTCCGTCCCCTTTTTCGTTCAGCGGCTGAAGCGGCGTGCGCCGGCGACGCAGATCACCGCGACCACGGTCACCAGCACCATGCTGAGGCTGACCGATTCGTGCAGCAGCAGCGCAGCCAGGGCCAGGCCAAAGAACGGTTGCAGCAGCTGCAGCTGGCCGACGGCGGCGATGCCGCCCTGCGCCAGGCCGCGGTACCAGAACAGGAAGCCGACCAGCATGCTGAACACTGCCACGTAGCCCAGTGCCCACCACGCCGACGCACCGACGGCGGCGAACGAGGCCGGGCGCATCAGCACTGTCAGCGGCAGCATCACCGGCAACGCCAGCAGCAGCGCCCAGCTGATCACCTGCCAACCGCCAAGATGACGGGCGAGCCGACCGCCCTCGGCATAGCCCAGCCCGCACGCCACGATCGCCGCCAGCATCAGCAGGTCGGCCTGCAGCGAGGCCTCGATGCCGTTGCGCACCGCATAGCCGACCACGCAGGCACTGCCCAGCAACGAGAACAGCCAGAAGGCAGGACGCGGCCGCTCGCCGCCGCGCAGCACGCCGAATATCGCGGTGCTCAGTGGCAGCAGGCCGACAAACACGATGGTGTGTGCGGATGAGGCGTGGCGCAGGGCGAGCGCGGTCAGCAGTGGAAAGCCGACCACCACGCCGAGGCTGACCACCACCAGGCCTGGCAGGTCACTGCGGCGCGGCCACGGCTGGCGCAGCAGCAACAGCAGCCCCAGGCCGAGCACAGCGGCGATGGTGGCGCGTGCGGCGGTGACGAACCCGGCATCCAGTTCAAGCACCGCCAGGCGGGTGGCCGGCAACGAGCCCGCGAAAATCACCACACCGATGAAGCCATTGATCCAACCACTCGCCGACCGTTCCACGCCTGTACTCCTGCAATGCCGGGCGGTCCCGGCGGGATTTCCATGAGAGCACCTGTGCCCCCGTCACCCCAGCTACAATCCAGTACAGTCCCAAGTAACTGTACTGCCCACACTTCCAATACAGTCCGCCATGCCACGCCCCCTGACCCGCATCGAATCCGTCATCCAGGCGGTACGCACCCGCATCAACGCGCGGGTCGATGGCCCCGGCTCGCGCCTGCCTTCGGTACGGGCGCAGGCGGCGGCAATGGGGGTATCGGTCTCCACCGTGGTCGAGGCCTACGAGCGCCTGGCCGCCGAGGGTGTGATCAGCGCGCGCGCGGGCTCGGGCTTCTACGTCAGCGGGCCGGTCGCACCGCTCGCGCTGGCTGAAATGGAACCCCGGCTGGATCGCGCCGTGGACCCGCTGTGGGTGTCGCGGCAATCGCTGGAAACACCGGCCGGCCATCTCAAGCCGGGCTGCGGCTGGATGCCCAGCGACTGGCTGTACCAGGACGGCATGCGCCGGGGCCTGCGTCGGCTGGCACGCGTCGACGCCGCGCATCTGGTCGACTATGCCGGCCCGCTGGGCCTGCCGCCGCTACGCCAGCTGCTGCAGCGACGCGCTACCGCGCTGGGCATCGATGCGCCGATGGAGCAGATCCTGCTGACCGAATCCGGGACGCACGCGGTCGACCTGATCTGCCGCTTCCTGCTCAAACCCGGCGACTGCGTGCTGGTGGACGACCCCAGTTACTTCAACTACCACGCGTTGCTGAAGGCACACCAGGTGCAGGCAGTGGGCGTGCCGTACACACACACCGGTCCCGACCTGGACGCCTTCGCCCAGGCCCTGCAAGCGCATTCGCCACGGCTGTACATCACCAACTCCGGCCTGCACAACCCGACCGGCGCGGTGCTTTCCGCGAGCACCGCACACCGCCTGCTGGGCCTGGCCGAACGCAGCGAACTGATCATCGTCGAGGACGACATCTTCGCCGACTTCGAACTGCAGCCAGCGCCGCGGCTGGCCGCGCTCGATGGGCTGTCGCGGGTGATCCACGTCGGCAGTTTCTCCAAGACGCTGTCGGCGGCTTCGCGCTGTGGCTACGTGGCCGCTCGCCCTGAGTGGATCGAGGCGCTGACCGATCTGAAGCTGGCCACCAGTTTCGGCGGCGGCCATCTGGCGATGCAGTTGATGCACATCGCGCTGACCGACAGTGGCTACCGCCGCCACATGCAGTCGGTACGTTCGCGCCTGGCCGATGCGCGCCGGCACACGCTGCGCAAGCTGCAGACGCTGGGCATCACGCCGTGGCTGCAGCCGGAAGCCGGGCTGTTCCTGTGGTGCCAGCTACCCGATGGCCGCGATGCCGCTGCACTGGCGCGGCAATGCCTGCGCGAGGGCATCGTGCTGGCGCCGGGCAACGCGTTCAGCCAATCGCAGCGCGCGGCCGACTATGTACGTTTCAACGTTTCGCAGTGCCAGGACCCGAGGATCTGGCAGGTACTGGCGCGCGCGCTGCGTTGAGCTGGTAATGCGCGACCAGCGCATCCACCACCACGCGCACGCCAGGCAACTGGCCGCGACGATGCGGCAGCAGCACGCTGGTGGTCACTTCGCCGGCATGCCACGCCGGCAGCACCTGCTGCAGGCGGCCGGCGGCAAGGGCTGCGGCACGCAGGCTGTGTGGCAACACGGTGATGCCAAGACCCGCTTCGGCCGCCGCGATCAGCAGCTGCGATTCATTGCCGACCAGCGCCACCTGCGGCTCCACCTGCACGGTGCGGGCGTCGGGGCCGTGCAGCGTCCAGCGCGTTGCATGGCGCGCGGTCAGCAGGCCGGCATGCGCACGTAGCTGCTCGGGCGTATCCACTGCCGGCGCGGCTGCCAGATAGCCAGGGGACGCCACCAGCACGATGCGCTCGCTACCCAGCGAGCGCTGCACCAACCCGGAATCCGGCAGCGGACCGAAGTGGCTGCGCAGGGCGATGTCGATGCCCTCCTGAGCCAGATCGATGAAGCGATCACTTACTTCAACTTCGATGCGCAGCCGTGGATAGCGGCGGGCCAGTGCAGGCAGGCACGCGGCGAGCTCGCCCTGTACCACCGGAATCGAAGCGCTGATGCGTACGGTGCCGCTGGGTTCGGCCTGGCGGTCGCGGACGATGGCCTCGGCGGCCTCGACCTCGGACAACGCTGCGCGTGCGCGCTCAAAGAACTCCTGACCGACCTCGGTCAATGCGAAGCGGCGCGAACTGCGTTGCAGCAGCCGCACCTGGAGCTGTTCTTCCAGCAGCGCCACGCGCTTGCTCAGGGTCGAGCGCGGCAGGCCCAGATGGCGCCCGCCTGCGGCGAAACCGCCCTGCTCCACCGCAGTCACGAACAGGGCCAGATCGTTGAGGTTGAGCATGCGCAACGTCCACATTTGTGGACTTCAGGATGCCATTTGGACGGCTTCAGCCGCAATGTCCATGCTGGCACGCTTTCCTCACCCGCCGCGTCGCGGCTCGAACCGGAAACCTGCCATGCCCCCGACCCTCTTCTACGGCGTGCCCTCGGGCTGCTCGTTCGGCTCCATCGTTGCGCTGGAGTGGCTGCGCCAGCCGTATCACCTGTGCCGCATCGACATGCCCGGCCAGGTGCAGGGCGAAGACTACCGCCGCCTCAATCCACTGGGCGAAACCCCGACGCTGCGAACCGCGCAGGGCGAGCTGCTCAGCGAAAGCCTGGCCATCCTCAACCACCTGGCCGCGAAGGGCATCGCACAGGGGCTGGGCTTCACACAGGGCACCTCCGGCTTCGATCGCCTCAACCATCGGCTGGCCTATCTCAACACCAGTTTCTTCGGTGCCTACGCGCCGCTCTGGCACGCACTGGAGCATGCGGAAGGCGATGAAGGCGAGGCGCTGCGTGCCTATGGCACGACCAAGGTGCGCCACGCCCATCAGGCGCTGGAGCAGATGATCGGCACGGGCCCGTGGCTGCTGGGCGAACAGCGCAGCTTTGCCGATGCCTACTTCGCAGGCATCGCGCGCTGGAACGACTATCACCAGGTGGTCGATCGTCGCGGGTTCCCAAGGGTGCAGCAGTTGTTCGAGCGCCTGCAGGACGACGCCGGCGTGCAGTTCGCCCACGCCATCGAAGCGCAGCAGCCGGCAACCAGCAGCGGTGGATTCCTCGGCGAAGTGCGGCTGGAAGACGTGCTTGAGGCCGCAGCGGACTGAGCCCTGTCCTGCCCGTGAGGCAGCGGCGCGCAATGCCTCTTGCGCGCCGCGCTACAGTGGTATGTCGCCCGCCGCAGGAATCCGCGCATGTCCACGTTCTCCGATCCGCAGGCCGTGGCCCGCTATGCCGAAGCGCCGCTGCGCCAGGTGCCGGGTTTCCTCGCCCTGCAGCAGATGAGCCGGCTGCTGCTGGCCGAACGTGTTCCCGCGCAGGGCCGCGTGCTGGTGCTGGGTGCCGGTGGTGGGCTGGAGCTGAAGGCCTTCGCCGAGGCGCAGCCGGGCTGGCAGTTGCTGGGCGTGGACCCGGCTGCGCCGATGCTGGCCCTGGCCGAGCAGACACTGGGTCCGCTGATGTCGCGCGTGCAGTTGCTGGAAGGCTATATCGACGATGCACCCGATGCGCGCTTCGACGGCGCCAGCTGCCTGCTGACCCTGCACTTCCTCGATGCCGGGCAGCGCCTGCACACGCTGCGCGGACTGCACCGGCGCCTGCAACCCGGCGCGCCGCTGGTGGTGGCGCACCACAGCGTGCCACAGGACCCGGCCGGCAAGCTGCGCTGGTTGCAGCGCTACGCGGCGTTCGCCGAAGCCTCGGGGGTTGCCCACGCCGATGCGCAGCGCGCGATCAACGCCATTGCCGAGAGGTTGCCGCTGCTGGCACCCGAGCAGGAGGTCGCACTGCTGCAGGAGGCCGGCTTCGATGGTGTGGAGCTGTTCTATGCCGGCTTCAGCTTCAAGGGCTGGGTGGCGTACGCCGGTTGATGCCTACGGCACCACCGTGATGCCGATGCGCTGCATCAACAGCGCCACCTGCTGCACGTCCAGCGTGGCGCCACGCAGGTTGGTGCTGCGCAGGTCCAGCTCGCCCAGCTCGGAGTTGGTCAGGTTGCAGTCGGTGAAGTTGGCGCTGTTCCAGTCGATCCCCTCGAACTGGCCACCGGACAGATCCGAGCCGGCGAAACTGGCACCGCTCACATTCGCGCCATCCCAGCGGTTCTCCCACAGCTCGCACTTCTCCAGCGTGACCCGCGAGAAGTTCGCGTAGCGCAGGTTCGACTTCTTGATGAAGGCACTGCAGAACCAGCTGCGCGTGGTGATCTGATTCATGAAGCTGGCGTTGCTGAAGTCCGCGCCCTGCGCACGGCACTCGCTGATCTCCAGGCCCAGCGCCTTGATGAAACTGAAGTGGCACATGCTGATGTCGCAACTACGGAAGCTGGCTTCCTTCAATGTGGCGCCGTTGAAGCGGCAACCGGCGCGGTTTTCAGCGTCGTAGAAGCTGCAGTTGATGAACTCGGTGGCGGTCAGGTCCGCGCCGGAGAAATCGCATTCGTGGAACTGCTGGTCGACCACCTTCTGGCCGGTGTACTGGTCTGCGCCGATGCGCAGCTTGCGGTGAACGGTGGGGGACATCGTGGATTCCATGCCAGGGGCCCCGCCATGATGCCGGGCCGCGAGGGCGATCCATAGACGCTGGCGCGGTCGGGTTCACCGGCAGTCCAGCCGGTCTGTGGCCACGCCCGCCAAATGCACGTTGTTGCACGTTAATGCACGAATGTGCAGACTTGCGTCATGAGCTCCGATCCCAGCCCCCTCCCCGCCCAGCGGACCCAGCAGATCCTCGAGGAACTGCGCCAGCAGGGTCGCGTGGTCGCCGCCGAACTGGCGCGCCGCTATGCCGTCTCCGAAGATTCGATCCGCCGTGACCTGCGCGAACTGGCCGCGCAAGGCCTGTGCCAGCGTGTCTACGGCGGCGCCGTGCTGCCGCCGCCCAAGGAGCGCCCGCTGCGCGAGCGCCTGACCCGCGACCGCGGCGACAAGGCAGAACTGGCCGCCCGCGTCTGCGCGCTGCTGCAACCCGGGCAGGTGGTGCTGCTTGATGCTGGATCAACCAACCTGGCGATCGCCCAGCAGCTGCCGGCCGCTCTCGGGCTGACGGTGATCACCAATGCCCCGCAGATCGCCACCGCAGCCAGCATGCTCGAAGGCACTTCAGTACAGCTGATCGGCGGCCGCCTGGCCAGCGGTGGCGGCGCGGTCGGCGCTGAAGCGTTGGCGCAGGTGCAGCGCCTGCGCGCCGACGTATACCTGCCCGGCCCATGTGCAGTGGACGGCGACACCGGCGTGTGGGCGATGGATGCGGAAGAAGCCACGCTGAAGCGCGCAATGGTGGCCTGCAGCAGCCGCGTCATCGTCGCCGCGACCACCGAAAAACTCGGTGCGCGCGGCAACTGGCAGATCGCCAGCTTGGACGAGATCGACGACCTGGTGCTGACCACCACCGCACCGCCCGCACTGGCGGCTCGCTTCCGCGCCGCCGGTATCTCGGTGCACCCCACTCCGCCCTGACCGTACCGCTCATGTCCCTTGCCAACCGCGCGCGTGCCGAACAGCACGCGACCCGCGCTGCGTTCTTCATTCCCGGCTTCGCCACTGCGTTGTGGGCCACCCTGGTGCCATTCGCCAAAGCGCGCACCGGGATCAATGACGCCACGCTGGGGCTGGTGCTGCTCTGCCTCGGTGCCGGTTCACTGCTGGCGATGCCGTTATCCGGCGTACTGGCCGCGCGCCTCGGCTGCCGGCGGGTGATGGTGGCCAGCAGCCTGCTGATCTGCCTGAGCGTGCCCGGCCTGGCCCTGGCCGGTTCGGCGTGGACGCTGGGCCTGGTGCTGTTCGCGTTCGGTGCGGCCGTGGGCGCGATGGACTGCACGATGAACGTGCAGGCGGTCATCGTCGAGCGCGAAGCACGGCGGGTGATGATGTCCGGCTTCCATGCCTTCTTCAGCATCGGTGGCTTCCTCGGCGCGGCCACCATGACCGTGCTGTTGTCCGCACAGCTGCCGCCACTGGCATCGGTGCTGATCGGCGTTGGCGCCATGCTGCTGGTGATGCTGCTGTCGGCGCCGTACTGGCACAGCGAACGCATGCCTCACGGCACACCGATGCTGGCCCTGCCCCACGGCATCGTGCTGTTCATCGGCGTACTCGCCTTCGTCGCCTTCCTCGGTGAAGGTGCGATGCTGGACTGGAGTGCGGTGTTCCTCAGCGATGTGCGTCGCGTCGATGCCAGCCTTGCCGGCATCGGCTATGTGACCTTCACCCTGACCATGACCGTGGCGCGCCTGTTCGGCGACGCACTGGTGGCGCGCGTGGGACGACAGCGCGCAATCGTGTTCGGCGGGCTGCTCGCCGCCGCGGGCGTGCTGGTGCTGACCCTGGTCACGCCGTGGCAGGCGTCGTTGGTGGGCTATGTGCTGGTCGGCCTCGGCTGCGCCAACATCGCACCGGCACTGTTCTCACTGGCTGGCCACCAGACCCGCATGCCGGGTGCGCTGGCGATCACCGCGGTGTCCACACTGGGCTTTGCCGGCATCCTTGCCGGGCCGGCCTTGATCGGCTTCGCCGCCAACCATTTCGGCCTGATCGCTGCGTTCATCGGCGTGGCCACGGCCCTGTTGCTGGTGGCGGTGTCCACGCGTTGGCTGCGGGTGTAGTCCAGGACCTCAGCGCCGCCGGCGTCTCAGCTTCATCTGCAATCGCCGATAGCCGATCACCGTCGCCGTGGCACACAGCGCGGTGCCAGCAGCGCTCAGCAGCAGCAACACAGCCAGCCGGGCACCTTCCTGGCGCAGCATCGCCGGCAGGTCCCAGCTGTGCAGGAAGTAGAACAGCCAGCGCCCCACGCGCTCACGGTGCCCCATTGTCAGCAACGGATCGCCGGTGGCCAAGTCGAGGTAGACGCGCGTGGCCTCGGCATCGCCGAAATCCGCCACCGCCACCGGGAAGCGCCGTACTGCCGCCCCGTTCATGGCTTCCGGTGCACGCGGATAGAAGTAGGCGTCCGCTGCACGCTGCACCACGAAACCCTGCATCGGCGCATCGGACAGCGCCCGCACCTTCTGCTGCAGCCACGCGGCCGACAGCAATCGCGCAACCTGCAGATGCCCATCGTTGCCGGACACGATGCGGGTATCGCCTTTCCCATCCAGCAGCACCGCGAACAGCTCGCCACCGATCCGTCGCCACTGGATTTCCACCGGCAGGAAGCGCTCGGCATCGGCGGCGGCCAGAAGTGTCGCCGGCTCGCCCAGTGCGCGATCCACCGCCACCGTACCGCCACGATAGCGTCCGCTGTCAATCGCTTCACGCGTGCTGCTGAAGACCCCCAACGGATTCATCGACATCAGCCCGCTGAAGATCCAGGTGAACACGAAGGCCGCAGCCATCAGCCCAATCAGATGGTGCCAGCGCATCCACGGTTCCACGTACGGTGTCTTCGCACCGGATCGGTAGCGCCCACGGAAACGCCAGCGCCACACACCGACCACGATGCCGCTGACCGCCGCCACCGTGCACAGCGCGGACAACACGATCACGACCCACGTCCACACCGGGTCCACCGACTGCATGCGCAGGAAGTACAGCCAATGCAGCCAGGCGCCCACATAGTTCCAGCGCTGCTGTACATGCGGCGCGTCCAGCACCACTTCGCCAGTGTGCGAAGACACATACAGGTCACCGGGCTTCGCGCCCCCCACCTCCACCCGGTACAGCGGCCGATGCGCGTCCAGCGCACGCGAATGCGTCCAGCGGTCCTCGTCCACGCGCGTCGCGCCGACGAAGGCTGGGCCGCCCGCGAACTGTGCGGCGGATGCTTCGGCACGCTGTGCCGACACCGGCAGCAGGGCCTGGCCGGTATACGCCGACCAGGCACCCACGTTGCGACCATTGCGCACAACATACGCAGGCTCGCCACGCAGCGTGGTCAGGGCCACACTTTCCGGCTCGGCCTGCACCGCCGCCGGCAGTACCGACAGCCCTTGCAGATCGCGGGCATCAGCCAGCACCGGCAACGCCGCCAGACGCTCACCCGGCGTCAGCTTCGGGTAGCCGATGAACAGCATCACCATGCCGCTGACGAACCACAGCAGCATCAGCAGGCACCCACCAATGCCCAGCCAGCGATGCACCAGATAGGTCCAACGCTTGCCAGTGGATCGCAGCGACATGGTGCGCGTCCTCAGAAGCGATGGTCGACGGTGAACTCGACGCGACGGTCCGCGCCCAGCAGCCACTGCGTGCTGGTGTAGTACGCGGTGGCGTAGTACGCCTTGTCGAATACGTTGAACAGGCGTGCAGACAGTCGCGTACGCGGTGCCGCCTGCCAGGTCAGCGCGAGGTCGGTGGTGCTGTAGCCGGGCAGCTCCAACGTGTTGCCGTTGTCGGCGTAGCGCTTGCCGACATAACGCACGCCACCCGCCGCGCTCCAGTCCGGTGCGAACTGCCAGCTCAACCACACATTGGCCAGGCGTTCGGCCACGTTCGGCGGCACGTTGCCATCGCGCGACACCAGCATCGGCGGCGAACCGGTGGTCTCCAGGAAGTCCTCGAACTCGGCCTTCAGCACCGTGGCGTTGGCATCCAGCGTCCAGTGCGGCGCGACGTTCCAGTTCAACGACGCCTCGATACCGCGTGAGGTCTGCGCGCCCACCTGCACGCGGCGGTCCGGCTGCACGGGATCGCGGCTGAGCAATCCGGTCTTGCGGATGCGGTACGCCGCCAGCGTCCACTCGCCACCATCGAACGCCTGCTTCAGGCCCACCTCGATCTGCCGGCCCTTGGCCAGGTCGAAGGCGCCGTTGGCCGGGCTGATCATCAGCAGGCCACTGACCGGGTCTGCTGCCTGCGAGTACTGTGCATACAGGCTCAGCGTCGGCTGCAACGCGAACACCGTGCCTGCACGCCAGCCGGTGCTGCGGTAGGTCTTCGAGAACGCGTTCTGGCCGCTGATCAGATCGGTACGGTCGATGCGCGCGCGGTCGTGGCGCAGCCCACCCAGCACCGACCAGCGCTCGCTCAGCGCCAAGCGGTCTTCCACGAACAGCGCGTACTGCTCGGCGCGATTACGGTAGCGCGGCAGGTTCGGCGCTTCGCTGGCGAACTGGCCCGGCACCGGGTCGAACGGATCCACCGGACCCGAGCTGCCGGCATAGGTGTTGTTGGTGTGCTTGAAGTGCGCGCGGTTGGCATCCAGGCCCACCGCGAAGCTGTTCTGCAGGCCACCTGCGGTCCCCTGCACGCGCAGCGTCGAGGTCAGTCCGGTCTGGTCCTGGTTGTGGGTGATCTCGGTGTTGCCGGAGCGATCGATCAGGCCGGTGGCGGGGTTGTAGACATAGGCCTCTGCATTGCGCCAATCGCGCTGGCTGTCGATCTGGTAGAGACGCGTGCGCCATTCGACGTTTGCGTTCGGCGTCCACAGCGCATCGAGCTGGGTCCAGCGGTCGCGATAGCGGATCTGGCTGTCTTCCACGTTGTAGTTCCGTTGGCGCAGCGCCTCCAGCTGGCGGCCCTCGACCAGCGGCGTGCCGAAGTAACGCATCGGTTGCTGGTAGCCCTGCGCATGGGTGAGGGTCAGCTGCAGGTCCGCGCGCGGCTGCCACAGCAGCGCGCCGGAGAACGTCGCGTCACTGTTACGCCCGCGATCGACCCAGCCACCGCTGTAGTTGCCGCTCATATCCAGCCGGTAGGCCAGCTCGGGCGTCAGCGCGCCGCCGCTGCCGAAGCCCAGGCGCGCGGTGTCCTCGCTGCCCACGGTCACGCTGATCTCGTTCTCGATCGCACCGCGCGTGGGCTTCTTCGGCACGATGTTGATCACGCCGCCGATCGCACCGTCGCCATGGATCACCGACGCCGGTCCGCGCAACACTTCGATGCGCTCGATCGACCAGGTATCGAACGGGAACGTGATGCCCACGCCGCCGTACTGGCGCAGCCCGTCGTACAGCCGCATCACCGAAGCGCCGTCGGTGAAGCCGCGGCTGGACAGCGCACTCAGCCCATTGCCCGGATGCGGCATCGCACTGATCGCACCCGCCCGGCTGATCGCATCGTTGAGGTTGCTGTCGCCGCGCTGCTCCAGTTGTTCGCGCGAAATGACGGTCAGGCTGGCCGGTGTCTGCAGCACGCTCAGGCCCAGCGCGGAACCGGCGTTGGCGGTGGACGACAGCTCACCACTGCGGGTATCGATTACCCGCACGGTATCCAGCGTGGTCGGTGGGGCCGCATCGGCGGCAAGTACGGGGGCGGTGTGCAGGAGCAACGCGCACAGGACAGGCAGCGCCGCCCTGCGCAGGCGCGCGGAGCTGGGGTTCGTTTTCATTTTTTTCACGGCATGCAAGGCCACCCCGCAATGGCAGGGCAGCAATCAGAAAGGGACAAACACGCGCGTGCGGGCGCCGGCCGTGGCCGGCAACCTCATGGAAAAACGTTCAATGCAACGCGCGTGCGGCTCAGGCAGCCATGAAGGCCGGCGGCCCACGCGCTCCCAATGTGCCGCTGATCCGATGCGGCAGCGCCCGCACCGCACCGCGCAGCGCGCGGCACACCGGTGCCGTCGGTACCAACAGCAGTACTGCCGCCACCAACAGCGTGATCAGTCGTGCAGCGATCAGGCAGTAGTCGCAGTCCACGCCCATTTCATGATCGGCATGTGGATCAGCGGGCGGCGTCTTTGCGGCCTCGCCATGCGGCATCGCCATCGCGTGGTGGTCGTGATGGCCTTCCATCGCGTGCTGGGTGTGGGTGGCATGGTCCATCGCCGCCACGGGCACTGCAGCAGCCACGTGCCCATGCGCCAGCCAGCGGCTCACCAGCGGGGCGAGCAGCACCAGCAGCATGGCGAGCCATGCCAGGGCCTGGAACCGGCGGTGGAGGACAGAACGGCGCACGCCGCCATTCTACGGGGCCCTGACCAACCTTGGACCCCGTTCAGGGTTTCCGGAAAGGTGGTGCGACGTTATGACGCAGCGTCTGATGCACGCGGTTGCCCTGCTCCCGAGGGGGACGGAAGGCGACCGTACGGCCCCTTCCGTCCCCGCGTCGTAGTGCTAGAACCGCACGGGCTGCTGCACCGCACGCTCCAGGAACATGACGCCCGCCTGCAGGCTGTTGCGGGCGTTCTCCAACCAGCGCTCCGGATCGGCCACCGCGAATCGCTCCTGCGCATCCACGTCACCCGAATCGGCCAGGTCGGCCAACTGCAGATGGATGTGGTTCTCCACCAGGCCCACCAGCACGGCAAGCTCGGCCGACAATCCGGCGATGCGTTCGGTGAAGCCAGCGTCGTTGCTGTTCAGAGACATGTCCCCTGTTCCTATGCGTTGCGGTGTTGATGGATGGCTTCGAAACGCTCGGCACAGGCAGGCCCACAGAACAGCCTGGCCGGATGGTTGTCGAAGTCTTCGCTGCAGTCCGGGTTGTGGCATTCCCCAATGGGTATGAGAGGCGCAACGCTGCTGGCCCGCGTTGCGTGCCGGGCCAATGCGCGTTGCAGATGGCGCGCTTCCAGTTCCTGCGCTTCGTCGATGGTGTCCGTCATGCCAGCTGTATTTTATCGGGGGGTGGTCGCACCGATTGAGAACGCCGCCACGACAGTGGACGACGCGGGCTCGGCATCGGATCGGCGCTCGCAGTTGCAATGGATTTCAGGCATGCAGGCTCCTTGTGCATGGGTGCCCCGAGGGGCGGTGGATTGAAACGAAGGGCCGTCTCTGACGGTGATCGCATCATCGGGAAAACGGTTCTCGCCAACTGCGACGCAACGTCGCGCAGGCGACGATCTGCGAAGGCCATCGCAGATCCATCGCAGACGGATCGCCCTCATCGGGCACCGGGGATGCAAGGTGCTGGAAGGTGTTGCAAAAGAAAGCCCTTTCCGACACCATGATCAGGTCATCACCATCCACCTCATCCTGACCACGCCGCGTCGGTCCGCCGCCGCGTGGCCTGCATCCGGCAGGCATTGCACAGCGCATTGGCCACCATCGGCTGCTGTGGACCGATCCACGTTCCAAGGGGCCCCGTCGAATGCACACACCGCACCCAGCGCAGGACATCGTTCCCGCGTTCCTGCAGGCCATGCACGCGCACGGCATCGTGCCGGATGCGCGCGGCCGCGACGCACTCAACGCCGATGGCACGCTGGTGCGCTTCCATGTGGAAGGCGACCGCCGTGGCACCCGCAATGGCTGGGCCGTACTGTTCGGAGACCACGTGCCGGCCGGTGAGTTCGGCAGCTGGCGCACCGGCAGCCGCCATGCCTGGTGTGCGAAGTCGGAAACCACGCTGAACGCCGCCGAACAGCGCGCGATCCGGCAACGCCAGGAAGCCGCCCGTGCCGAACGGGAACGGCAGCAGCGCGAACGTGAGGAGGCTGCAGCCAAGGCCGCCAACGTGTTGTGGAACCGTGCCCTTCCTGCAGACGCGCACCATCCCTACCTGGTACGCAAGGGCATCCACGCACATGGGCTGCGTGTAGCGGCATGGCCCGTGCGCAACAGCGACGGCCTGGTCTTCCGCTACATCGACAATGCCCTGCTGGTGCCGGTGATGAACGCCGCGGGCCGGATCGTCTCGCTGCAGGCGATCTTTCCGCGCACGGACCCGGCACTCGGCCGCGACAAGGACTTTCTCTGCGGAGGCCGCAAGCAGGGCTGCTTCCACGTCATCGGCAAGGCGCTTCCTGGCGAGCCGATCGCCATCGCCGAGGGCTATGCCACGGCGGCATCGATCCACCAGGCCACGGGCGGCTGCGTGGTGGTGGCATGGGACGCTGGCAACCTCGCGGCGGTCGCCCGTGCCTGGCGCAGCGCGGCTCCCGATGGCTCCTTCGTCATCTGTGCCGACAACGACCAATGGACCCGGCAGCCGCTGGACAATCCCGGTGTCACCCACGCCACGCGCACCGCCGCGGAGATCGACGCACGCGTGGTGTGGCCCGAGTTCACCACGCTGCACGGCGACGATGACCGCCCGACCGACTTCAACGATCTGCACCTGCGCGAAGGACTGGAGGCAGTACGCACCCAACTGTTCCCTCTGCCGCCTGCCACAACCGAAGCAGGCACTGGGGAAGAGGAGGCGCCATCGCCGTCCAACGCGCGCTACCAGGTACCCGGCAACCTGTCCGCATTCGATGCCTTTACCCCGTTTCCCGATACCAGCGCGCGTGGCCGGCCGTTGCCGACCGCGCGCAATCTGGCCGAGCTGTGCCGGCGCACCGGCGTCACCGTGCGCTACAACGTCATCCGCAAGGATCTGGAGATCCTGGTCCCGGGGCTGCAGAGCACGGTCGACAACGCCAAGGAGGTGGCCGCCGGCGAAGTGATGGACTGCATGCACCGCGCCGGCATGGCCATCGCCAGCTTCGAGACCAACCTGTGCCAGGTCGCCGAGGCCAATCCGTACAATCCTGTCGCCAGCTGGATCAGCTCACGGCCCTGGGATGGCCAGTCCCGCCTGCAGGCGTTCTTCGACACCGTGCAGGAAGCCCAACCCACACGCATGGCCGACGGCCGCATCCTGAAGGAAGTGCTGATGCGGCGCTGGCTGATCTCCGGCGTGGCCGCGGCGTTTGAGCCGGACGGCGTGGTGGCGCGTGGTGTACTGACCTTCGTTTCGAAGCAGAACCTGGGCAAGACGCGCTGGGCACGGCAGCTGGCACCGGCCGAGCTGCAGTTGATCGCCGATGGCGTAGTGCTCGATCCAGCCAACAAGGACAGCGTCAAACAGGTCATCTCCAAGTGGATCGTGGAACTGGGCGAAGTCGACGCCACGTTCCGTCGCACCGACATCGCTGCGCTGAAGTCGTTCATCTCGCGCAGCCACGATGAGATCCGCCGCCCGTATGCGCGCACGGAATCCCGCTATGCGCGACGCACCATCCTGTTCGCCAGTGTCAATGACGAGCGCTTCCTGCGCGACGCCACCGGCAACACCCGCTGGTGGACCATACATGCCGTGGGCCTGGGCGAACCGGCACGGATCGACATGCAGCAGGTGTGGGCCGAGGCCCATGCGCTCTACTGCGACGGCGAGACCTGGCATCTGTCCAGCGAGGAACTGGATGCGCTGAACGCCACCAACAGCGAGCACGAACCGATCTCGCCGATCGCCGAGCTGATCGACCGCCACTTCGACTGGTCCATCCCCGCCGCACAGTGGAGCGCACAGTACCGTGCCACCGAGATCGTCATCGCGGTGGGCATCGACAAGCCGAACCGCCGCGAGGTCAACGAGGCCGCCGCCTATGTGGTCAAGCGACATGATGTGCGCACGAAGGTGGTCGGCAAGGAGCGGGCCAAGGTCTGGTTGATGCCACCGCGAAAGCTCAGCCTCCCTGGGCACTCGGCGGGTCCGTTCTGATGCCACCTGCCCGTGAGCGTGCACGGATCGAGCGCGACAGCTGACGCCTTGCCCTCGATCAGGATGATAGTAGATGAAAGGTGTTGACTGGGGCGATCCACAAAGGCAAGATGCCTGTATCGGCCCCGCCGCCTTCCAGGAGCGCTTCCGCCATGCCCCGTCCCCGACTGCACACTTTTGAAGATGAGCAGCTGACCGTGCAGCAGATCCACCAGCGGGTGCCGGTGCTTTCGGAACGCACCATCCGCGATCACCTCGCAGCTGGCCGCCGTACACGTTCCGCCATGTTGTGCTTCGACCCGATCGCAGCGGCTGCGCGCGGTGGCCGCATCACCCAGCGCATCCTGCGCGCGCGCAGCACGGCCGGTCGCGATTCCTGACCCGCCCGCACTGCCGAATTCCTCCAGGAGTAGATTCCGCATGATTCCCGCCTCCCTCGACAGCGGCCATCGCATGATTGCCGACACGCTGGCTGCGTTCCGCGCCAGCCCCGCTCTGGGCAGCATCGCGCTGCGGGCGGCGCGGCAGGCGCGTCCTCCGCTCTACATCGGCATCGCCGGCGGCAAGCGTGCGGGCAAGGACACCCTCGCCAACGGGCTGGCCTCGGCGCTGGTGCTGCCCTGCGACAGCTTCGCCGCCCCGCTTCGACAGTTTGTCGCCTCTCTTCTTGGGCTGTCCCTGCGTGAACTGGACGGCCGCAAGGAGGAAGCCATCGACTGGCTGGCCGAATTCACTCCACGCCACCTGATGCAGACCGCTGGTACCGAATGGGGGCGTGATCGCGTCCATCCCGAGCTGTGGGTACGCTCGCTGTTTGCCCGCCTGCCTGCGGGCGGACTGGTACCCGACGTCCGCTTCGCCAATGAAGCCCACGCGATCCGCCGCCGCGGCGGTGTCGTGATCCGCGTCAGCCGTCCCGGCCATGGCGGCCATGACAGCGAGCAGCCACTGCCTGATGACCTGGTCGACATCGAGGTGAACAACGACGGTACCCAGGCCGACCTGGTACGCAGGACACTGGATCAGCTGCTGTCGCGCGGCGTGATCTGAGCCTTGTGCAAGGCCGTGTTGCCCTGCCGCGTGCCCTGTCCCGCCCGCAGGTTCCGACCCATCGTCGGCGAAAATGATGTAAGGTCGTCCCCCATCACCGACGACACCTGTCGTCACCCTGCATCCCCAACCCCGTTCGCAAAGAGGAAATGCCATGGAGGTCGAACAGTTCACGTCGACGCGCCTGAAGGCCATCGAGTTGTTCAAGTCCCAGCCCAAGGGCGGCAAGGACACCGTGAGCCTGGACGCGATCTTCATCTCGCTGTGCTCGCAGGCCAACGCCCAGAGCGACGCCGGCAGCGCCAGGCAGGCACGGACCGCCGCACGCCCCGGCAGCCAGCAGCCGCCCGCGCCGTGGTTCACCGAAACCCTCGCTGCCTTGAAGGGCAAGGGCGAGTCGATCACCGTGGCGCGTTTCCTGATGTTCGCCAACCGCTTCCCGGTCAAGCGCATGGACCAGGTCAATGCCGCCCGCTGGCTGCGCGACGCGGGCTACATCCCGCGCAAGACCGGCGGCAACCTGGTGTTCGACCTTTGATCCAGCCCCACCTGCAGTCCTGAAGCCCCGGCATCGTCCGGGGCTTTTTCGTTTCAGGGCCCGCTCGCCTGCATGAGGACGGCCCACGGGGCGTCGTCCTCACCCTGTACCTGCCGCATCTCCTTGATCTGCTCTTCCTTCCGCCTTGTGAGGACCACGAGTACGAAAGGAGGGGAAAACATCGGTGGCAACAGCCAGCGGTTGCAAGGCATCACACCGCGCCCTGCAGCACTCCTCACCCGTCCTCGCGGCGCCGATGAATGTCTTCAGCACACACAACCGAAAGTAGATGAAAGGTGTTGACCGAAGGGACGGGATGGCAACAGTGGAGATCAATGCCACTGACGACACCTTTCATGAACGCCCTGCCCGACAGCATCCAGACCCTGGCCGAGGTCATCGGCGAATCCGCAGCCCTCACGCTGGTACGCGCATGGCCGCCGACCACCTCCAGCACCACCGGCCGCCATCGCGTCATCGTCTACGTTCCCTCCACCCTGCCCGACCAGCATCGCCTGATCGACATCCTCGGCCACGACGTTGCCCAGCGGCTGGTCACGCACTTCGGTGGCGAACTGCTGTTCCTGGCGTCCTGCTTCGCCGCCGGCGCGCACGAACGTCGCGAGCGGATCGCGCATGCCATCGCCAGTGGCATGCCGCGCGAACACGTGGCACGTGAGTTCGGCGTCTCGCAGACCACCATCAAGCGCGCCCTGCGCGGAGCCCGCTCCGCACCACCGCCGGCGGTTCATCCGGCCCTGCTCAAGGGGTACGCGCGCGCATGAACGAAAGCGACCTGCTGGCCGGTGTACCGGACTGGGCCAAGTACCTGGGGGGAACCTCGGGCGTGCTGATCGCGGTATCGCTGTGGCTGCGTCAATGGCTGTCGTCGGCCAAGGTCGACCGTACCGCCGACGAAGCCACCAGCAATACCCTGCGCACCCTGCAGGAACAGCTCGCCGCCGAGCGCACCCGCGCCGACGGCCTGATGCACGAACGCGAGGCAATGGCACAGGAAATCGGGCAGCTGCGCGGCGAAGTCAGCGCCCTGCGTGCGCAGGTTGCCCAGCAGAGCGTGCAGATAGACGCGCTGCTCGCGCTGGTGCGCAAGCAGCCGGGAGCCGCCGCATGACCGCCGCCGCAGCCAGCGCCCTCGGCGGCGCCAATGTCGCCGCATTCCTCGACATGCTGGCCGTGTCCGAAGGCACCGACATCCCCAGCCAGCGGTCGCGTGACCGTGGCTACGACGTGATCGTCGGAGGCCAGCTGTTCAACGACTACCGCGACCATCCCCGCGTGCTGGTGTCGCTGCCACGCTATGGCATCAAATCCAGCGCCGCCGGCCGCTACCAGTTTCTGCGCAGCACCTGGGACGACCTGCGCGCGCGACTCGGCCTGCCCGATTTCGGCCCGGTCTCGCAGGACCGTGCAGCAGTCGCCCTGCTGAAACAGTGCGGTGCCTACGAGCTGATCCGGCTGGGACGCTTCGATGCCGCCGTCACCGCGGCACGGCGCATCTGGGCGTCGCTGCCAGGCGCCGGCTACGGGCAGAAGGAGCACGCACTGGAAACACTGCGCGCGGCCTACCGGGCCGCCGGCGGAGCCCTGCAGTGACGCCCCTCGCCCTGCGGTTCCGAATCGGCCTGCTGGTCCTAGCCGGAAGTCACGCAGGCTGCGCCTGGCTGGGGTGGACGCTACGGGACCGCAGCGCAGACCTTGCCGTTACCAGCGCCCAGGCCGCACAGCAGGCATCGCGCGCTGATACGGCGCAGGCCGCCCATCAGCGGGACCTCGCCAACGCCCGCGCCGGTGCTCGGGCCGAATCGCAGCGCTTGGCCACGCAGGCCCAGCGCACCCGGCAGTTCAACACCCTGCAACAGGACATCGAGACCCATGCCAAGACGCCTGGCCGTGATCGCGGCGACGCTGATGCTGAGTTCGTGCGCATCTGGCGCGAAGCCAACGCCGGCCGCGCCCTGCCTCGTTGATCTCAGCATCGCACCGGCGCAGTTGCGTGCGCCGGACGAGCTGCCAGACCTGCAGGCAGCTACTGATGATGCACTGCTGCGCAATCACGTTGCAGTCGCACAGCAGTACCACGCGCTGGCCGACCAGCTGCGCGCGCTGCTGTGCAGCCTCGGCAGCCAACGCGGCATCACCCTCAACGGCTCGGCACCGGTGACACCTCCGGGTTGTGAGATCGCCACCGGCAACCGCCACGACGCAACGCCTGCCTTCTGATTCCGGTGCGGGCGGCCACGCCTGCAATGCCGCGCCCTTCCGGTGATGGCAACACTGGCTGCCGACCGCGTGCGCCACACGGGCCACACCCATTCTTCATTCACCGCATGAGCTGACATGGCGACTGACTCCCCCTCTCCGACACTCGACACGCTCCACGGCGCCATCGAAAGCGCCATCCGCGCACGCTTTCCGGACTTCGCAACCGTCCAGTTCTATCGCGACGCCGGCACCGAAGGCATGCCCACGCCGGCCTGCCTGCTGGAAATGACCCGCTGTGACCGCGCCCGCGAAGGCAACGACGGCACTGGTCTGCTGCAGGCCGTACTGCGTTTCGAAGCACGCGTCGTCGTAGCAGCGGGCAGTACCGCTGGCGCGCTGCAACTACGCAATGCCGCCATTGCACTGGCCACCTGGCTGCACCAGCTCGGCCGCTTCCATGGTGCCTGCAGCGGCGCAATCGACGTGATCGCCGCCCTGCCCGAAGACGCCGCAACCGCACAGGCCGGCCTGCGCAGCTGGGTCGTCGAATGGTCACTGCCGGTCGCGCTGGGCGACAACGCCTGGGAAGAGGTGGGAGGCGTGGTGCCGCAAGCGTCCTACAGCTTCGCGCCAGAGATCGGCCGTGCCCATGAGGCACGCTACCAGCCGCTGCCGGAGCGCGCGCCATGAGCGCCGAACACGCACGCTTGATCGGCAACCTGCTGATGATCGGCGTGGTGCGCGAGCTGGACGAAGCGGGCAGCCGCGTGCGCGTGGATGCCGATGGCATGCTCACCGACTGGATTCCCTGGCTGGAACGCCGGGCGGGACCGGGCGTACGCAGCTGGTGCGCACCCGAACCCGGCGAGCAGGTCGTGCTGGCGTGCCCCTATGGCGACCCCGGCCAGGCGCTGGTACTCGGCAGCCTGTACCAGGACCGCTTTCCGCCGCCGGCCAACTCGCGCCTGCGGCAACGCACCGCGTTCGCCGACGGCAGCAGCGTCGAGTACGACCAGGAAACCACCACGCTCAACGTCCATGTCGGCAGCGGCAAGGTCATCGTCACCTGCGCGAATGCGCAGGTGATCGCCAGCGAATCGATCGTGCTCGATACGCCGTCGATCAAGGCGACCGGCAACCTGGATGTCACCGGTGCGATCAGCGCCGGCAAGGACATCAGCACACCCGGCGAGATCAAGGCCGGTGCCATCGGCCTGAAGGCACACACGCACACCGCACAGGGCCCAACCGCCCCGACCACGCCGGCCCAGGCCTGAGCGGCCACGCCTGCAATGCCCTGAAAACCCGCACTCCACGACGATAGAGGCCATGCGAGGAATCGACGCCAACACCGGCAAATCACTGGATGGGCTCGCCCATCTGCACCAGTCCGTGCGTGACATTCTCACCACGCCCCTTGGCTCCCGCGTACTGCGCCGCGAATACGGCTCGCGCGTGTTCGAACTGATCGATGCGCCGACCAACCGCTCGCTGCGCATGGACCTGATCGCGGCCACCGTCGACGCGCTCGCGCGATGGGAACCGCGTCTCCACGTCGAGAACGTCGACGTCTCCCTCCCCGCCCCCGGCGTGATGATCCTGGCAGTGACCGGGATCCACCTGCCGGACGGCGAGGCCATCACCATCGAAGGAATCGAGGTTCGCTAACCGTGGCATCCGGCTCGTTCACCAGTGTCAATCTGTCCCAGCTGCCTGCCCCGGCGGTCATCGAAGTGCTCGATTTCGAAGCCATGTTCGATGAATCGCTGACCGCGCTGCAGGCCCTGGATCCCACCTTCGACGCGCTGCTGCCGTCGGACCCGGCCTTCAAGATCCTGGAGGTCTGCACCTACCTGCGCCTGCTCGATCGCCAGCGTGTCAATGATGCCGCGCGTGGCGTGATGTTGGCCTATGCGGTTGGCAGCGACCTCGACCAGCTGGCCGCGATCTTCGGCATCGTCCGTCAGGTACTCGACCCGGGCAAGCCGCAGCAGGGCATTCCTCCTCGATATGAAAGCGATGAGGACTTCCGCCGCCGCATCCAGCTGGGCCCGGAAGGATTCAGCGTGGCAGGGCCGGAAGGTGCCTATGTATTCCATGCGCTGAGCGCCGACTCGCGGGTACTGGATGCGAGTGCCACCAGCCCCGCACCGGGCGAAGTGGTGGTGTCGGTGCTGTCGCGCGAGGCGGATGGAACCGCCACCCAGGGCCTGCTCGACGTCGTAGAAGCAAAACTGAGCGCGGATGATGTGCGACCGCTGACCGATCATGTCCTGGTGCGTACCGCGGCAATCGTCAACTTCTCGGTCAGCGCCACGCTGTTTACCTTTGCCGGTCCAGACTCGCAGGTCGTGCTGGCGGAAGCGCGCACACGCCTGGACCGCTACATCGCCGAATCGCATCGGCTCGGCCGCGATGTCACCCGCTCGGGCCTGTTCGCCGCACTGCATGCCGAGGGTGTGCAGCGCGTGGAGATTTCCAGCCCGGCAGCGGACGTGGTGGTCGACCGTACACAGGCCACCTACTGCACTGCCGTGACCCTGACCCATGGCGGCAACGATGAGTGACTCCACCACTCGCCTGATCAATGCGCGCCTGCGCGGCGCGGTCGATGGCCACAACCTGCAGTTCCGCCATCCGGGTGGCGCACTGTCCACCCTGCAGGGGGTGTACCGCACCGATTGGCAGGGGCGGCTGAAGCTGTCGGATACGCTGCGGCGCAACCTGCAGCGCTTCTCGGCAGCGTTCAGTAACACCTGGTGGAAGGGCTTCTACACCAAGCCAGCGAACCTGTCGTTCAATCACCCCGCTCCAGATGGCAGTTCCAGTGCCTGCTCCTTTCCTGTCTCCGATGCGATCGGGGGACCGAATCAGAACTTCACCGGTCTGGTGGACGAGGATGGAAGCGCCTTTCCCGATGGTGCCGTGCGTACCGTCAGCATCTGGCTGCGCGCAACCGAGCCATGTGCCATCGACCTCGGCATGCGCACCACCGGCGCAGGCAGGACACGTCTGCAGGTGGGTACCGAGTGGAAGCGCTACAGCTACACCTATGCCGCAACCGCAGATGACGCCCGCCGGGGCGTGAGTATCGTGCTGGATCGACGGGCAGCCGGAAACACCGGCCTGAGGCCGGACAGCCGCATCCATCTCTGGGGCGTGCAGGTGGAGGAAGGCCGCGAAGCAACCAGCTACATCCGCACCATGCCCCAGCCTGTGGGCGTGATTGATTACAGCGTGCTCAACAACGTGATCACGCTCAGCCAGGCACCCGCTCCCGGCTCGATCATCGACGGCGATGCGTTGGTCAGGGTACCGACCACGGCCAACCTGCTGCCGCCCAACGCCACCCACGCGGAGCGGGCCCTGGCCCGCGCTGCGGTCACCCGCCCATTGCCGGTGGACATCACCGCGCTGTGGGACGCCGACCGCTGTCCGGCCACCCTGCTGCCCTGGCTGGCCTGGGCCTTGTCCGTGGACGAATGGAAGGCCTACTGGCCGGAGACGGTGAAGCGTGCGCGCGTGCGTACCGCGATCGCCATCCAGCGCCGCAAGGGTACCTGGGGCAGCGTGCGCGACGTGGTCGCCGCTTTTGGTGGCTCGATCCTGATCCGCGAATGGTGGGAGATGCAGCCGCAAGGCGCACCGCACACCTTCGAAGCGGTGATGACCATCGCCAACCAGGGCGGCGAGACCGCCACCGCCAAGTTCGTCGACGACGTGATCGGCGAGATCAGCCGGACCAAGCCGGTGCGATCGCACTTCACCTTCACCCAGGGCATGCAGGCCAGCGCCGGTATCGGTGCACTTGTCGGTGCCCAGGGCACCACCTTCCGCCGCATCCAACTGATCGGAGAGTAAACCCCGCATGCGCTTGAAAATCACCGACGCCGGCTTTGCCAAGCTGGTCAATCCACCCAACACCGGCACCAATGCCGTGCTGATCACCGAGATCGGCCTGACGTCCACGGCATTCACGCCGACGGCGGGGCTGACCGCCCTGCCCGGCGAGATCAAGCGGGTCACCACTTTCGGCGGCAAGGCCGTGGGAGATGACACGCTGCACGTCACGATCCGCGACGACAGCGCTACCGCCTACAGCCTGCGCGGCTTCGGCCTGTACCTGGGCGACGGCACGTTGTTTGCAACCTTCGGCCAGACCGATCCCATCATGGAGAAGACCGCAGCCTCGATGCTGCTGCTCTCCACCGATACCCGCTTCAGTGAAGTCGATACCGCGCTGATCGAATTCGGCAATGCCGAATTCATCTATCCCCCTTCCACCACCGAAGTGCAGGGCGTGGTCGAGTTGGCCACTACGACGGAGACCGAAGATGGTGCAGACACCCAGCGTGCGGTGACACCGCGCGGCCTGCGTGCCTTCATCGACAAGCGCTTTGGTGCCAGCGCCCCCACCCAGTTCGTGCGCACGCTGCTGTCGATCGCAACCGATGCCGCGTTCCGTTCCGCCCTGGGGCTGAAATCGGCAGCGTTGAAGGACGAGGGCGCCGACAAGGGCCTGGATGCCGATCTGCTCGATGGCAGGCACGGCAACCATTACCTGGACTGGCGCAACATGACCGGCGTGCCATCCAGCGTGCACGTGCCCGGACAGGTGATTCTGTTCGCCGGTGCCACTGCGCCCAACGGCATGCTGCTGTGCAATGGCGCCGCTGTTCCGCGTGCCAGCTATCCGGCACTGTTCGCCGCCATCGGTACCCGCTACGGCGCCGGTGATGGCGCGACCACCTTCAACCTCCCGGCAATGCAGGAAGGCACGGTGGTCACGCACACGCTGAACCCGGAAGCGGTCGGCAGCTTCACCCAGGGTGAAGTGATCCGCCATGCCCACGGTGCAAGCGCGGCAACTGCAGGCAACCACAGCCACGCCATTTCCGTGGGCGCAGGCGGCGCGCACTCCCACGGTGCCAGCGCCAGTGCCGTCGGTGACCACGCGCACGGTGCATGGACCGACTCGCAGGGCCACCATGCGCATACCGGCGGCACCTCGTGGGCCGGCGACCACCAGCATGGAGGCGTTGTTCCCTCCAATCCTGCCCTCAACGGCTACGGCGTCTATCGCGAACGCGACAACGATGCGCTGTATCCGGACGGCGCCACAGCACCCGCCGGCGGTCATGCCCATAGCTTCAGCACCGACGGCGCAGGCGCACATGGCCACAACATCGGCATGAACGGCGCCGGCGGCCACTCGCACACCATTTCCATCGCCCAGGTCGGTGACCACGGCCATGCCGCCTCGGCCGCCGATGCCGGTGCACACACCCACACCATCGTGGTGGAGAACACCGGTGGCGACCGCAACCTGCCTGCCGGCCTGCGGATGATCTATTGCATCGCGTACTGAGGACATGAGCTTGCCTACTGAACCGCGCTTCGCGCACTCCTACGATCCCGATACCCGCGCCTACATGGGCAAGGTCCGCCTGCAGCCTTCCCCGGACGGTACCTGGAACCTGCCCGACTTCACCGTGGACGTCACGCCTCGCCAAACTGCCGGCGAATACCAGGCACTGCGCTTGGCCGATGACGGCTCACGCTGGGAAACGGTGGCCGATTTCCGTAACCACATGCTGTGGGACACACGCACCGCGATGGCGATACCCAATCGCCTTGCGCTGGGCGAGCCGTTGCCCAAGGACGTAACCCTGTCCGAGCCATTCAAGTTGGATGGCACCACCGCGCAATACAACGCGTGGAATGCCAGCCGCCGCGAATGGACATTGCTGCCGGACTACAGCACGCGACCGCTGTGGAACAAGCACGATGCCAGCTTCGCTACTCCCGTTTCCCGTGGGGTCGCGCTGCCGTCATCGGTCACCGATCTGGCACCGCCTGCGGATCGCAGCTACCCGGTCACCTTCGATGAAACCCGTGCCGCCTGGGTGATGGTCACTGCACCCGAACCCGACCCGGCCGCGCAGCCGCAACCCTGACGTCGGGCCACGGCTGCAATTAATCCAGCCGCGGCCAGATACGAACATGTACCCATGCGGCGCAGATCGCGACCGCAGCACCCACCCAACCAAGGAAAAAACAACGCATGGCCGAATTTCTGCATGGCGTGCAGGTCGTCAACATCGATGGTGGTTCCCGCTCGATCGCTGTTGCCTCGACCAGCGTCATCGGCATCGTGGGCACCGCGCCCCGCGCCGACAAGATCGCCTTCCCGTACAACACCCCGGTCCTGGTGACCTCGCGTTCGCAGGCAGCCAAACTGCTCGCCGGCACCGCCACCGAAGTCGATGAGGGCACCCTCCCGGGCCAGCTCGACGCCATCTTCGACCAGTCCAACGCGGTCGTCGTCGTTGTCCGCGTCGAGAAGGGCGCCACCGAGAACGACACCCTGGCCAACGTGCTGGGCGGCGTGAACGCGCAGACCGGTGCCTACACCGGCGTGCATGCACTGCTGGCGGCAAAGTCGGTCGTGGGCATCAAGCCACGCATCCTGGCGGTGCCGGGCTTCACCCACACCCACGAAAAGCGCGACACCGAACTGCTGGCCAACCCGGTCGTAGCGGAACTGCTCGGCATCGCCGACAAGCTGCGCGCGGTGATCATCAAGGATGGCCCAAACAGCACCGACGACGCTGCCAAGAGCACCACCGCCCTGACCGGCTCCAAGCGCGTCTACGTGGTCGACCCGGCGCTGCTGGTGCAGTCCGGTGATGCCATCGTCACCCGCTACGCCTCCGGTGCCGTGGCCGGCGCCATCGCCCGCAGCGACAACGAACGCGGCTGGTGGGCATCGCCGTCGAACCTGGAACTCAACGGCGTGGTCGGTACCGCGCGTGCGATCGACTTCGGCCTGTCCGACGCGACCAGCCGCGCCAACCTGCTGAACCAGTCGAATGTGGCGACCATCATCCGCGAAGGTGGCTTCCGCCTGTGGGGCAACCGTACCGCCAGCAGCGACCAGAAGTGGCAGTTCCTGTGCGTGGTGCGCACTGCCGACATCATTGCCGACAGCCTCGAGGCTGCCCATCTGTGGGCCGTCGATCGCGGCATCAGCAAGACCTACGTCGACGACGTGCGCGAGGGCGTCAACGCCTTCCTGCGCGGCCTGAAGACCCAGGGCGCAATCCTCGGCGGCAACTGCTGGATCGACCCGGAACTGAACGCAGCGGACAGCGTGGCCCAGGGCCGCTTCTTCTGGGACTTCGACTTCACCCCGACCTACCCGGGTGAGCAGCTGACCTTCCGCATGCACATGAACAACAACTACGTCTCGGAGATCTTCTAAGCATGGCGCGCAAGATCCGCAAAAACTTCAACTTCTACGTCGACGGCAAGGGCTATGCCGGCAGCGTGATGTCCTTCACTGCACCGAAGCTGTCGCTGAAGACCGAGGACTTCCAGGCCGGCGGCATGCTCGCCCCGACCGAGATCGTGCTCGGCCATGAAAAGCTCACCGCCGATGTCGAGTTCGCCTCCGACGACGCGGAGATCATGAGCAAGTTCCACGTCATCGAAAGCAAGGAGTACGGCTTCACCGCCCGCGAGGCGCTGGAAGGCGACGACGGCGAGGTGACCCAGGTCGTGCACAACATGCGCGGCAAGGTGAAGCTGCTGGACCGCGGCGAAACCAAGGTTGGTGAGAAGGGCACGATCAAGGTCAACCTGGCGCTGAGCTACTACAAGCTGACCCATGGTGCCCAGGTCGTGCAGGAGATCGACGTGGTCAACATGATCGCGCGCCAGGGTGGCGTGGACGTGCTGGCCGGCATCCGCGGCGCGCTGGGCATCTGAGCCGGCACCGCACCGAGAAACACGGGGGCGCCTCGCGCCCCCGCATCCATCGCACCGCATCGCATTCCAGGAACGCCTTCATGTCCAGCAAGACCAAGACCCCCACCGACACCGTCATCGAGCGCGATGGCTTTGCCGAGATCACCCTCACCCGCCCGCGCCAGGTCAACGGCATGGAAACCGCCGTGCTGCGCATGCGCGAACCGACCGTGGAAGACATGGAGCGCTACCAGGACGACAAGGGCAGTGATGCACAGCGCGAGGTACGGATGATCGCCAACCTGTGCGAGATCTCGCCGGACGACGTGCGCAAGATGCCGCTGCGCGACTACGCCCGGCTGCAGGCAGGCGTCGCGCTTTTTACCACCTGACCCTGCCGCAGATCAGGCAGGGAGTGCTCGCCCTGGCCGGTCATACCGGCTGGGGCCTGCGCGAGATCATGACGCTGCGGGTGTCGAAGTTCATCTGGTGGATTCAGGGGTTGCCGGTACATGGCCAATAACGTTCAAACGACAACGATCACGATCGGCGGCTCGGTGTCCAAATCGCTGAAGGACGCATTGTCCTTCGCCAATGATGGCGTGAAGCGCCTCGGCGATGAAGCCGGCAAGCTGGAGCTCAAGCTCGCCGCGATGAAGAAGTCGGGCGCCGCCTACACCCGCATGCGCGCGCAGGCCGATGCGCTGCGCGCCTCACAGGAAGCGCTGGAGCGTGTCGAAGCCAAGCGCACTGCCAACCTGGAGAAGCGCGAGAAACTCGGCGCCTCGTTCAAGGCAGCGCGCGGCACACTCGGCACCGCCGTCACCGCACTGGCCAAGCCGGTCGAGAACGCCTCCGGCTTCGCCCGCCAGAACCAGCAGATCGGCGTGGCAGCCAACCTCAGCCGCGCGCAGGTGAGTGCGCTCGGCCAGGCGATCCTGCAGCAGTCGCGCGCAACCAACCAGGGCGCCGACGATCTGCAGCGGTCGATCAAGCTGATGGTCGCAGCCGGCATGGATGCACAGTCCGCGCAGGCCAGCCTCGGCGCCGTTGGACGGACCACCACCGTCACCGGTGCCAGCATCGATGACGTTGCCAAGGCGGCCGCCAGCCTGCAGCGCTCGTTCGACATCGATCCCTCGCGCATGCAGAGCGCGCTGGACGTGCTGGTGGTGAACAGCCAGCAGGGCAGCCTGGGCCTGAAGGACATGGCCGAGGTGCTGCCCACACTGGGCTCGTCGTTCGAAGCGATGAAGCTGCAGGGCACGTCAGCGGCCGCCACGCTGGGTGCGGCACTTGAGGCCACGCTGGATTCGGCCGGCGGTGCCGACAAGGCCGCCAGCAACATGAAGAGTTTCATGTCGGCCGTACTGTCCCCGGACCTGCAGGCGAAGGCCAAGAAGAGCCTGAACCTGGATCTGCGCAAGATCATCGGCGAGGCACAGACGAGTGGTGGCAATCCCTTCGATGCCGCGATGCAGGGGATCATCAAGGCCACGGCGGGCGACCAGAAGAAGATCGGCACCCTGTTCAGCGATGCGCAGGCGAAGGACTTCGTCCAGCCGATGATCGAGAACTGGGATACCTACATCCGCGTCCGCGACAAGGCACTGAACGGATCGGCGGGTACCACCGATGCCGCCTATGCCGATGCGATGCAGACCGATCCGCAGAAGATCGAAGGCGCGAAGATCGCCGTGGACAACCTGTCCAAGGCGTTCGGTGCGGCGCTGCTGCCGGCGGTGGGCGAGGCCGCGGTCAAGCTGACCGAACTGCTGAACGGGGTCACCTCGTTCGTGCAGGAAAACCCGAAGCTGATCGCCAACACCACGCAGATCGTGGTCGGCATGCTGGGCATGCGCACGGCGGTGCTCGGCGCACGCTACGCCTGGACGTTCCTGCAGGGCCCGATCCTGGGCGTGCAGAAGGCCTTCGAGCTGTTCCGTGGCGGCAGCCTGCTGGCACAGCTGGGCCGCTTCGGGCCGATGGCCATGCGCCTGGCATCGGGCTTCCGCATCGTCGCCACTGCCGTGGGTGCCATCGGCGGTGGCCCCATCGCCGTTGCGGTCGCCGCCATCACCGCCGGCGCCCTGCTGGTGCGCAAGTACTGGGAACCGATCAAGGCATTCCTGGGCGGCGTATGGGAAGGCCTGAGCGGTGCAGGCACCGCGGCGATGGGTGAACTGATGCGCGCGGTTGAACCACTGCGCCCCGCCTGGGAAGTCATGAGCGGGCTGATCGGCCAGGCCTGGGACTGGCTGTCGAAGATGCTGGAACCGGCGCAGTACACCGGCAATGAATTGTCACGCGTCGCCCAGATCGGCTCGCTGGTGGGTGAGGCGCTGCTGACCAACTTCCGGCTGGTGATCCAGGTCATCGGCGGCGTGGTGGGGGCGGTGGTGTGGCTGGGCGAGATGCTCGGCACCGTCGCCGGCTTCATCAACGAGACCCTTGGCAACATCTGGGAGTCGATCAGCCAGAAGGCGACCGCAGCGTTCGACCGCATCCTGGAGAAGCTCAAGCCGGTCATCGAAGGCGTCGGCTGGTTCATGGACAAGCTTGGTGGTGGCGTAGGGGCTGCCAAGGACAAAGCGCTGGAGGTCGCCGAGGGCGGGCTGCAGACCGCGGTGGGCGCCGCCAACATCTACAGCGGCATGAAGGCGCGCGGCGGTGGTGGCATCGGTGACATGGCACGCGTGGCGTACGCGGTCGGCACCAACGACAACGATGGCCTGAACCGCCGCATGGCCGAGCTGAGCGGCGCGCAGGGACGCCGGGCGCCGGACATGCCCTCGCCCACGATGCGTGCACCGACCACCGTGCAGCAGCAACAGACCAACAACATCACCATCCACCAGCAACCCGGTGAATCCAGCGAATCGGTGGCACGTCGCACTGCAGACGAGCTGCAGCGTCGCAACGCGCTCGCCGCCCGTGGCAGCCTGGCAGACAGGAACTAAGCATGAAGCGCGAGTTCGTAACCGCATCCATCGACAAGCTGTTGTCCCGTTTCCAGAGCAACGACTCCGGCAACGCCCCGGTGCTGCTGATGCTGGGGGGCTTCAAGTTCAGCCTCAACACCGCCGTGTTCCAGAACATCCAGCAGAGCAACGAGTATGGCTGGGCTGCGCAGGAGCGCATCGGGCAGATGGCCGCCCTGCAGTACACCGGCCCCGGCAAGGCCAGCATGACGCTGCCCGGCGTCATCCACTATCAGTTCCGGGGCGCCGGCAATGAGCTCTCGCAGCTGCGCAAGCTGGCAGCGCAGGGCAAGCCACAGCGGCTGCTGACCGGCAAGGGCGGGAACCTGGGGCTGTGGGTCATCGACAAGATCGACGCCACCGCCTCCGGTTTCACCGTCGATGCGGGAATCCAGCGGCATGAATTCACCCTCTCCCTGCGGAAGCACAGCGATGGCACGAACGTATAACACCCGCGACGGCGACGTCGTCGACCGCATCGCGTACGCGCACTATGGCGAACAATCACCGGCCATCCTGCGCGCGGTGTTCGATGCCAACCCGGGCCTGGCCGCGCGCGGCGCGATACTGCCTGCGGGCCTGGCGATCACCCTGCCGGACGTGCAGCGCCCTGCCGGCGAACGCAAGGGAGTGGCCCTGTGGGATTGAACATCGCACCGGCATTCCGCGTGGTGGCCAACAGCCAGGACATCACCGACAAGATCATGTCGCGCTTCAAATCACTGCGCATCACCGACGAGACCGACAACAGCTCGGACATGCTGGAGCTGCAGCTGGCCGACCATGACCCGTCCGATCCGATCCAGCTGCCGCCGGCAGGCGCGGAGCTGGAGGCCTTCATCGGCTATGACGGCGAAGTGCGGCGCATGGGCCTGTACATCTGCGACGAGGTGGAGATTTCCGGCTACCCGGGCAGCATGACCCTGCGCGCGCGCGCCGCACCGTTCGAGGCCAGCAAGGGCGGCAAGAACGAACTGCAGACACAGAAGACGCGCACCTGGAAGAAGGGCACGACGATCGGTGGCATGGTGCAGCGCATGGCCGCCGAACACGGACTGAGCGCCGCCGTGAGTGGATCGCTGGCATCGATCGTGCTGCCGCTGACGGTGCAGTCGCAGGAATCGGACATGAACCTGCTGCTGCGCCTGGCCAAGCAGCACGATGCCATCGCCAAGCCGGGCGGCGGCCGCCTGATGTTCGTCAAACGGGGCGACTCCACCAGTGCAAGCGGTGAGCGCATTCCCGACGTCACCCTGACCCCCGCCGATGGCAGTAACTACAAAGTGAGCATCGTCTCACGCGAGAAAACCGGCACCACCATTGCCTACTACCGCGATGTACGCGGTGCCACGCGCCAGGAGGTGAAGTTGGGCAGCGGTGAACCGATCGTGCGCCTGCGCATGGCCTACGCCGACCGCGAAACCGCCGAAGCCGCAGCACGCGCCAAGCACCAGGAACAAGCCCGGCAGACGCGCACGCTCAGCTACACCCTGCCCGGCCGCGAGACGCTGATGGCCGAAGCCACGGTGGTGATGCGGGGCTTCCGCGACGGCGTGGATGGGCGGTGGCTGGTCAAGCGCGCCGAGCACAACATCAGCCACGAGGGCTACGTGACCAGCATCGAGTGCGAACAACCCAACAGTGCCGACGCAGTGAAGGCGGCCAGCAGCGCGCGAGCGACCGAAGGCGAGCAGGTCGGCAGCGAGGTGTAGATCCAGGTGGGGCGCGGATGCGGTTCTCCCGATCCAGTTGCTGTAACACTGCTACGACCTGCCGGCGCTACTCCGTGTATCGGACTGCGTGCACTTTGGCTTGCTCAGGCATGTAGGTGAAGCGATAGGTCATCACCACGACATGGGTACGGGACCACAGCCAGCGTCTTCTTTCGTCGCGCACAACCAGCACACCTTCAGCCGGTCGGGATATCCGCGCGGTGGGAACATCTTTGAAGGCTGACTTGACGTTCAACAGGCCCATCCGGGGCGGCAGCTGCTGTTTCACAAAGCCACTGATGTCCTGCTTCTGAGCACCCTCCGGCGGCGGCATCCTGTGAATGCTGTCCAGCATCTGCTCGGCCTTCATCTGTAACGTCACGATGGGCAGCGCGGTTCGCATGGGGTCGGCTGCCGAGCCTCTGCCGGGCGCCAGCACGCCCCACAGGACCAAGGCAATGCCCAACGTCCGGAAGATCCTGCTCCCCATGTGACACTCCCTGCTGGCTTGACGGGCCCATGCGCCCAGGCACGGTATCAGATCACATACTGCGCCTGGCCGTTCCCGAACGACCAGTTCTCCTTCTTCACTTCCACCAGGTTGATGAACACGTCCTCGCGGCGGATGCCCACCGCCGCGTGCAGGCCCTCGGCGATGCCGGCGTACAGCGCCTTCTTCTGCTCCAGCGTGCGCCCTTCGTTCCAGGTGATCTGGATGCAGATGAAATCGTCGGTGCGGTCCACGCCCAGGTAGCCGGGATCGTAGATCAACGTGCCGGGCTCGTGTTCCTGGAAGATCTGGAAGCGATCATTTTCCGGCACGCCCACCACACGCATGGCCTGGTAGATGGCTTCACCGACGCGCTGCAGGTAGTCGGCGGATTTACCTTTGCGAAGATCGATGCGGGCAAGCGGCATGGCGGGGCTCCAGGGCCAGATGGGACGACAGTGAGCCGAGACTACGCCCGTCGGGAGGGGCCGCACAGCGCATGGATGGAACGTCTGCTTTCATGGATGGCACGTTTGTCTGCGCCCGCGCCGGGTGACGTGATTGCCATCTACTTGGGCTGTGTAGCGGCGCTGCTTCGTTCAGACAAGGCGCGGATTACCCCATGGATGGTGGAACCCCGTCTTGGCTGGCGTTGTTGCAACTTTCCTCAATGACTTCCGTCTTTACGTGGATCGATGATCGCATCGCCAAGGCAGCATGCCCTGGTCGGGATTGGCGTCTCGAATAAACGAACAGGCTCACAGGATGTTGCGATCCAGATCGCAGCAAAGAGAATGCACCGACTGCCTTCTATGGCGGGCGGTGCGTGGGGATCGCAAGATCCGCCGGGCCTTTTCTCCCTGTGAGCCTTTCTGCCTTGGTACGCCAACCCGCACCGTCCGCCACCTTCACTCCGAAGGTGGCCTTGCGCCAGTGAGGGTTTCGCCATGACCAAACGAGCCGCATCGTTTCCACGCCTGTACGCCTTGATTGCCGACATCGCCATTCAGGTTCCCGACGACATCGCACGCGAGATCGAGTGCGCATTGGACGAGCAGAACCTGCCCGTGCAGTCACCCGCGTTTTTCGCGTGCCTCAATGCCATCAGCAACGTCGATGGCGAGGACGGGCAGCCGTGCAGCAGCCTCACCCTTGCCGCCAGCAATCACGCGTCGCTGCGTCGCTCGATGGCAGGGCTCACCGCAGTGCTCGATCTGCTGCAGGCCGCCGAACGCACGCGCAACGAGGCCGGCCCGGATGAACAGCTGGGCGCCTTCCACACCGACGGGTTGATCGTGGCCGCGCGACAGCTGGTGCGCGAAGCCAACCATTGCCTGGAAGGTGGAACCGCCTGAGCGACTGGCCGCCACGTGGCTACAATCGCGCAGGGAATCGCAGGAGAACGCAATGGATGCCGAACACCTGGAGTACTTCAAGGCCGCACTGGAAGGCCGCGCAAGCGTGGGCTGGAACGTATGGTTCGCTGCCAACCAGCAGGCGCTGGCACAGCAGCTGAGCCGCCCTGCGCTGCTGCGCTTGAAGTTCAACACACTGGATGAAGCCGAACGCCTGCTCGCGGAGGCTGGCATCGTGCCCCGCAGTACGGCAGGCAAACGCTACGAAATGTACTGCGCCGCGTTCTCGGCAGACGTGGTGGACGCGAACGGTCGTCCGCTGCCAGCCATCTGGCGCGCGGCACACGGCGGTGCCATCGGCCTGCTGGCCGATGGCGAGCACGAAGCCGGCCAGGCCAAGCTGCTTTCGGAGTTCCGCCGCGTCCGCAAGCACGGGCTGCAGCAGGCGCACGAATGGTTGGGCGATCTGTGCTTTGAAGGCGGGATGGAACTGAGCGGCGGCAATGCCGAGGTGGGTCGTAGTCTGCTGGCGGTGGTGGTGCGGGCCGGCAGTGGCTACGACCTGTTGGATGGTGTCGCGATGATGGCCCGCGAACTGCTGGAGGATCCCGGCTGAGATGGAACCCGCCTCGGCGAGCGCCGAGGAACCACAGGCAACAAAAAAGCCCCCATTGCTGGAGGCTTTTTTCGTTCTGCAACATGGTGGGCGGTACAGGGATCGAACCTGTGACCCTTGCCGTGTGAAGGCAATGCTCTACCGCTGAGCTAACCGCCCGGTGTGTTGCTGAGCCGCTCATTATAGGGGCTTTTCAGAGGCCGTCAACAGTTTTTCACATAGGTGTTCACGGGCGTTTTCGGGGACTGCAGTCGAGCATGGCTCGACTCTACAGAGGAGCGGGGTCACAGGCGTTTCGGGGCATGCAGCCGAGCATGGCTCGGCTCTACAGGACCGCCCAGCGCGGCTTCACATCGTGTGGGTCGGCTTGTCCGAGCTGGTCAGGCCAGCCAGCAGGGTCTCGATCTTGTGGCGCACGCCCTCGCCTTCGGCGCCATCGGCCAGCTGCACGCCGATGCCGGCGGTACGGTTGCCCTGGGCGCCGGCCGGAGTCACCCAGATCACCTTGCCGGCCACCGGCAGGCGTTCGCTGGAATCGGGCAGGGTCAGCAGCAGGAACACCTCGTCGCCCAGGAAGTAGCGCTTGGGCGTGGGCACGAAGATGCCGCCGTTCTTCACGAATGGCATGTACGCGCTGTACAGCGCGGCTTTGTCCTTCACGGCCAGGGACAGGATGCCCTGGCGGGCGTTGCTGGCACTCATCGATTTCCCCTTGCGGCAGGCCGCTCGTTCACCTTGTTCCAGGCCAGCAGCAACTCGACCACGGCAAGGTCTGCACGCACCGTGGTGCGCAGCAGGTCGCGGGTGCGGTTGGCCGCATCGAACCAGGCTGCAAGCTTGTGCAATCGCTCCGGCGTGGTCAAGGCATCGGTGCTGGCCTGGGCCAGCGCCAGGTCGGCGGCAAAGCGCAGGCGCAGCGCCGCGTTGTCATCACCGCACCACTTCTGCGCCAGCTCCACCGCGCCGGTCTTGCCGGCCGCCAGCTGTTCCAGCTCGCGGCCTACCTCGCGGCGCAGGCTCAGGCCATCTTCGCGCAGCCAGTTGTCGGCCTGGCCGGGATGGCCGCGCGCCGCGTCCAGCGCTTCGCGCGCAGATGCTTCGCTATGGCCCTGCTGTTGCAGCCAGGCCAGCGCTTCGTGCTGCGGCGGCAACTTGAATTCCAGGCGCTGGCAACGGCTGCGGATGGTCTGCGGCAGGCGCGCCGGGTCGCTGCTGATCAGCCACAGGTAACGGCCCGGCTGCGGTTCTTCCAGCGTCTTCAGCAGCGCGTTGGCCGCCGAACGGTTGATCGCATCGGCGGGGTCCACGATCACCACCTGCGCCACGCCGTACTGCGGGGTCAGCGCCAGCTTGTCGGTGATCTCACGCACCTGCTCGATGACGATCTCGGTACGCAGCTTGTCGCCGCTCTTGTTCGGAATGAAGCTGACCAGCTGCAGGTCCGGATGGGTACCGGCGGCGATCAGCTGGCGCGTGCGCGTGGCATGCGCGGCATCACCGCGCGCCAGCACGTGGTCGGCCAACGCCAACGCCACCTCGCGCTTGCCCAGCCCGGCCGGGCCGCAGATCAACAGGCCATGGCCGAGCCGGTCGGCATCGAGCGCGGCCACCGTCTGATCGAACGCGCGCTGCTGCCACGGCGAGAACGTACTCATGCGCCCTCCCCGCCCTGCAGCCAACGCTCGACGCATGCAACCACATCGGCCGCCACACGCTCCTGTACTTGGCCGGCGTCGATCAGCGCGAAGCGCTGCGGGTCCTGCTGCGCGCGGCTGCGGAACACTTCGCGCACGCGCTGGAAGAAATCATCCTGTTCGCTTTCGATGCGGTCCGGCCACAGGTCGCGGCCATTGGCGCGTGCACGGCCCACGGCCACATCCACATCCAGCAGCAGGGTCAGGCCCGGCAGCAGGCCCACCGCGCGTCGTTCCAGATCGGCAATCCACTGCGGATCGAGGCCGCGGCCACCGCCCTGATAGGCATAGCTGGAATCGGTGAAGCGATCGCTCAGCACATAGGCGCCGCGCTGCAGTGCCGGCCGGATCACCTGGCGCACATGCTGCGCACGTGCAGCGAACACCAGCAGCAGCTCGGCTTCGGCGCTGAGCGGCTCGGCGGCGATCTCGGCATCGGGTTTCAGCACCAGGCCACGGATGCGCTCGGCCAGCGGCGTACCGCCCGGCTCGCGGGTCAGCACCACCTCGTGGCCGTGGCTGCGCAGGCAGTCACGGATGGCATTGATGGCGGTGGTCTTGCCCGCGCCCTCGCCGCCTTCCAGGCTGACGAAACGCGGGTGGCGAAGCAGCGCGGGACTCATTGCGCCGGGGTCTCCTTGGTACGTTGCTGGCGCAGCTGCTGCAGGTAGCGGGCCACTGCGGCGTTGTGCTGGTCCAGGCTGGGCGAGAACACGTGCGCACCACTGCCATCGCCGACGGCAACGAAGTACAGCGCGTCGCCCGACAGCGGCTGCGCGGCGGCCATCAGCGCGTCGCGGCTGGGCATGGCGATCGGGGTCGGGGTCAGGCCGGCACGGGTATAGGTGTTGTAGGGCGTATCGGTGGTCAGGTCGCGACGGCGGATGTTGCCGTCATACGCGGCACCGATGCCGTAGATCACGGTCGGGTCGGTCTGCAGGCGCATGCCGATCTTCAGGCGGCGCATGAACACGCCGGCGATCTGCGGGCGTTCGCTGGCCAGCGCGGTTTCCTTCTCGATGATCGAGGCCATCGTCAGCAGTTCGTACGGCGTGTTGATCGGCAGGTCCGGCGCGCGGCTTTCCCACGCTTCGTCCAGCGCCTTCTCCATCGCAGCGTGGGCACGCTTGAGCACGTCCAGATCGCTGTCGCCGCGCTGGTAGACATAGGTCTCCGGCAGGAAGCGGCCTTCCGGATGCTGGCCACCGAAACCGAGACGCTGCATCAGCGCGGCGTCATCCAGGGTGTCGGTGGTGTGCAGCAGCGGCTCGGCGCGCTTGAGCGCAGCACGCAGCTGGCGGATGTTCCAGCCCTCGACGATCGTGACGCGGTGCTGCAGCACCTTGCCCGCGCGCATGCGCAGCAGCAGTTCGCGCGGGGTCAGGTCGGCGTTGAGCGCGTACTCGCCCACTTTCAGCTTGCCGGCGGCATCGAGCTGGCGCGCCAGCAGCTGCCATTGCGCGTCCTGGCCTTCATCCACACCGGCATCGCGCAGCTTGCGCAGCACGCTGTTCATGCCATCGCCACTGGCGATGACCATACTCTCGGCGGTCGGGGTGATCGGGGCGTCGGCGAACCGGGTCTGCTGGTAGAAGAACCACGCGCCCGCGCCGGCCACGACAGCGGCCAGCACCACCACCAGCGTTACCACGAACAGACACCCGCGCTTGGCTCCCGCCATGGACTACCTCTGAACTCGATTCCGTCGTGCAGGATACCGTGCCGGTGGATTGGGGTCATGACCGGGTGGCAGATGCCCGCATCCGTGCCGACCAAGGTCGGCACCCACCAAAACCGCGGCCCCGGATGAATGAGGTTGCCGGCCAGCGGCCGGCACTACCAGCCGGTCGATCAGCCCTGCTGGCCGAGTGCGCGCAGCAGGCCGCGGGCCTTGGCGCGGGTCTCGTCCAGTTCCTTGTCCGGGTCCGAGTCGACCACGATGCCGGCGCCGGTGCGGAAGCTCACCTCATGCCCGTCCACTTCGGCGGTACGGATCAGGATGTTCAGGTCCAGGTCGCCATCGCGGTTCAGCCAGCCGAACGCACCGGTGTAGGCACCACGCGGCACCTGCTCCAGCTCGCTGATGATCTGCATGCAGCGCACCTTCGGGCAGCCGGTGATGGTGCCGCCGGGGAAGGTCGCGGCAATCACCTCGCCGGGCGTGACCTCCGGGCGCAGATGGCCGCTGACGTTGCTGACGATGTGATGCACGTGCGCGTAGCTTTCCACGGTCATCAGCTCATCGACCACCACGGTACCGGGCAGGCAGATGCGGCCCAGGTCGTTGCGCTCCAGGTCGATCAGCATCACGTGCTCGGCGCGCTCCTTCGGGTGACCCACCAGCTCCTGGATGCGCGCAGCATCGTCGTCGCCTTCGAAGCGTGGACGGGTACCGGCAATCGGCCGGGTCTGCGCATGACCGGCATGCACCGACACCAGCCGCTCGGGCGAGGAACTGACCACGTGGCGGCCGTGCGCGCTGAACAGGCCGGCGAACGGTGCCGGGTTGGCACGGCGCAGCTGCGCGTACAGCGCCTGCGGGCTGACCGGCGCGGCGAACTGCGCGCTCCAGCGCCGCGAAAGGTTCACCTGGAACACATCGCCGGCACGCAGGTACTCGATCACCCGGCGCACGCCGTCGGTGAAGCGCTGCGGCGCATCCTCGCCGACCGACTGCGGCGGTTGCCAGCCCAGCCCGGCTTCGGGCAGCGCGGCCGAGGCCATCGCCACCAGCGCATCCAGCAATGCCTGCTCACCGGCTTCGGCAATGACGAAGCTGGCCTCGTTGTGGTGGTCGTGCAGCACCGCGGCCGGGCAGCGCAGCGCCAGCGCGGTCGGGCGGCCGTCCTCGCGCGCACGCGCCGGCAGCACCGGCTCGATCTGGCTGGCCACTTCGTAATCCAGCATCAACGCCCAGCCGCCGCGGAACGGCAGGCTGTGGCTGCCGTCATGCGGCAGGCGTTCGTGCTGCCAGGCGCGGTCCAGCACCTGCAGGAAGCTGCCGGCGTGTACCACGTCGTGCTGGTCGCGCACCCGGCCGTCGGCATCCAACCGCAGGACATCGCCTTGTGCGGCCAGCAGCAGGCTCCAGCGGCCCTGGGCGGTGCCCGAAGCGGTGGATTCCATCAGCAGCGGGAAGCGTGCCGGGTCGTGCTGCTGCAGGGCCAGCAGATCGATCGGGTGCGGCAGCGGGTGGATCAGCGGTGCGTGGGTCATGGCAGCCAGTTCGGGGATTCAGATGCACGGAAGCCGCCTTGCGGCGGCCTCCTCGTGCGTAACGCACGTTCGGTCGAGCATGGCTCGACTCTACACAACGGCGGAGTCGAGCATGGCTCGCCGCTACAACTCGGTCAGACGCGCTTGAAGATCAGCGTGCCGTTGGTGCCGCCAAAGCCGAAGCCATTGGACATCACCACGTCGACCTTGGCCTGGCGTGCTTCGTTGGGCACGTAGTCCAGGTCGCAGCCTTCGCCCGGCTGCTGCAGATTGATGGTCGGCGGGATCACGTTGTCCTGCAGCGCCATCACCGAGAAGATCGCTTCCACGCCGCCGGCAGCGCCCAGCAGGTGGCCGGTCATCGACTTGGTGGAGCTGACCATCATCTTGTAGGCGTGGTCGCCGAAAGCGGTCTTCATCGCCATGGTCTCGCCCAGGTCGCCCAGCGGCGTGGAGGTGCCGTGCGCGTTGAGGTAGCCCACCTGTTCCGGGGTCACGCCGGCGTCCTTCATGGCCATGACCATGCAGCGTGCGGCGCCTTCGCCGTTCTCGCTGGGTGCGGTCATGTGGTACGCGTCGGAGCTGGCGCCGAAGCCGGCCAGTTCGCAGTAGATCTTCGCGCCACGTGCCTTGGCGTGCTCGTACTCCTCCAGGATCAGGATGCCGGCACCGTCGCCCAGCACGAAGCCGTCACGGTCCTTGTCCCACGGGCGCGAGGCCTGTTCCGGGGCATCGTTGCGGGTGCTCATGGCCTTCATCGCGCAGAAGCCGCCCACGGCGGTCGGCGACGAGCCACGTTCGGCACCACCGACCACCATCACGTCGGCATCGCCGTACTGGATCATGCGCATCGCGGTACCGATCGAATGGTTCGAGGTCGCGCATGCCGACACCGCCGAGAACGACGGGCCCTTCAGGCCGGTGATGATGCTCAGCTGGCCCGGCAGCATGTTGATGATGGTCTTGGGCACGTAGAAGGGCGAGATCTTCTTGCCCTCATGGAACTCGATGGTCTGCTCTTCGATGCCGAGCAGGCCGCCGATGCCGGCGCCGACGATGGCGCCGATGCGCTCGGCATTGGCGTCGGAGATTTCCAGGCCCGAGTCATGCAGGGCCATGAACGAGGCACCGAGGCCGTAATGGATGAACGGGTCCATCTTCTTGGCATCCTTGCCGCTGACCCGGAATCTGCCGAACAGTTCGTTGTCGGCGGTGATGTCGAATCCCTTGACCTCACCTGCAATCTTGGTGGTGAACCGATCCAGGTAGGCATCAGAAACGTTGGTCAGCGGACCGATGCCCGAACGACCATGGGTGATGCCTTCCCAGCTGCTGGCCAGATCATTGCCCAACGGCGAGACGATACCCAGGCCGGTTACGACGACGCGACGCTTCATTGCTGTTTCTCCTGACCCGGATGATTTCTACGGGTAACTCGGTTTGCTTCGATGTGATGCCCAAACACACGGGGCCGCAACAGCGGCCCCATGGGGTGCGGTGCGCGGCGAGGATCAACCCGCACGCGCACTGCCGTCTGACATCAGGCCTTGACGTGGGCCTTGACGTAGTCGATGGCGGCCTGCACGGTGCTGATCTTCTCGGCTTCTTCGTCCGGGATCTCGCACTCGAATTCTTCTTCCAGGGCCATCACCAGCTCGACGGTGTCCAGCGAGTCAGCGCCCAGGTCATCGACGAACGATGCGCTGTTGGTGACTTCTTCTTCCTTGACGCCAAGCTGTTCGACGACGATTTTCTTGACGCGTTCTTCGATGGTGCTCATGGGATCTCGCTCCAGATGGAGTTGTGGTTCAAAAGTGGTCGCCATCAAAGGCGATGGCCGTGGGATAGTGTAGTGGAAACCGGCGCGGCCTTGCATCGCAGCAAAAAACCCGGCAGATCAACCACTTGCGGCGCAATCCCTGCGCCCCTTGCTTACGGCATGTACATGCCGCCGTTCACATGGAGGGTTTCACCGGTGATGTAACCGGCAGCCGGGCTGGCCAGGAACGCCACCGCATGGGCGATGTCTTCCGGCGAACCCAGGCGTTCGAGGGCGATGTCGTTGATCAGCGCGGTACGCGCTTCTTCCGGCAACGCCTTGGTCATGTCGGTGTCGATGAAGCCAGGTGCGACAACATTGACGGTGACACCGCGCGAACCGATTTCCTTGGCCAGCGACTTGCTGAAGCCGATGATGCCGGCCTTGGCGGCCGCGTAGTTGGCCTGGCCGGCATTGCCGGTCACGCCCACCACCGAAGCGATGTTGATGATGCGGCCCTTGCGCGCCTTCATCATGCCGCGCATCACCGCCTTGCTGGTGCGGAACACGCTGGTCAGGTTGGTGTCGATGATCGACGCCCAGTCCTCGTCCTTCATGCGCATCAGCAGGTTGTCGCGGGTGATGCCGGCATTGTTGACCAGGATCGAGATCGGGCCGAATTCCTTGGCGATGCCGTCCAGCACGCTGTCCAGCGCAGCCACGTCGGTGACGTTCAGCGCGCGGCCGTGGCCGCCGTGGGCAGCCAGGCGCTCACCGATCGCAGCGGCGCCGGATTCGGTGGTGGCGGTGCCGATGACGGTGGCGCCCTGGGCGGCCAGCAGATCGGCGATGGCGGCACCAATGCCACGGCTGGCACCGGTGACCAGTGCGATTTCACCCTGCAGGGGCTTGCTCATGATGTTTTCCTCAGGCTGGGGCGGCCGCCGCACCCGTGCCGCGTGCAGCGGCCACCGGTACGGTCGGCAGGAACAAGGGGGATCAGGCCGACCATGCCTCGCGGGCAGCTTCGAAGTCGCCCGGCGTGGCCAGCGAACGGCCGTCGATGGCCTTGTCGATGCGCTTGACCAGGCCGGTCAGCACCTTGCCAGGGCCGCACTCGGCGATCCGGGTGACGCCACGGCCGGCCAGTGCCTGCACGCACCCGGTCCACTGCACCGGCTGGTACAGCTGCTGGACCAGCGCGGTACGGATCGCGTCGATGCCGTCATGCACCTTGGCGTCAACGTTCTGCACCACCGGCAGCTGCGGTGCCTGCCAGGCCAGGCCGGCCATCACTTCAGCCAGGCGGTTGGCGGCTTCGCGCATGAGCGGGGTGTGCGAGGGCACGCTGACGGCCAGCTTGACCGCCTTGCGCACGCCCTTCTCGGCCAGCAGTGCCAGCGCACGGTCAACCGCATCGGCGTCGCCACCGATCACGATCTGGCCCGGCGAGTTGAAGTTGGCCGGCACCACCACCTGGCTGCCTGCCGCTTCAGCGCAGACGTCCAGCACCAGCTGGTCTTCGGCGCCAAGCACGGCGGCCATGGCGCCGACACCGGCCGGTGCGGCTTCCTGCATCAGCTGGCCACGCAGGCGCACCAGGTGCGCACCGTCATGCAGGCTCAGCGCGCCAGCCGCGACCAGCGCGGTGTACTCGCCCAGGCTGTGACCGGCCAGCACCGACGGGCGCGGACCGCCCACGGCGTTCCAGGCGCGCCACACGCCGATGCTTGCGGCCAGCAGGGCCGGCTGGGTGTATTCGGTACGGTTCAGCATTTCCTCCGGGCCGCCCTGGGACAGCGCCCACAGGTCGACGCCGGCACCATCGGATGCCTCGGTGAAGGCTTCACGCACCTGCGGGTGCAGTTCGGCCAGCTCGGCCACCATGCCCACAGACTGCGAGCCCTGGCCGGGGAAGACAAAAGCGAGGGTGGATACGGTCACGCGGTCATCCGCTTGTTGCAATCGAAGCGGGCCATGATAAGGGGGAACATGCCGTGTCGTCTGTACGTGCGCGTATGCACGCGTATGGTGAATGGCCGGGCAAGCCCAACGGGGTCAGATCCCTTTTCCTGCGGAAAAGGGATCTGACCCCTATCAGCCATCAGCAGAACAGCTGCAGGACGTCCAGATCGCCGTCGGCGAGGAAATCCACGCACAGGCCCACCAGCATCAGCACGCCGGTGGTGCTGGCGCCATGGGTGATGAAGATCGAATGGGCCAGCGCGCGCGCCGAACGGCCCAGCTTCATGCACACCCGGGCGAGGCTGCGCAGGCGGCCGCTGACCGCGTGCACGTGCTCGCGTACCGGCGCCTGAACGTCGCCCATCGCCTCGGCCATCATCGCCTGCAGGTGCTCGGGGCGGTCGGCGTAGTACTTGGCCACGCCGTAGCCGAACATCAGCCAGTCGCGGGCCTGGGCTTCGGACAGATCCATCACTTCCAGCGGATCTTCCTCGAAGTCGATGAAGCCCACCTGCTGCCCATCCCAGGTGAGGTTGCGCGGCAGCGGCTGGCCGAAATAAGCGCCGCGTCCATGAGCCTCGGCAATGGCCTGCATCGCCGCCATCACCAGCCGGTCGCGACCGGCCTCATCGGCCTGGCGCAGGCAGGTATTGAACGAATTGCCGTTGTCGCCGATCACCAGCGCGGCATGGCCGGTGCCCAGCACGTCGGGCACGTTCACGCCCTGCGCCTGCAGTTCCCCCAGGCGACGGGCTTCGGTTTCGCGCGCTGCATCACCGCCGCGGTGCGGTGGCGGGCGCAGGGCATCGAGATGGAAACGGCGGGCAACAAAATTGAGCAGGCCCAGGGCAACTGCTCGGCTTCCCTTGCCGTACTGCTTCAGCCAGGCACGTTGCCCTTCGATGACGATGGGCTCAACCATGACAGGTCCTCCTTAGAACGCGTTACGGCCCCAGAGGGGCCGTAACGACAAAGCTTCACGTTGTCGTAACTTGCACTATCAATAGCGCAACAGGGCCGAACCCCACGTGAAGCCGCCACCGAAGGCTTCCAGCAGCAGCAGTTGGCCGCGCTCGACCTTGCCGGAACGCACGGCGGCATCCAGCGCCAGCGGCACCGAGCCCGACGAGGTGTTGCCGTGCTTGTCGACGGTGACCACCACCTGGTCCATCGACATGTCCAGGCGCTTGGCGGTGGCTTCGATGATGCGCAGGTTGGCCTGGTGCGGAATCAGCCAATCCAGGTCGGACTTGTCCAGGCCATTGGCGGCCAGGGTCTCGTCCACGACCGAGTCCAGCGCCTTGACGGCGTACTTGAACACGTCGTTGCCCTTCATGTTGATGGTGCCGCCACCGTTGGCGCCATCCTTGAAGCCGGTCGAGACACCGACCGGGTTCCACAACAGTTCCTTCTTGCTGCCATCGGCATGCAGGTGGGTGCTGAGGATGCCGGTTTCTTCGTCGGCCTTGAGTACGACAGCGCCGGCACCATCGCCGAACAGCACGCAGGTGGTGCGATCGTTCCAGTCGACCATGCGGGTCAGCGTTTCAGTGCCGATCACCAGCACGTGCTTGCAGTCGCCGGAACGGATGAACTTGTCGGCCACGCCCAGCGCGAACACGAAACCCGAGCAGGCGGCGTTGACGTCGAAGGCGGGGCATCCGGCCACACCGAGCTTTGCCTGGATCAGGCACGCGGTGGACGGGAAAATGAGGTCAGGCGTGGTCGTACCGACCACGATCATGTCGAGCTGCGAGGCATCGATGCCTGCGGCTTCAAGCGCGCGCAGGGCGGCGTTGTAGCCAAGGTCGCTGGTGGTTTCGCCTTCGGCCGCAATGTGCCGTTCACGAATTCCGGTGCGCGACTGGATCCACTCATCCGAGGTTTCGACCATTTTTTCCAGGTCGGCGTTGGTCAGGACTTTTTCCGGCAAATAGCTACCGGTGCCCGCGATCCTCGAGTAGATCCGCTTGCTCATCATGTTTCCTGTTGCGCGGGCCGCCGATCACCGGCACGCCCGGGAAAGAAGGCAAAGGCCGCTGCCCGGAGGCAGCGGCCTTCCCGGCACATCAATCTTCTTCGACGGCCGAGGTCTTGGTCTGGATGACCTTCTTGCCGCGGTAGAAACCATCGGCAGTGATGTGGTGACGCAGGTGCACTTCGCCGGTGGTCGGGTCGGTCGACAGCTGCTTGGCGCTCAGGGCGTCATGGGCACGACGCATGCCGCGGCGGGACGGGGTGACACGGGATTTCTGCACAGCCATGGGATTGCTCCAAACTCGGTTCGTTTTGCTTCGTCGTATCGTCGCGCAGGACGCCAGCGCCCAGCACACTTTCGCTTTCGCCGCAGCCGCCGACGACAATCCGGCTGCTATTGTTTCTTCAGTGCCGCCAACGCCGCAAACGGGTTGGCCTTCTTCGTTTCTTCTTCGCTCGGCGCCCAGTCCTTGTCGACTGCTTCGCCATCGGGCGACAGCGGTACAACCGGCACTGCCAGCACCAACTCATCCTCGACCAGGTCCAACGGACGCAGCTGGCCGTCTTCCGGCACCAGCAACGCCTCGTATTCCTCCGGCAAGGACGATTCCTCGTCCTCGTCGCGGATCAGGCCAAGCCTCTGGGTCACCTTCACCGGCAACAGGAATCGCTGCATGCTGCGCTGACAGGTCAGCGGCAACGCGGTGTCGATGGTCAGTTCCACATAGGATACCCGCAAGACGTCGTCGCGACCGAATTCAAGCGAGTAGGCACACTCGCCGTCGGTATCTGCGACCAACCCCTGCAGGCGGGTCAATTCAGCCAGGGAGACCTGACCGTCGAAGCGCCTTCGCGCTACAACCATCCGCCAGGCATCCAGCGTTTCGGGCACGTTCGCGGACATAAGCCGCTGAATACTAAGGATCGGGGCGGCGGCTGTCAAATGCCCGCCATACAGGACTTGCCGCTGGCGCTGCGGACGGGCCAGACTGCCGCGCCCTGCCCCGGTATTGTCGCATGTCACTGGTCCTGGCCTCCACCTCCCGCTACCGCCGCGAACTGCTGCAACGGCTGGGCCTGCCGTTCGACTGCGCCCGCCCGGAGGTGGATGAAACCCCGTTGAACGGCGAGGCCTTGCAGGCTCTGGCCACGCGCCTGGCTGCGGCCAAGGCCGCCGAGGTGGCTGCCCGCCATCCGGGCGCCTGGGTGATCGGCTCGGACCAGGTGGCCGACCTGAACGGGCAGTCGCTGGGCAAGCCCGGCACGGTCGAGGCCGCCCATGCTCAGCTGGCGGCGATGGCCGGGCAGACCGTGCGCTTCCATACGGCCGTCTGTCTCAGCCGCGATGGAGATTCGTTCACGGCCATCGACCTGACCGAAGTGCGTTTCCGCGCGCTGGAACGGGATGAGATCGCCCGCTATGTCGCCGCCGAACAGCCGCTGGACTGCGCTGGCAGCTTCAAATGCGAGGGCCTGGGCATCAGCCTGTTCGAAACGATCGACAACCGCGACCCGACCGCGCTGGTCGGCCTGCCGTTGATCGCGGTGTGCGGATTGCTGCGCAAGGCAGGTTTCGCGGTGCCCTGAACTGCGGGGGGGCGCCACCTTGAAACGTAGAGTCGAGCCATGCTCGACTGCTTCTGCTGCAGATGGCAGGCGGCCCGGAAAAAGCAGTCGAGCATGGCTCGACTCCACAAAAGCAGGCGTCAACGAACCTCGAACGGCTGCTCCTGCCACGCCTCCACGCTGCCATCGCGGCCGTACAGGCGCAGGCCCAGCCAATGCCGCCCTGGTGCCAGCGTCGTCGTGTCCAATGAGGCATCGAAGCCGACTGCGGGATGCTGCGGGTCGGTGCTGTCCGGCCAGGTCTGGCGCACATCGAAGGCGCGTCCATAGCGCGCATCACCGATCGAGCGGCCATCCACCAGCACTTCAACCCGTGCCAGACCGACACCGTCCTTGAACGCCCAGCCCTTGATCGCGAACATGCCGGACACCGTCTCGCCATTGGCGGGTGCATCCAGCCAGGCCATCGCCGGGGTCACACACGGCCCGGTTGCCCGCTGCACCGGCAACCGGAACAGCAGGAAACGCTGGAACCCATGGTCGCTGCTGACCACCCGCGGCGCGGGCAATGGCCCCACCTGCTCGCAGATGGCGTGATAGCGCTCAAGCAGTTCGCGATAGCGCTGATCGCTGGGCGACAGGACCAACAGCATCGGCACCGTGCGCTCGCCTTCATGCAACAAGCCCCACTGCGCGAGCTGCGCGGTGCGTCCATGCTTGTCATTGAGCGGATGCGGCAACACTTCAATATTCCCGTTGCCAAGCTGGAACCCAAGTTCGGCGCCAACCTTGAAGTTGCCCGCCAGCACGCGCGTTCCCTCCGGCATCTGGCGCAACTCGTCGTGCACGGCGACCGCCAACGGCTGCCAGCCGGCGAAATTGCGCGGGTAGTACTTGCTGCCCGCCAACTCTTCGCGCAACGAAGGCGTGGACGCCATCAGGTAGTAGCCGAACGCGAGCACCATGCCTGCGCCTGCCAGCCACCAGCCGGTGCGCCGCAGCCAGCGCGGCCACCCGTTGAGCACCACCGGCACGGCCACCAGCAACGCCAGGTAGCCCGGCAGCGGCCAGTGGAAACTGATGCGCTCGACGTCGGTGAAGAAACCCAGCAGGAAGATGCCCAGCGTGGATACGCCCCCCACCAGCCCGAAGTAGCGCCACTGCACGCGCGCGCCACCGCCGCTGCGGGTACCGGCCAGCGCCACCTTCCACATCGCCATGCACAGGATCGGGGTGACCAGCATCGGCTGGATCACCAGGAACCACAGCCCACCCCACTCGAATGCCCAGGGATGGCGCTCGACCACCTGGAACTTCAGGCCGGCATCGTGATTGTCTGCATTCCATGCCAGCAGCGGCAGCCATGCCAGCACGCCCACCGCCAGTGCCACCCACACGCGTGGATCACCCAGCATGCGCCGCCCCTGCGGCAGCGCCAGCAGTGCGATGAAGCCGACGCCGATGACACCAATGAAGCGATAGTGGCTGAGCGCACCGATCGCCAGGCCCAGCGCGAGCTTCATCGCCGACGATGCGTCGACGTTGTGCAGCAGCCGCGCGCCGGCGTGCAGACAGATCACTGCCGCCAGCGCCATCGGCACATCCGGCACTGCCAGCAGGCCCAGCGTCGCCGACAACGGCATCAGCAGCGTGAGGCTGCCCGCCTGCCATCCCGCCACATTGCCGAACCAGCGCGTGGCCGTGCGCACCACCAGCAATGGCAGCAGCGCGCCGATGGCCAGGAACGGCAGGCGCAGGGCAAGCACATGATGGCCACCGATCTCCACGCCCAGCCGTGCCAGCCATGCGGTCAGCCCGGGCAGATCCGAATACGCGGCCGCCAGGTGCTGGCCTTCCTGCCAGTAGAACGCTTCATCGACGAACAGCGGCAGGCGCGCAGCGACCACCAGCTTGGCCGCTGTGACCAGCGTCCATAACCAGAGAAATATCGTTCGTGCGCGCTGTTCGCCTTGCATTGCTCTATGGATAATCGTGTGGATTCCAGATCTGAGACGATCATGACAGCTTCGTCCCCCAATCCCAGCATGCTAACCGATCAACTGCGTCAGGCCCTGCGGGAGGCACAGGATCAGGTGAATGCACTGGTACTGGGCAAGGTGCCGGAAGTCAGGCTGGCTTTCGTCGCCCTGCTTTCCGGCGGCCATCTGCTGATCGAAGATCTGCCCGGCCTGGGCAAGACCACACTGGCGCATGCACTGGCCAGCAGCCTCGGCCTCGGCTTCCAGCGCGTGCAGTTCACCTCCGACCTGCTGCCCGCCGATGTGCTCGGCGTCTCGGTGTATGAAGCAGGCAGCCGCCAGTTCCAGTTCCACCCGGGCCCGGTGTTCACCCATGTGCTGCTGGCCGACGAGATCAACCGTGCGCCGCCACGCACGCAGAGCGCACTGCTGGAGGCGATGGCCGAACAACAGGTCACCCTGGATGGACAGACCCACGCCCTGCCCGATCCTTTCTTCGTGATCGCTACGCAGAACCCGGTGGATCTGTCCGGCACGTTCCCGCTGCCGGATTCGCAGCTGGACCGCTTCCTGCTGCGACTGGCGATGGGTTACCCCAGCGCGCAGGCCGAGCGCGAGCTGCTGCGCGGCACCGATCGCCGCGACCTGATCGCGCGTGCCGTACCGAAACTGGATGACACCCAGGTGCGCGCGCTGCGCGACGCAGTGAACCAGGTGCATGCCAGCGACGCGCTGATCGACTATGTGCAGGCGCTGCTGACCCGCAGCCGCCAGCATGCCGGTGTGCGCGTGGGCCTGTCACCACGTGCGGGCCTGGCGCTGCTGCGCGCGGCCAAGGCACATGCACTGCTGCTGGGGCGCGGCCATGTGGTGCCCGAAGACGTGCAGACCCTGTTCGTGGCGGTGGCCGGTCACCGACTGGTAGCGGAAGCCGAGTCCAGCTCGGGACCGGCACTGGCACGCGCGATCCTGCAGACCGTTGCGGTCGACTGAGCGTGGCCACGCGCTGGGCACGACTGCAGCTGATGGCTCGACCGCGCAGGCCCGAAGCGCTGCCGCAGCGGCTGGACCGCCACCGCATTTACGTACTGCCCACCCGCTTCGGCCTGTTCGTCGCCACCCTGTTGGCAGCAATGCTGCTGGGCGCGTTGAACTACAACAACAACCCGGCGCTGCTGCTGGCCCTGCTGCTGGCAGCCGCAGCGATCGCCAGTGCCATCGCCGCGCACCTGCAGCTGTCCGGCGTGCAGATCGACGCGATCTCCGCCGAACCGGTTCCAGCCGGGCAGCCGCTGCGCCTGCGCGTGGACCTGTCACTGCGCGATCCCCGTGCACGTCACGGCCTGCACCTGCAACTGGGCGACAGCGAGGCCTGGACCTCGCTACCTGCCCACGGCCGCGGCGAAGTGGAACTGCAGGTACCCAGCGAGCGCCGCGGCTGGCTGGAGCTGCCGCGCATCCGCCTGTCCACCACACAGCCGCTGGGCCTGGTGCGGGCATGGTCGTGGGTCTGGCCGGAACAGCCACTGCTGGTCTATCCACTGGCCGAAGCACTGAGCCCCGCGCTACCGGAGAGCGGCAGCGATCCGCTGCACACCCGCGCCCATGCCAGCGGCGAAGAGCTGCACCAGCTGCGGCCGTACCGCGCGGGCGATGCCCCGCGCAGCATTTCCTGGAAGCATTCGGCGCGCCGCGACAGCCTGCTGGTTCGCGAATATGAAAAGCCGATCGGCATCGAAGTCCTTCTGGACTGGCGCACGCTGGCACCGCTGGGCCATGAAGCACGCATCGCGCGGTTGGCACGCTGGGTGGACATGGCCGAGCGCGAAGGCCGCCGCTACACCCTGCTGCTGCCAGCACATCCTGCTTTCGGCCCCGGCCAGGGCGCCAGCCACCACCACCTGTGCCTGCGTGCGCTGGCGTTGATGCCGCATGACTGACCCCACTCTCCTGCTCGACCGCACGACCCGCAACTGGACCCTGGCCAGCGCGGCGCTGGCGCTGTTGCCGTTGCTGCTGCAGCTGCCACCGCTGTTGGCGGGCGTGATCGCAGCCGCGGCAATCGTCACGGCGGTCCTGTCATGGCGAACGCTGTTGCCGATGCCGGTGCGCCTGCTGCTGGTGCTGGCCATGCTCGCCGCCATCATCTGGCAGATGGGCATGGTGCGCCCCGGCCGTGATACCGGCTGCGCCCTGCTGGCGGCGATGCTGGCGATCAAATCCAGCGAACTGCGCAGCCTGCGCGATGCGCGCAGCCTGCTCGGCTTCGCGCTGTTCTCGCCGTTTGCGGCCTTCCTGCTTGATCAGGGGCCGCTGACCACGGCGCTGGCTGCGCTGGCCGGGGTCAGCGCGCTGCTCGCCCTGCAACGCCTGGCCCAGGATGAAGGCCATGCCGGCCGCCTGCCACTGCGCGGGCAGCTGCGCGGGGTCGGCCGCCTGCTGGCGATCGGCCTGCCACTGGCACTCGCCTGCTTCTGGCTGTTCCCGCGCCTGGCAACGCCGCTGTGGGGCGTTCCCGAGCGCGCCGTCGGCACACCGGGGCTGTCCGACAGCATGGAACCCGGCCAATGGCTGGACCTGATGGCCGATGACACCCCGGCGTTGCGCGTGCAGTTCTTCGGTGCCGTGCCCGAGCCGGCGCAGCGCTATTGGCGCGGGCCGGTACTGACCGCCTTCGATGGCCGGCGCTGGACGCGCGACCGGGCCAGCGCGCGACGGCCCGCGGCAGTGGTCGATGCCGGTGCGCAGGGCTGGGACTACCAGATCGACTACGAGCCCACCGACCGCCGCCAGCTGGTGGCCCTGGACCTGCCCAGCCGTGCCCCTGCGGGCAGTACGCTGGACGCGGACATGAGCCTGAGCAGTGAACGTTCGCTGGCCTCGCTCAGCCGCTGGCGACTGCATTCGGCGCCACCGCAACGCTTCGACAGCTCACTGTCGCCCTACCTGCGCCGCGCCACACTGCAGCTGCCCGCCGGCTTCAATCCACGTACGGCGACCCTGGCCCATCAGTGGCGGCAGGACGCCGGCAGCGATGACGAGGCCATCGTCCGCCGCGCGCTGCAATGGATCACCACCGATTTCTCCTACACGCTGGAAACGCCGCCGGCGGGACGCGATCCGGTCGACGAGTTCCTGTTCGGCTACAAGGCCGGCTTCTGTGAACACTTCAGCGCCGCCTTCGTGGTGCTGATGCGCAACGCCGGCATTCCGGCACGCGTGGTGACCGGCTTTGCCGGCGGCACCCGCAACCGCCTTGGCGACTACTGGGTCGTACGCCGGATGGACGCCCACGCCTGGGCCGAGGTCTGGCTGCCCCAGCGTGGCTGGGTGCGCATCGATCCCACCGCCGCCGTGGCACCGGAACGCATCCTCGACACCCTCGACGACCGCCTGCAGGCCGGCACTGACAGCCCGTTGCAGCAGCGCTGGCTGCAGCTGGGGCAGATGGGCGACTGGCTGCGCCGCGGCTGGAACGACCTGGTACTGTCCTTCGATGCACGCCGCCAGCAGCAACTGCTCAAGCCATTCGGGCTGGACGAGCTCGGGCCGGGACAGCTGGTCACCGGCTTCGTGGTCGCTGCGTTACTGGCACTGGCGTGGATGGCCTGGCTGCTGGCCCGCGGCGAGCGCGAACGTGATCCCCTGCTGCGTGCCTGGCATGGACTGGGCCGACGCTATGCCCGCCTCGGGCGGGCCCGGCACCCCCATGAAACCGCAGGGGACTGGGCGCGTCGGGTGCACGCCCAGCACCCCGATCCCGCCCTGCTCGCGCTCAGCCAGCGTTTCGCTGATGCGCGTTACGCTGGAACTTGCACCGACCTCGCTTCATTATTGCGGGACCTGCGCAGGCATCGCCCGACTTCCGGAGCCTCCCCATGAACACCAAGTTCCTTCTTACCGCTGTGGCCACGCTGGCCCTGTCGGCCTGCGCCACGGCCCCCAAGCCGCTGCAGGGACAGTTCAGCCTGGTCTCCCCGCGCGACTCGGTCGCCACCCAGCAGGTCGGCACGCCGGTCCGTTGGGGCGGCCGCATCATCGAAACCAAGCCCGGCCAGGGCGAGACCTGCTTCCAGATCATCTCGCGCCCGCTCAATGGCAGTGGCCGCCCGAATACCACTTCATCCGACGCCAGCGACGGCCGCTTCATCGCCTGCCGTGCCGGCTTCTACGACCCGGCTGTGTTCGAGGCCGGCCGCGACGTGACCTTCATCGGCAAGATCGACGGCTACCAGAACACCCGCATCGGTGATTACGACTACCGCCTGCCGAAGCTGTCGGCCGATGTGATCTACCTGTGGCCGGAACAGCGCCAGGTCGACGTGGTGCCCTACCCCTATGGCCCGTGGGGCCCGGGTCCGTACGGCCCGTACTGGGGCGGCTACGGCCGTTGGGGCTGGTGGTGATCGCCACCGCATAGGCATGACGGAAAAGGCCGCCCTCGGGCGGCCTTTTTTCATCCAGTGGGTTCACACCGCGCGTGGATGCCGGGCGCTCAACGCCCCGGGGTACCGAAATGCCCCAGCGGCGCACCGGCCAGCAGATGCATGTGGATATGGAACACAGTCTGCCCGGCATGCTCGCGGCAGTTCATCACGATGCGGTAGCCGTCCTGAGCGAAGCCCTCGCGGCGCGCGTACTCGGCGGCAGCCAGCGCCAGCTTGCCGATCAGGTGCGCCTGCGACGGCTGCAGGTCATCCAGGGTCGGGATGATCTCGTTCTTCGGAATGAACAGCACGTGCACCGGCGCCTGCGGTGCGATGTCCTTGAAGCCCAGCACCTCGTCATCCTCGTAGACGATGGTGGCCGGGATCTCGCGACGGATGATCTTGCTGAAGAGGGTTTCGTTGCTCATGGTCGGCCTCGGCGGGAATGTCGTCCGCATTGTAGGCCGCCCGCGCCAGGCCATGCCTGGCCTTCGCTCAATCGCGGAATTCGCTGCGCGTCCCGAACGCGTGCGACAGCGTGCCGCGATCGACATATTCCAGTTCACCGCCCAGCGGCAGGCCCTGCGCCAGGCGGCTGGGCTGCACCCTGCGTGCGCGTGCCAGCTGCGCCAGGTAGTGCGCGGTGGCTTCACCTTCGACGGTGGCGCTGGTGGCGATGATCAACTCCTGCACCTCACCTTCGGCCAGGCGCTGTTCCAGCTGTTCCAGGCCCAGTTCGCGCGGGCCGATGCCATCGAGCGGCGACAGACGCCCCTGCAGCACGAAGTAGACACCGCGGAAGCCCGTCGCGTTCTCGATCGCCAGGCGGTCGGCCGGCGATTCAACCACGCACAGCTGGCTGCGCTCGCGGCTGCTGTTGGCGCAGGTCGGGCACAGCTCGGTTTCACTGAAGTCACGGCACTGCGCGCAGTGGCCGATGCGCTCCACCGCCAGCGCCAGGGTTTCGGCCAGGCGCTGGCCACCTTCGCGCTCACGCTCGAGCAGGTGGTAGGCCATGCGCTGCGCGGTCTTCTGGCCTACGCCAGGCAGCACCCGTAGTGCGTCGATCAATTGTTCAAGCAGGGGTGCGGACACGGCGGCATGCTTTGATGGCGCCGAGCAGGCTCGACGGCTACGTGTAGAGTCGAGCCATGCTCGACTGGGGGTTGGAGCCGTCGAGCAAGCTCGACGCTACGGGGCGCCTGCTGCGACAGGCGCCCCGCCAGAAATCAGAACGGCAGCTTCATGCCCGGCGGCAGCTGCATGCCAGCGGTGGCCGAGCCCATCTTCGACTTCGACTCGGCGTCGATCTTGTTCGAGGCATCGTTGAAGGCGGCGGCGATCAGGTCTTCCAGCATTTCCGGGTCGCTGGCCAGCGAGGGGTCGATGCGCACCTTGCGGCATTCCTTGGCGCCGGTCAGGGTCACGCTGACCATGCCGCCACCGGCGCTGCCGGTCACTTCGATCTTGGCGATTTCTTCCTGGGCCTTCTGCAGGTTTTCCTGCATCTTCTGGGCCTGCTGCATCAGTTGGGCGATGTTGCCGCGCATAGTGTCTTACTCGTCAAAAGAACGGATGGAATCGGAAACAACCCGGGCACCGTGCTGTTGGATCAGCACCTGCACTTCCGGATCGTCCATGAAAACAGCCTCTGCCACCTGTTGCCGCTCGCCACGCTGGCGGTCGGCACGCTGGTGCAGGGTCTCAGCCGGAACGTGTTCGATTTCCACGGTCTCGACCACGATCTTCGGCGCCTGGCCGAGGGCCTTCTCCAGCATCTCGCCCAGGGCGGCCAGCGCGCGCTCCGAACGCAGGTATTCAAATCCGGGCGAAAGGCCCAGTTTCAAGGTTCCGTGCTGGCAGCTGATGAAAGCAGCGTTCGCGGCCAACTGCCGCGACGGGCCGCTCAGGCCGCTGTTGGCGACCAGATCGAGCCAGTCCTCGGCGCTGGCCAGATCGCTGACACCTTCCAGCGGCGCGGCCTCCTGCACTGGCGCGGGTTCGACCGGCGCGATGGCGATGCCATCGGCACGGAACGGGCGCTCCAGCTCGGCAGGCGCCGCTTCGGCCGGCGCTGCTACCGGCAGGGCCGGCGGCTCGTGCCAGGGCGCAGCCATGGCGGCGTCCGGGCCGGACATCTCCGCCGCCAGCGCCTCGTCGCGGGCCGCAGCTTCGTCGGTGGCCCACGGCGGCAGGTCGTCGTTGGTCTCTGCGCTGGCGGTCGGCGGCGGCGCTTCGGCTTTTACCGGCGGCGGTGACACCGGCTCTTCCACCGGAACCGGCTCGGGCTCCGGCGTCGGGTCCGGTTCGGGTTGCGGAGCCGGCTCAGGTTCGGGTTCAGGTTCGCGCGGTGCGGCCTGCACCGGAGCGGCCACCTGCGCCACGGCGGGGCTGGCCGACGCTGCGGCGGCAGCCGGCGGCGCCTCCTGGGTACCGATTCCGCTGCCACCACCGGCAACGTTGCCACCCGCAGCACCTTCCACCGACTTCGGTACCGGCGGTACCGCTGCGGCCGGACGGAATGCCAGCATGCGCAGCACGGCCATTTCAAAGCCGGCGCGCGGGCTCGGCGCCAGCGGCAGATCGCGGCGGCCGTTCAAGGCCATCTGATACCAGAGCTGCACCACTTCCGGACGCAGGCGCTCGGCGAACGCCGTCGCGTCCAGGCCTTCGGCAGCCGCTGCGGCACCCGGTACCAGCTGCTGCACCTGGATGCGATGCAGGCCTTCGGCCAGCGCTTCCAGCACGCCGCTCCAGTCCGGCGAGAATTCGGCCAGCGCAGCCACCACCTGCAACAGGCGCGGACCATCGCCCTCGGCCAGCGCATCGAGCATGGCCGACACCTGGGTGCGGTCGACGGTGCCCAGCATGGTGCGCACCACGTCCTCACGCAGCGCGCCGCCGGCATAGGCGATCGCCTGGTCCAGCAGCGACAGGCCGTCACGCAGGCTGCCGTCGGCGGCCTTGGCCAGCTGCACGATCGCGCTGCCATCGGCTTCGATCTCTTCGGCCGCCAGGATGCGGGTCATCTGGCCCTGGATCTGATCCTCGTCCAGTCGCTTGAGGTTGAACTGCAGGCAACGGCTGAGCACGGTGACCGGCAGCTTCTGCGGATCGGTGGTGGCCAGCAGGAACTTCACATGTTCCGGCGGTTCTTCCAGCGTCTTCAGCAGCGCGTTGAACGCCGCCTTGGACAGCATGTGCACTTCGTCGATCAGGTAGACCTTGTACTTGCCGCGCGAGGGCATGTACTGCGCGTTCTCGATCACCTCGCGCACGTCATCCACGCCGGTGTTGGACGCGGCGTCGATTTCCAGCAGGTCGATGTAGCGGCCGGCGTCGATGTCCAGGCAGGCCGCGCACTGACCGCATGGGTCTGCGCTGGTGCCCTGCTCGCAGTTGAGCGACTTGGCGAAGATGCGCGCGATGGTGGTCTTGCCCACGCCGCGGGTGCCGGTGAACAGGAACGCATGGTGGACCCGGCCGCTGTCCAGCGCGTTGCTGAGCGCACGGACCACGTGTTCCTGGCCCACCAGCTCGGCAAAACGCTTCGGACGCCACTTGCGGGCAAGGACGAGATAGGACATCAGGCCACCGTTTTCCATCGGATGTTCCATTGTGCCATGCCTGTCCAGCCCCCTCGCCTCCGGCACGTCCTTCGCAGGTTCCTGACCGGGGTGCTTGTGAAGTGCCGCGCAGCCCGCTAGAATCTGCGCCCCTGCTGAGGCGTTTGCCGATGGCAGGGATCCGGAGAGGTGTCCGAGTGGTTGAAGGAGCACGCCTGGAAAGTGTGTAAGCGTCTAAACCGCGCTTCGGGGGTTCGAATCCCCCTCTCTCCGCCAGATAACTGAAAAAGGCTGCCCTTGGGGGCGGCCTTTTTCAGTTATCTGGCGCGGGACGCGAAGTGCGCTGCGCGCGCTTCGCCCCAAACGTTGCTGCGCAACCTTTGGGCCCCTCCCTTTGCCGGCCTCTCCCCGCCCCTGTCGGGGCAGCCCCTCAACAGAGGGGCTTGTTCCTCCAGATGCGCGACATGCATGGATGCACGGCCGACAATCCCCCCTTCGACGCTGTCGCAGACCGATCAGTAGACCCACGCCACGCGGGGATGCTTTTGATCGGCTTCCGCACGCTCCAGGCACCCCAAAACAAAACTGAACGAAACCTGAAAATTCGCTATGGTAGGCGCCTTCAACCGACGCCTGGCCCATTGCCCATGAGCTCGACCGACAGCGCTCACGCCGACTGCGAGAACTGCAACACCGCCCTGCAGGGCCACTACTGCCATCGCTGCGGGCAATCGGCGCACAACCCGCTCAAGCACGTGGGCCACGCCATCGAGGAAGTGTTCGAATCGTTCTGGCATCTGGATGGGCGCATCTTCCGCACGCTGCGCGATCTCTGGGTGCCCGGCCGCATCACGCAGAACTACCTCAAGGGCCGCCGGGTCGGATACGTGCAGCCCTTGCGGCTGTTCGTCATCCTCACCCTGTTTACGTTCTTCATCGGCAAGCTGTTCGTGCACGTCGACGACATCCGCATGGGCGGCGGCGATTCGCTGTACGCCAAGGCCACGACGGTTGAACAGGTCGAAGCCGCACGCACGCAACAGCTGATGATGATCGACCAACAGCAGGCCAGCTCACCCGCCACCGGCAACGCCGGCTTCGCGATGGCCAGGGCTGCGGTGAACGCGGCGGCAGCACAGCGCAGGGCCGAGCTCACCGGCACCCGCAAGGACGCCACCGCAATCGAGCCCGGCACCTTCTTCAGCCACACCGTCAACGGCAAGCCGTGGGACGCGAATAGCAATCCCATCGTCCTCAACGGCTGGCCACAGTTCGCCAACAACTGGCTCAACAAGCGCCTGCAGAACAGCAACGCCAACATCCAGCGCATGGGCGGCAAGACCGACCTGTACATGCAAGCGATCCTGACTGCACTGCCGGGCGCCCTGTTCTTCCTGATGCCGGTGTTCGCGCTGGTGCTGCGCATCGCCTACGTCCCGCGGCCAATGGGCTATCTGGAACATCTGGTGGTGGCGCTGTACAGCCATTGCTGGCTGATGATGGTGCTGCTGGCAACCTTTCTCGTCGCGGGCATCAACAGCGCGCTCGCATCTCCCGCCTTCGCCGCCGCCAGCCAATGGCTGTATGCACTGCTGTGGTTGGCGGTTCCGGTCTACCTGCTGTGGATGCAGCAACGCGTGTACGGCGGCAACAAGGCACTGACGGTGCTGCGCTACCTCGCTATCGGCGGCGTCTACCTGTTCCTGGTGAGCTTCGTGGTGATGTATGCGGTGCTGGCGGGCATTTCAGCCTGAGTGCGAGGCCTGCCGCCAATGACCGCCCCGTCGGGTGGCAGCACTCAGCCGGGTACCGATCACCCGCGCTTGATCAGTGCCCGCACGCATATACAGACAAACGTCAGCCCGATCACCGCCACCATGAGCGTCATCCCCCACAGCGCGCCGAAGGTATCGATCACCGGCTCCAGAGCCGGTTGCGCAGGTCGATACAACACGCGTACCGCCTGCCCGGGCTTGTATCCGAAGATCATGCCCCCTTGCGGATAGGAGACCTGTTCGCCCTTGTCGGTGGTGAACGCCACCTCCGGATGTGAGCCACCCGCGTTCAAGTGCTCGACATGGCCATCGGCACTCTGCGCGACCTGCAGGAATTCAAGACGATGGTTCAACTCGAAGGCGACAACGACGAGCATCAGTACACCGACCATGCCGAACAGCAGACCGCGCACGATCTCACCGGTCCGGGACAGGGGAATTTCCGGTACCACTGGTCAACTCCTTTGCGTAGGGCAAGACAAACGGGGGCGGCGGGTTCCTCCCGCACGGTCACTCCCGTCGCCCGACAGCATAGCCCAGATGCAACCAGGTCCCGCAGCACGCTATGGTGATCGCATGAGCCTTCGCGTTTACCAGCCCGCCGACGCACCCGCCTGCCTGTCGATCTTCGACAGCAACGTGCCCACCTACTTCGCGCCTGAAGAACGCAACGACTTCGAACGCTTCCTGCGCGAGCAGGCCATGGACTGCGCCTTCCAGGTGATCGAGCGCGATCACCGCGTCGTGGCCTGCGGCGGCCTGTCGCGCCGTGGCGACGGCAGCGCCGGCTTCTGTTGGGGCATGGTGCAGCGCGCGCTGCACCGGCACGGTCTGGGACGCGAACTGGCGCTGGCGCGCCTGCGCCAGGCTGAAGGCGATCCATCGATCGATCGCGTCACGCTCAGTACCAGCCAGCACACCCAGGGCTTCTATGCCGGCCTGGGCTTCCAGGTGACGCGCGTGGTGAGCGATGGCCATGGCGCCGGAATCGACGCCGTGGACATGGAACGGGTGCTGTAGCCTCGCGCAGCAGGTAGATCCACGCGGGGCGTGGATCTACCGCTGGCCTCCCCTGCTCAGAAGCCCACGCGCAGATTGATCTGGCCACCGACATCACGGCGACCATCGCCGTGCTGGCCCTGCACGAACATCGACAGCTGGCTGTTGCGGCCAAGTCCCACTGCCACGCCCACCTGGCTGACCAGTGCATTGCGCGCCATCACTGCACTGTAGACGTCGAAGGCATTGCCGCCGACCGCGAAGCGGTTGCGGCTGGCCACATCGGTGTCACCCGAAGCATGCTGCCAGCCGAGGCCGACGGTCAGTTGTGCCGGGAAGCGCTCGCCGCTGCCCACGTCCCAGCGCCCGCGAACGCCCACGGTGCTGACATTGAGCGTGTCCTTGCCGCCTTCCAGCTCCAGCGCAGCAGTGCCGCCCTGCTCCACAGCGCGATCGCTGTCGACCCAGTGCTTGGTGAACTGCACGTACGGCTGCAGTTGGGTCCTGCCGTGGGTCCAGGTCCAGCTGCCCTCCACCTGCGCGATGGTCACATCCGAATCCTGGCGGCTGTACAGGGTCTGGCCCAGCAACGGCACCTCTCGCGTGGTGCGCGTGCGGTAGTCACCGCGCGATACGCTGCCACCGACCGCAAAGCCGTTGTTCCACTGGCCCTGTGCGTAGACACCGAAGGTGTTGCCACGCAGGCGCGCCCGCGAGCTGCGATCGTACAGGCGCGTATCCAGCCGTTCATTGCCGGCCGCTGCACCCAGCACCACGTGCTCGCCCAGCTGCCAGTCCACGCCGGCCATCAGCGCATTGCGGTTGGAGCGGATCTCATCGCCGTTGCCATCGCCATCCTGCTTGAACACCTTGCCGCTGCCGGCCAACCAGGCCGAGGCGCGCTCACCACGCACGGTCGGCAGCTCACTACCCAGGCGCTGGCGGATGCCCTCTTCCAGGTAGTTGTCGTACAGCAGCACCGCGCGGCTGGCCGCATGCACTTCACCGGACAGCTGGTCGAATGCGCTGCGCGCGGTGCCGGCGTCATACATCAGCACCGTGTTGTACAGGCCCAGCGCCGGACCACTCTGCGGCAGGCTGTCCAGCGCTGCAGCGGTGTTGTACTGGTTGCGCGTGTTGGCCACCGTGGTGAACGCCGCCGTCTGCGCCACGTCGATCTGCAGGTTGGCGGTGTTGGCGGTGTAGACCGGGGTGATGGTCAGGAAGGCCGACGGCGAGGTCGCCGAGGCGAACTGCCCGCTTACACCACCGCCCGCATTGACCACGGTGTACTGCTGGCCCTGCTGGTAGCTGGTACTCGGCGAAATCGTGTTCACCTGCACGCTGCTGCCACCCACGTTGGCACTGCCCCCCACTTGCACCGTATCGCTGCCGGTGGCGCCCAGATCGATGCCCAGCGTGCTGCCCGGCGACAGGGTGAGATTGCCACCCACGGTGATCGTACCGGTGCCGTTGCCCGCACCACTGCCGTTGCCTGGGCCATTGCCCGGCGACAGCACGCCGCCGCTGGACACCGTCACCCCGCCGCCTGTGCCACCAATGGTGCCGGTGCCGGACAGCGTGGTTCCGCTGCCGATGGTCCACTGGCCGCCGATAGTGCCGGTGACATTCAGACCACCGCCGGTGACCTGGCCGGTGCCGCTGAAACCACCGCTGTTGCCGCCGAGATTCAGCCCGCCCGGACCTGCCTGCACGATGCTGCCGCCACCGCTGATGGTGCCGCCCAGCGTGGTGGTGCCACCGGTGTTGATGACCAGGCCACCGTTGTTGGTGATGTTGCCGGTGATGGAACCGCTGGCCCCACCGTTGCCGACCTGCACGGTGCCGCCCGCATTGATGGTGGTGCCGCCGGTGTAGGTGTTGTTTCCGGTAAGCGTAATGGTGCCGTTGCCAGCCTGGGTCAGGCCACCGCTGCCACTGATGGTGCCACCCACGGTGGTGTTGCCACCCACGTTGAACACAAGGCTGCCGTTGTTGCTGACGTTGCCGGCGATCGATCCGCTCGCGCCGCCGTTGCCGACCTGCAGCGTGCCGCCGGTGTTGATGGTGGTGCCGCCGGTGTAGGTGTTGTTGCCGCCCAGGATCAGCGTGCCGCTGCCGGCCTGGGTCAGGCCGCCGCTGCCACTGATGGCGCCGCCGACGGTGGTGTTGCCACCCACGTTGAACACCAGGCTGCCGTTGTTGGTCACACTGCCGCCGATCGCACCGGTGGCGCCGCCATTGCCGACCTGCAGGGTACCGCCGGCGTTGATGGTGGTCGGGCCGGTATAGGTGTTGTTGCCGGTCACGGTCAGCGTGCCGCTGCCGGCCTGGGTCAGGCCGCCACTGCCGCNTGTTGATGGTGGTGCCGCCGGTGTAGGTGTTGTTTCCGGTAAGCGTAATGGTGCCGTTGCCAGCCTGGGTCAGGCCACCGCTGCCACTGATGGTGCCACCCACGGTGGTGTTGCCACCCACGTTGAACACAAGGCTGCCGTTGTTGCTGACGTTGCCGGCGATCGATCCGCTCGCGCCGCCGTTGCCGACCTGCAGCGTGCCGCCGGTGTTGATGGTGGTGCCGCCGGTGTAGGTGTTGTTGCCGCCCAGGATCAGCGTGCCGCTGCCGGCCTGGGTCAGGCCGCCGCTGCCACTGATGGCGCCGCCGACGGTGGTGTTGCCACCCACGTTGAACACCAGGCTGCCGTTGTTGGTCACACTGCCGCCGATCGCACCGGTGGCGCCGCCATTGCCGACCTGCAGGGTACCGCCGGCGTTGATGGTGGTCGGGCCGGTATAGGTGTTGTTGCCGGTCACGGTCAGCGTGCCGCTGCCGGCCTGGGTCAGGCCGCCGCTGCCACTGATGGCGCCGCCGACGGTGGTGTTGCCACCCACGTTGAACACCAGGCTGCCGTTGTTGGTCACACTGCCGCCGATCGCACCGGTGGCGCCGCCATTGCCGACCTGCAGGGTACCGCCGGCGTTGATGGTGGTCGGGCCGGTATAGGTGTTGTTGCCGGTCACGGTCAGCGTGCCGCTGCCGGCCTGGGTCAGGCCGCCACTGCCGCTGATGGTGCCGCCCAGCGTGGTGTTGCCGGCCACGTTGGACAGCAACGTGCCATTGTTGGTGACATCGCCAACGATCAAGCCCGTCGCACCGCCGTTGCCCAGCTGCAGCGTGCCGCCGGCATTGATGGTGGTACCGCCGGTGTAGGTGTTGGTGCCGGTCAGCAGCAGCGTACCGCTACCGGCCTGGGTCAGGCCGCCAGTGCCGCTGATGGTGCCGCCCAGCGCGGTGTTGCCGGCCACGTTGGAAATCAACGCACCATTGTTGGTGATGTCGCCGGCGATGGCGCCGGTTGCCCCGCCGTTGCCGACCTGCAGCGTGCCGCCGGCATTGATGGTGGTACCGCCGGTGTAGCTGTTGTTGCCGACCAGGGTCAGCACGCCGCTGCCCGCCTGGGTCAGGCCACCACTGCCACTGATCGCGCCACCGACAGTGGTGTTGCCCGCCACGTCGAAGACCAGGCTGCCGTTGTTGGCGACGTTGCCGGTGATGGCACCGGTGGCGCCGCCATTGCCGACCTGCAGCGTGCCGCCGGCGTTGATGGTGGTGCCGCCGGTATAGGTGTTGTTGCCGGTCAGCACCAGCGTGCCGCTGCCGGCCTGGGNTTGTTGGCGACGTTGCCGGTGATGGCACCGGTGGCGCCGCCATTGCCGACCTGCAGCGTGCCGCCGGCGTTGATGGTGGTGCCGCCGGTATAGGTGTTGTTGCCGGTCAGGGTCAGCGTGCCGGCGCCGGCCTGGGTCAGGCCACCGCTGCCGCTGATGGTGCCACCCAGCGTGGTGCTGCCGGCCACGCTGGATACCAGCGCGCCATTGTTGGTGATGTCGCCAACGATCGCACCGGTCGCACCGCCATTGCCGATCTGCAGCGTACCGCCGGCATTGATGGTGGTGCCGCCGGTATAGGTGTTGTTGCCGGTCAGCACCAGCGTGCCGCTGCCGGCCTGGGTCAGGCCACCGCTGCCACTGACCACGCCGCCCACGGTTGCCGTGGTGCCGAGGTTGTAGACCAGGCTGCCGTTGTTGGTGATGTCGCCCAGCACCGAACCGGTGCTGCCACCGTTGCCGATCTGCAGCGTGCTGCCACCGTTGATGGTGGTGCCGCCGGTATAGACGTTGTCGCCGCTCAGGGTCAGCGTGCCGGTACCGCTCTGCACCAGGCCGCCGGTGCCACTGAGCACGCCGCCGAAGACGGTGTTGCCATTGTTGCCGCCGGTGGTCAGGGTTGCACCGCCCAGCACCACGCTGGATCCGGTCACACCGGCCAGGCCGCCGATGCTCTGGCTGCCACCTGCGCTGATATCCAGCGTACTGGCACCGGTCAGGTTGACCGTGCTGGCAGCGGACAGGCTGCCACCGGCCGCCACCGCCAATGTGCCGCTGTTGATGGTGGTGGTGCCGGTATACGTGCTGGCACCGCCCAGGCTAACCGTCGCCGGACCGTCCTTGAGCAGGCCGCCGGCACCGCTGATTGCACCATTCAACGTCAGCGGATTGCTGCCCGCCAGGGTCAGCGTGCCGCTGCTCAACTGCACGGTGTTGGCCAGCGTCAGCGCGGTGGTGGCGTCCAGGCTGGCGTCGCCGCCCACGTTCAGCGTGCCGGTGCCCAGTGCAGCGTTGTCGCCCAGGGCAAGGCCACCGGCGTTGAGTGCCACGCCGCCGCTGAAGGTATTGCTGCCACTCAGGGTCTGCACACCTGCACCGTTCTTCACCAGGCCACCGGTCCCCCCGATGGTGCCGGCGAACGTCGTGTTGCCGACGCCGCCGAGGGTGAGCGTGCTGGTGCCCAGCGCCACGGCCGAGCCGGCCACGCCCTCCAGTGAGCCGATCGTCTGCGCGCCGCCCGCGCTGATGTCGAAGGCGGTACCGGCATTGGCCAGGTTCACCGCGCCGGTTGCCGCCAGGCTGCCGCCTGCACCGATCGCCAGCGTACCGGCATTGATGGTGGTACCCCCGGTGAACGTGTTGGTGCCGGTCAGCGTCTGGGTCCCCGATCCTTCCTTGACCAGGCCGCCGGAGCCGGCCACCGAACCACTGAACGTGCCGTTGCTGGCATCACCGATCGTCAGCGTGTTGGCGCCCAGGTTCACCGTACCGTTGCCGATCAGGGTGCCGAACTGCTGCGTGCCGCTGCCCGCCGACAGGTCGAAGGTCGCCCCCGAAGCCAGGTTGACGACGCCGCTGGCGTGCAGGCTCGCGCCCGCACCCAATGCCAACGTGCCGGCGTTGATGTTGGTGCCACCGGTATAGGTGTTGACGCCGTTCAAGGTCAGCGTTGCGGCACCCTCCTTGGTCAAGCTGCCGGTGCCACTCAGGCTGCCGTTGAGGGTGAGGTTGTTGCTGCCGAGTACAGTCAACCCGTTGTTGAGGATGAAGTTGTTGGCCAGCGTCACCGCGGTGTTCGAATCGAGCGTGGCATTGCCCCCCACCGTTACCGCGCCGGTGCCCAGCGCAGCATTGTTGCCGACCACCAGGCCACCGGCATTGAGCATTACCCCACCACTGAAGGTACTGGCGCCATTGAGCGTCTGCACGCCGACGCCGTTCTTGATCAGGCCGCCGTTGCCGCTGATCGCACCGTTGAAGCTGCTGTCCACCGTGCCGCCCAGGGTCAGCGTGCTGCCACCGAGTGCCACCGTGCTGCCGACCACGCCGGCCAGCGAACCGATGGCCTGGTTGCCCGCGGAGATATCGAGGGTACCGGCACCTGCCAGGTTCACCGCGCCGGTCGACGCCAGGCTGCCACCGGCGCCGATCGCCAGCGTGCCGTTGTTGATGGTGGTACCACCGGTGTAGGTGTTGGCACCGCTCAGGGTAACGGTGGCCGCACCGTCCTTGATCAAGCCGCCGGCACCGGAAATCACGCCACCCAGTGTCAGCGCCTGGCTACCCAGCAGGTCGAGGTTGGCGCCCGCTGCAAGCCCGATGTTGTTGGCCAGGTTGACGCCTGTCGATGCATCCAGCGTCGCGTTGCCGCCCACCGTCAGCGCACCGGTGCCGAGCGCAGCGTTGTTGCCGACCACCAGTCCGCCACCGTTCAATGCAACGCCACCGCTGAACAGGTTGGCGCCGCCGAGCGTGAGAATGCCTGCGCCGTTCTTGACCAGTCCACCGGTACCGGAAATCGCACCGTCGAAGGTACTGCTGCCGGCACCGCCAAGGGTCAGCGAGTTGGCCCCCAGGCTGACCGTCGCACCGGCCACGCCGGACAGCGAACCGATGGTCTGGTTGGCACCGGAGGCCGAGATGTCGAAGCCCGCACCGGGTGCAGCCACGTTCACCGCCCCGGTCGCGGCAAGGCTGCCACCCGGACCAATCGCCAGCGTGCCGGCGTTGATGAAGGTGCCGCCGGTATAGGTATTGGTGCCGGTCAGCGTTTCAATGCCCGAACCGACCTTGGTCAGGCCACCCGTGCCTGCGATCGAGCCACTGAACGTGCCATTGGTGGCCCCGCCGACTGCGATCGAGTTGGCACCCAGGTTCACCGTACCGTTGCCGACCAGGGTGCCGAACACCTGCGTGCCGCTGCCGGCAGACAGATCCAGGGTGGCGCCGGTGGCGAGGTTCACGGTACCGCTCGCCGCCAGGCTGGCACCGGCACCCAGCGCCAGCGTGCCGGCGTTGATGTTGGTGCCACCGGTGTAGGTGTTGATCCCGTTCAAGGTCAGCGTCGCGACGCCATTCTTGGTCAGGCTGCCAGCCCCGGAAAGGACACCGTTGAGTGTCAGCGCATTGCTGCCGAGCACGGTCAGCCCGGCATTGAGCGCGATGTTGTTGGCCAGCGTTGCCAGGCCGGTGGTATCCAGCGTGGCGGCACCGCCGACGGTCAATGCACCCGTGCCCAGCGCCGCGTCATTGCCGAGCACCAGCCCGCCTGCGTTGAGCGTCACGCCGCCGCCAAACGTGTTGGCACCGGACAACGTCTGCACGCCCGCGCCCACTTTGACCAGACCGCCGCCGCCACTGATCACGCCGTCGAACGCGGCGTTCGTCGCTGTACCGAAGGTCAGCGAGTTTCCGCCCAGGGCCAGTGTGGTGCCACCCACGCCGTTGAGCGCGCCGATGGTCTGGCTGCCGCCTGCAGCGGAGATATCGAAGACCGCACCGGCGTTGGCGAGAGTGACATCACCCGCTGCGGCAAGGCTGCCACCCGCACCGAGTGCCAGCGTACCGGCATTGATGGTGGTGCCACCGTTGTAGAGATTGGCACCGGACAGCGTCAGCGTCGTCGCACCATTCTTGATCAGGCTGCCGTTGCCAGTGATCGGACCCGACAGCGTCAGCGCGTTGCTGCCCGGCAACGTCAGTGCAACGCCCGAGCCCAGCGTGACCGCATTGCCGAGCGTCGCCGCAGCACTCGTGTCCAGCGTGGTACTGGCATTCACCGCCAGCGAGCCGGTACCGAGCGCACCATTGGCGCCGACCACCAGGCCACCACCGTTCAAGGTCAGGCCGCCACCGAAGGTATTGGTGTTGTTGAGGGTCAGCAGGCCCGTACCGTTCTTGACCAGGCTGCCGCCACCGGCCAGCACGCCCGCCAGGCTGAGGTCATTGCTGCCGCCCAGCGTCAGCTGCGAACCCGCGCCGAAGTTCACCGCATTGGCCAGATCCAGCGCAGCCGTCGTGTCCAGGCTGACGTTGCCGCCAATGCCCAGCGCCCCCGTACCCAACGCCCCGGCATTGCCGAGGACCAGGCCGCCGGCATTGAGCGCAACGCCGCCACTGAAGGTATTGGCTCCGGACAGCGTCTGCACGCCCGCGCCAGCCTTGATCAATCCACCACTGCCATCGATGAGGCCGGCAAAGCTGCCGTTGCCGGCGCCGCCGAAGGTCAGCGTCTGCGTACCCAGCGCCACATGGCTGCCGGCGATGCCGTTCAATGCACCGATGGTCTGCCCGGCCCCCGCCGCGGAGATGTCCAGCGTCGCGCCGGCACCGGCGAGGTCCACCGCACCGGTTGCGGCAAGGCTGCCACCGGCGCCAAGCGCGAGCGTGCCGGCATTGACCGTGGCACCGCCCAGGAAGGTGTTCGCACCGGACAGCGTCAGCGTCGAGGCGCCGTTCTTGATCAGGCCACCGGTTCCTCCCACCACACCGGTCAGGGTGAGGTTGTTGCTGCCCGGCAGGGTCAGCGTGTTGGCGCCCAGGTTCACCGCATTGAACAGCGAAACCGCTGCGCCCGCATCGAGCGAAACATTGCCGCCGATGTTCAGCGCCCCCGTACCGAGCGCACCGTTGGCGCCCACCGACACACTGCCCGCGTTCAACGCAAGGCCACCACTGAAGGTATTGCTGTTGTTCAATGACAGAACACCGCTACCGGTCTTGACCAGGCCACCGGTGCCGGTGATCAGTCCGCCCAGCGTGACGTTCTGGTTGCTCACCAGGCTCAGCTGCGCACCGGTGTCGAGATCGATGGCGTTGCCCAGGTTCAATGCCACCGAACTGTCGAGGGTGGCGTTTGCACCGACTGCAAGCAGTCCGGTTCCCAGCGCGCCGGCATTGCCCAGCATCAGGCCGCCACCATTGAGTACCAGGCCTCCGGTGAATGCATTGGCACCGTTGAGCGTGAGCGTGCTGGCACCGTTCTTGACCAGGCCGCCCGCGCCGGAAACCACACCGCCGAGCGTGATCGCCTGCGAACCCGGCAGCGACAACACGGCCCCACTGCCCAGGGTCACATTGTTGGCCAGGCTCAGCGCCGCGCTGCCATCGAGCGACGCACTGCCGCTCACGTTCAGGGCACCAGTGCCAAGCGCGCCGCCATTGCCAAGCAGCAACCCGCCCGCGTTGAGATTCAGTCCTCCGCTGAAGGTGTTGGTGCCATTCAGGGTCAGCAGCGAGGCACCGTTCTTGGTCAGGCTGCCGGTGCCGGTGATGTTGCCGCCGAGGGTGAGGTTCTGGCTGCCCGGCAAGGTCAACGCCGCGCCCAGATTGATGGCATTGGCCAGGTTCAGTGCAGCGCTGCCTTCAAGCGAACTGTTGCCGCTGATCGTCAGCGCCCCGCTGCCGATCGCACTGTTGTTGCCCAGCAGCAGGCCGCCCGCTGTCAGATTCACGCCGCCACTGAAGCTGTTGGCGCCGCTCAGGGTCTGGATGCCCGTCCCCTGCTTGACCAGGCCGCCGGTACCACCGATCACGCCCGCGAACGTCTGGTTGGTGGCATCACCGAAGGTGAGCGTGCTGCTGCCCAGCGTCACCGTGCTGCTGGCGATACCGGACAGCGCGCCGATGGTCTGGTTGCCGCCGAGCGAGATGTCCAGGTCCGCGCCAGCGCCGGCCAGGTTGACCGCACCGCCGGCCGACAGGCTTCCACCGCTGCTCACCGCAACCTTGCCGGCATTGATCGCCAGGCCGCCGGTGAAGGTATTCGCGCCACCCAGCGTCAGCGTGGCGGCACCGTTCTTGACCAGGCTGCCGGTGCCGCCGATGGCGCCGCCCAGCGTCAGTGCATTGCTACCCAATACATTGAGCAGGCCACCTGCACCGAGGTTGATGCCATTGCCCACGCTCAGCGCCGCGCTGGCATCGAGCGTTGTCACACCGCCAACAGTCAACGCGCCGGTTCCGAGCGCGCCGGCATTGCCCAGGACCAGGCCACCGGCATTGAGCGCCAGCCCACCACCAAAGGTATTTGCACCGTTGAGTGTCAGCGTGCTCGCACCATTCTTGGCGAGGCTGCCGGTGCCACCGATCACGCCGTTGAACGTCAGCGCCTGGTTGCCGAGCAGATTGAGGCTGGCACCCGAACCGAGGTTGACTGTATTGGTCAGCGCCAGCGCCGTCGTGCCGTCGAGTGTGGCGCTGCCCCCAACAGAGAGCGTACCGCTGCCCAGCGCAGCAGCATTGCCCAGCAGCAGGCCACCGGCGTTGAGTGCCACGCCGCCACTGAGATTGTTCACGCCCGACAAGGTCTGCACGCCGGTGCCCAGCTTGACCAGGCCACCCGTGCCTGCGGCGAACGTGCCGCTGTAGCTGGTATCGCCCAGCCCGGCGAGAGTGAGCGTATGGCTGCCAAGGTCGACCGAACCGCCGAGGCCCGCCAGCGAACCGATGGTCTGGTCGGCGGCCGCCGACAGGTTCAGGGTGGTACCGACGCCGACCGTGATCGCACCGGTGGGCGACAGGCTGCCGCCCGCGCCCAGCGCCAACGCGCCTCCGGCCAGGTTGAAGTTGCCGGTCAGCGAATTGGCGCCGTTCAAGGTCAGCGTGCCGGCACCGTTCTTGGTCAGGTTGCCGGCACCGGAGATCGAACCGTTCAATGACAACGCATTGCTGCCAAGCAGGTTCAGCGAGCCCCCGCCATTGATCACCAGATTGTTGCCCAGGCTGAAGCCCGCCGTCGTATCCAGCGAAGCGCTGCCACCGACGGTCAGGTTGCCGGTGCCCAGTGCACCGGCATTACCCAGTACCAGGCCGCCGGCATTGAGGTTGACGCCGCCGGAGAACAGGTTTGCGCCGCCGAGAGTAACGATGCCGGTGTTGTTGACCGTCAGCCCGCCAGTACCGGACAGCACGCCGCCCAGGCCGAACGCATTGGTCCCTGCCAAGGATAGATTGCCACCGAGGCTGAAAGCGTTGGCCAGGTTCAGACCGGCCGTGGAGGAGGCGATGGCACCGCCATTGGCGGTGAACAGCCCTGTGCCGAAGGAACCGGCATTGTTGAAATTGATCAGACCATCATTGAGCGTGGTCGTACCTGCGCCAGCCCACGCACCCTGCAGGTTCCAGGTACCGCTGTTGACGGTGAGCTTCTGGAAGTTGATGTACTGGTTCCAGCCCAGCGTGGTCACCGCCCCACCGGTACCGCTGCCCGGGCCGGTTGGGCTGTTCTGCAGCACCAGGCTGTTGTTGGACGCCGAACCACCGTCGACGATGCCGGCCGCGGCCAGATTCACTGCAAGCGCGCCGACCTGCCCAGCCACGCCGATACCGGCGGTATTGACGCTGGAACCAGACACGGCGGTGAAGGTGTTGCCGGTGACCGAACTGCCCAGGTTCACGCTGCCGTTGATGGTTCCCGCATTGAGGAAGGTATTGCCGGCCCCCGCCGTGGCCGAACCCTGGAACCCTATGCGGCCGGTAATGGTGCCGGTGTTGTTGAGATTGGTCTGCGCACCACCGTAGCTGACGATCGATGCCGCATCGGCCGTGGTCAACAGGCCTGCGCCAAGAATCGACATGTCCACATTGCCGGCGTTGACGATGTTGCTGACACCGCCGGAAGCGTTCTGCACCACCAGCGCCTGTCCACCGAAACCGAGGATGGAGCCGATATTGACCAGGCCTTTGATCGCCCCGCCCGCCTGGTTGTTGACGTTGATCGTGTTTCCACCGACGGAGTTGTTACCCAGCACCATGCCCGACGCCGCCAGGCTCAGGCCACCGTTGAGGGTGGGATCGATCGTGCCCTGGTTGTTCACGGTGATGCCGTTACCGCTCAAATTCACGGCACTTCCGCCAACGATCGGCGGCACGCTGAGCACAGCGCCGGTCTGGATATCCAGCGTCACGCCATTGATGCTGTTGGCCAGCGAATTGGTATTGGAGCCAGTCGCGCAGGTCACCGTGGTGCCTGCGGTAGTGCACGCTGCGAACGCCGAACCGCTGGCCAGGGTGGCCGCCAGTGCAACCGCCAGCTGATGCGCCCGCAATCGCGGTGGCCGCTTCGCGGTAATCGCACTTCCGCCAGGATTCTGGGCGACCTCCGATGCAACCTGCATTACGCCGAGGGCGCGATTGAAAACCAGACGGTAAATGCGGTTCATCGGTGAATCTCCATGAAAAGACCGGATGGCACTGCGGGCAGGTTTCTTGAAGACGATGCGGCCCATCCCGGCTCCCGATACGGGAACAAGGCGTGGCGGCATTAACTCCTGAAAATCTTCACATCTTCACGCGACGCCCGTGGAAAAGGTGCGCCGGCGTGTCCGTCAAGGCGAAAACTCCCCGGTTTCGCATGACGAATGGCGGCACTGTGCGACCGATGGCGCCAGCGGCATGTGAATCACGCTCGTTATTTTCATGACGCGCGTCAAATAAAACGGGCGGACAAAATGGTTTTGCCGAAAATGCATATACCTGCAGGACGCGGGGAATCCATTCCCCGCTCAACTAAATGCATTCAGCTGCTGGAGAGTTTCATCAGCACCAGGCCGGAAACGATCAGCACCGCCGCACCGATCCGCATCGGGCTGACCTGCTCACCGAGGAACACAATGCCGACCACGAACGCGCCAACCGCACCGATGCCGGTCCAGATCGTATAGGCGGTGCCCAGCGGCAGGCTGCGCATGGCCACCGCCAGCAGCCAGAAGCTGGCGATCATGCCGATGATGGTGACCACGGTGGGGGTGAGCCTGGTGAAGCCTTCGGACTGCTTCATGGACACGGCCCAGACGATTTCCAGCAGGCCGGCGAACAACAGATAGATCCAGGCCATGACAGCCCTCCTCTTGGTAGGGCCAGGCCGTCCTGGTCATTGATTCCCGATGCGGGGGAGGTCGTTCCTCCTGGCCGGCATTCTAGCAACGCCGGTCGGCACGGGGCGTTGTCGGGAGACGCGGGTTACAGCCGATTCAGTGCACGAAGCTGGCGTCGATGTACCTGCCTGCGCTATAGTTGCGGTCTGCCATCGGCCAGCCGATGTGCAGTCCGGCTGTGGTCTCCGGCGCGACACGCGCTGCTTCCCCTGATCCGTGAACTGGCCGCCCCTTGGGCGGCCAACGTCTCTATGGTGGCCCCGTCGGCCCCTCGCGACGCTAGGTCGAAAACCCCGCCAGGGCCGGAAGGCAGCAACGGTATCGATCGACGCGGGCGCCGAGGCCAGCCGGCGGGGCCACCGCCTTTCCTGCACTGGGGTCAGATCCCTTTGCCCGGCAAAGGGCTCTGACCCTTATGCCGTTCGCACCGGACATGGCCCCAAGCTACTGCGCTTCCGGCGTGCCCTGGTGGAACACCATGCGCCATTCGTCCCCGTGACGGCGCCACAGCGAGCTGCGCAGCACCCAGCGTTGCGCATGGCCATCGAGGTGATGGCGGCTGCGGTAGCGCACCTGGGCCAGACCCTCGGCCAACAGCCATACCGCGTACTGATCGGACTCGATCAGCACCTGCGCGCGCTCCAGCGGGATCTCCTGCAACGCCGCATCACGGCCATAGCACTGGCCGGAACTTCCGATCTCGCTGAAATCCTCATCCAGCAATGCAGCAAGACGCTCACGGTCGACACGCACCGGTGATGCATGCAGCGCGCGCTCCAGCGTTTCCAGCTCGGCGGCCAGCGCCGTATCGACGGGCCGGCCGGTTCCGCTCACGGTGGATCCTGCGCCAGTACGTGCGGCGCGGTCGGGTCAGCCAACGGCACGCACTGCCCCGGCTGCGCCACGCGGTGCCCACGCGCGGCCAGCGCCTGGCCGTCGGCCTCGCTGGCGTAGTGGTAGAGCATCATCCGCGCCTGCAGTTCGGCACTGTACTCACGTTCCAGGTCGTCCACGCCGGTGTGCGACGGGTTGCCGTGCAGGCCGCAGTCGTGGGCGATCAGTTCATTGTCGTTGGCGAAGCGGGCCAGCATCTCCGGAATCGGCCGGGTATCGCCGCTCCAGGTCAGCGCGCCCTGCAGGCGCAGGCCATAGGCCGTCTCCGGCCAGTGGTGGCGCACCGGGAACACTTCCAGGCGCACGCCCTCGTGCCAGAACGCCTCGCCCACCACGACCAGCTGGAACGCATCCCAGAAGTTGGCACCGCCCTCGGCCAGCACGTTCGGATAGTCACCGATGCGCTTGTGCAGCAGCGGCACCACCGTGGCGGGCACGTACAGGCGTACCTTGCCGCGCCGGTGCGCATTGAAGAAGGTGTCCACGAACAGGCGCTCGAAGCCGGCCACGTGGTCCAGGTGCACATGGGTGACGAACAGCGCCTGCGGCATGTGCCCGTAGTGCGCCTTGAACGCGGTCAGGCCTTCGCCGCCACAGTCGATGGTCAGCCACGGCCGACCGTCCCGTTCGATCACCGACATCGGCGACCCCAGCTCGACCGCCGACGCATTGCCGACGCCGAGGAAACGCAACGACCAGTCCATCAGGTGCCCCGGTTCCAGGCCATGTCATAGGCGCGGCGCAGCCGCGCGTAGTCCTTCTGCACGTCTTCCACGCTGCGCTCGCCGCGCAGCTTGACCAGCGAGCGCAGCAGGCGCTTGAGGTTGCGTTCGCGCCAGGCGGTCGCCGGAATGCGGATCACCCCGCGGTCGAAGTCGATCAGCCAGCCGTGGCCGTTGCCATCGAACAGGATGTTGTGCGCGTTGAGGTCGGCATGGTCCAGGCCGGCACGGTGGAAGCGGGCGATCAGCCGTCCGGTCTCCTCCCAGGGCGCGCCGCGGCCGGCGACCAGCGCGCGGTCGGCCAGCGAACGGACACCCTCGATCCGCTCCATCAGGATCGCGGCCCGGTAGCGCAGGCCCTCGCGCATGTAGAACGCCGCCAGTGGCCGGGGCACCGGCAGCTTTTTCTCGCGCAGGGCGCGCATCAGCCGGAATTCGGCGAAACTGCGGGTCCGGTCCGCGCCGCGCCAGAGGTACTGGTCGTGGCTGATCCTGGCCGCCATGCCGCCGCGCAGGTAGTGGCGAAGCACGCTGGCGCCGAACGGCGCATCGATGAACCAGGCGCTGCCACGACCACCGTCCCCTACCGGCCGGGCCCTGCTGCCCCAGTGCTGGGGCGAGAACAGGCCGATCTCGGCTTGCCGCAGCCGCTCGCGGTCGAACAGAATGGCCCCGATGCCGCGACCCTCGCGGCATGGCGTCAGCGCTTCATTGGCGTCGAATGCGACCATTTCATTGAGTCTAACAACACATGGCATCAGCGTCCTCCTCCTTGTGCCTCCTGCGCCTGTCCGCACTCGGCGATGTCACCCATGTGGTGCCCCTGGTGCGCACCCTGCAGGCTGCGCGCCCGGATACGCCGATCCACTGGATCATCGACAAGGCCGGCCACAAGCTGCTCGACGGCCTGCCCGGTGTCACCTTCCATGCCTACGACAAGAAGAGCGGCATGGCCGGGGTCAAGGAGCTGCGCCGGCAGCTGCCACCGGGGCGCTTCGAAGCGCTGCTGCAGATGCAGGTGGCGTTCCGTGCCAACCTGCTGTCGGCCTTCATTCCCGCAGAGCGTCGCATCGGCTACGACCGCAGCCGATCGAAGGACCTGCACGGTCTCTTCATCAACGAGCGCATCCCAGATCGTCCCGGCATCCACGTGCTCGATGCCATCGGCAGCTTCTGCGAGCCGCTGGGCCTGCGCCAGACCGAGGTCAGCTGGGATCTGGCGGTGCCACCGTCTGCGTATGAGTGGGCCGCCGCGCAGTGGCAGGACGATGGCCGCCCGGTGCTGATGATCTCGCCGTGCTCCAGCCATGTACGCCGCAACTGGTACGCCGACCGCTATGCCGCCGTGGCCAACCACGCGCTCACGCGTGGCTGGCGGGTGGTGCTGTGCGGTGGCCGCAGTGAACTCGAACGCAGCATGGCCGACGCCATCCAGGCGCAGTTGCGTACCCCGGCACTGGATCTGGTCGGCAAGGACACCTTGAAGCAACTGCCCGCGCTGCTGGCCCGCGCCAATCTGGTGATGACGCCGGACTCGGGCCCGATGCACATCGCCAATGCAATGGGTGCCAAGGTACTGGGCCTGCATGCGGCCAGCAATCCGAACCGCAGTGGCCCGTACTCGGACCGCCGTTACTGCGTGGACCGCTATGACGATGCCGCGCGCAAGTATCTGGCCAAACAGGCCACCGATCTGAAGTGGGGGACCAAGATCGAGTTCGACGACGTGATGGAACTGATCACCGTGGAAGACGGTATCGCTGCGTTCGAGCGTTACGTGGCCGACCACCTGGGCTGAGCGGCAGTCCCCATCCACGCATGGCGTGGATCAACCCCTTGGCCGGGATTACGCGCGCTGCGCGTAATCCTGGTAGGACTTCTCTTCCACGTACGCCGAACCCAGCGCCAGGTTGATCGCCTTCTTGATGCGCGCGCGCTCGTCGTTGCGCAGGTAGACGCTGCGCGCCAGGTCGATGAAGCCCTGGTCGAATGCCTGCGCCTTTTCCTTCAGGCGGATGTCGTCTTCGATGTCCCACAGCTGCTCGTTGACCGTCTTCAGCTCGGCCCGCAGCTTGGCGATGTCCTTCACCGCCGCCGGGTGTGCCATCCAGGTCTGCTCCAGCGCCGACAGCTCCTTGCGAACGTTGGCCAGCTTCCCTTCGTCACTGATGCGCTCGGACTTGATCTGCAGGATCGAGATCTTGTCCAGCAACTCGCCGAAAGAAACGGGGACGAGGATTTCAGCGGTCATGGGGAAAGCTCCAGCAGGTGATGCAGGCAGTTTAACCCGCAGCTCACGATGGAATGGGTAGATCCACGCCATGCGTGGATGGTTCAGCTCGGCAGGAACAGCATCCACGCATGGCGTGGATCTACTGATGCACCTGCCCCGACAGGGGCGGGGAGAGGCCGGCAAAGGGAGGGGCCCACAGGTTGCGCAGCAACGTGTGGGGCGACGCACGAAACGCGCGGCGCGTCCCACGCCAGATTAAAGAAAAAGGGCTGCCTTTCGGCAGCCCTTTTTCTTTAATCTGGCGGAGAGGGGGNTTCAGCTCGGCAGGAACAGCATCCACGCATGGCGTGGATCTACTGATGCACCTGCCCCGACAGGGGCGGGGAGAGGCCGGCAAAGGGAGGGGCCCACAGGTTGCGCAGCAACGTGTGGGGCGACGCACGAAACGCGCGGCGCGTCCCACGCCAGATTAAAGAAAAAGGGCTGCCTTTCGGCAGCCCTTTTTCTTTAATCTGGCGGAGAGGGGGGGATTCGAACCCCCGAGGCGCTATAAACGCCTGCCTGATTTCGAGTCAGGTACATTCAACCACTCTGCCACCTCTCCGGGTGGTCCCCGGCGGACCGGGGACGCGCATCATACGAGGAAGTGGGGCCGACGACAAGTCATTCCGGCCAACGAAGTGAAAATTTCCTGAGCGCATGCCTTGCCGGATGCCTGCAGCCACCCGATGATGCCTATCTCCCCAGCAATACCCCGCCACAGCCCCCATGATCGAATTCGGACACCTCACCCACCCCGGCATGCGCCGCGAGCTCAACGAGGACACCTACTACGGTGACAGTGAGCTGGCCCTGTGGCTGGTGGCCGATGGCATGGGCGGGCACGCCTGCGGCGAAGTGGCCAGCGCGCTGGCGCGCGAAACCATCGTGCGCGAGATCCGCCGTGGCGCGCCGCTGGCGCAGGCCATCCGCACCGCCGACGAAGAGATCATCCGCGCCTCGCGCCGGCGCAACGACACGCTGCCGATGGGCACCACCGTGGTCGCCGCACGGGTACAGGGCAACCGTTATGAAGTGGCGTGGGTCGGCGACAGCCGCGCCTACCTGTGGCGCGATGGCCAACTGGCGCAGCTCAGCCAGGACCACAGCGTGGTGCAGGAGCTGGTCGCCCAGGGCAACCTGACTGCCGAACAGGCACGCGCGCATCCGCATCGCAACGTGGTCACCCAGGCACTGGGCGTGACCGATCCGGCGCATCTGAACGTGGCCACCACCAGTGGTGAGCTGCGCCCGGGCATGCAGCTGCTGCTGTGCAGTGACGGCCTCACCGAGGAAGTGGACGACCGCGGCATTGCCCGCACCCTCGCCTTTGAGGATGCCAGCGCACAGGAATGCGTGGACACGCTGGTCGCGGCCGCGCTCGACGGCGGTGGCCGCGACAACATCAGCGTGATCCTGGTGCGCTGCCATTAACCCGTAGATCCACGCCATGCGTGGATGCGGCGCTGCCGGCCAGCGGCCGGCACTCCCCCATCCCAGGCATTACGCGCTGGCGGGCTCTTCCACCTTCGGGCCATCCCACAGCGCATGGCCGGCCTTCTTGCGCAGCCGCTCCAGTCGCGCCGCATGCGCTTCCAACTCGGACGGCGTGGCGACCACACGCGGGCGTGGCAGCAGCTTGCTGGTGTCGAAGGCCTGCAGCGCCGCACCGGCACCGCCCCCCTCTTCGTCACCCAATCCGAAGCCGATCTCTTCCTGACCCGAGGTCAGTGCGATGTAGACGTCGCCCAGGATCTGCGCATCGAGCAGGCCGCCGTGCAGCGCACGGTGCGAGTTGTCCACGCCCAGTCGCTTGCACAGCGCATCCAGCGAATTGCGCTGGCCCGGGAAGCGCTCGCGCGCCATCACCAGGGTATCGATCACCGTGCAGCGGTCGGTGATCCTGCCGTACTGTGGCCCAAGCAGCGACAGCTCGTTGTCGAGGAAGCCCAGGTCGAACGCCGCGTTGTGGATGATCAGCTCGGCGCCGTCGATGAACGCCAGGAACTCGTCGGCAATCTGTGCGAAGTCCGGCTTGTCAGCCAGGAACTCCAGGGTCAGGCCGGTGACTTCCTGCGCGCCCTGTTCGAACTCGCAGTCCGGCTTGATGTACTGGTGGTAGTTGTTGCCGGTCGGGCGGCGCTTGAACAGCTCCACGCAGCCGATTTCGACGATGCGGTTGCCCTTCTTCCACTCCAGGCCGGTGGTTTCGGTATCGAGGATGATCTGACGCATGGGCTCAGTTTACCGGGCTGGCGTCGCGGATCTGGATCGCCGCGTTGCGCGCCAGGGTATCCACGCGTTCATTGTCGGGGTCGCCGGAATGACCCTTCACCCAGCGCCAGTCGATCTGGTGCCGCAGCGTGGCCGCGTGCAACCGCTCCCAAAGCTCACGGTTCTTCACCGGATCACCGCCAGCGGTCTTCCAGTTCTTGCGGATCCAACCCGGCATCCACTGGGTCAGGCCCTGCCGCACGTACTGCGAATCGGTGTAGAGCACGATGTTGCACGGCTCGGTCAGCGTCTCCAGCCCCGAAATGGCCGCCATCAGCTCCATCCGGTTGTTGGTGGTGTGCGCTTCGCCACCGCTCAGTTCGCGCTCATGCCCCTTGTAACGCAGCAACGCAGCCCAGCCGCCGGGGCCGGGATTGCCGAGGCAGGATCCGTCGGTGTGGATTTCGATGGTTTTCAATACAACTCCAGATCAGGTAGCAACGGTGCCGTGCCAACGCACCGGCAACGGTTTCGGCCCGGGCAGGGCCAGCGTGCGTTTTTCCGCATGGAACAGGCAGGCCGCGCGCAGTGGCGCCCAGCCATCGGCACGGCGGCTGCCAGCCCCGCGCCAGAGTGGACCGAGGTAACGCATATCGTCGCACTCCAGCCCATGCCGGCCGAGCAGCAGACGGATCCGCTGTGGCGTACGCACCACCAGTCCATGCTGGCGCCAGCGCGTGCGATACGGGCTGAACGGATTGAGGCTGCTCAGCCACAGATGGCCGCCCGGCATCAGTACGCGCTCGCACTCGTCGAGCAGCCGATCAGCGTCGGCCGCAGTGACATGCTGCAGCACGATCGCATTGACACTCTCATTGGCCAGCGGCAGCGGCAGCGCACAGCGGGTATCGCCTGCATAGCCCTGCCCCTGCCGATACAGGCGCAGACCGCGTCCACCGAGCTGCGCGTCATCCAGCCAGGCCGCACTCGGCGCGATCCACAACCAGGGCTGCGCTGGCAGCAATGACAACTGCGGCAGCAGCAATTGCCGCTCCAGCACGCGCAAGGCTGCCGCCGGTTCACTGTCGAACCACGGGGTCTGGCTCGCTTGACGGGTGCTCTGCAGCGCGGGCATGGTCCAATTCTATGCGACTGACTGCCCTGCCCGCATTTGCGGATAACTACATCTGGACGCTGATCGCCGACGATGGCACTGCCGTGGTCGTCGACCCCGGCGATGCCGCGCCAGTGCTCGCGCTGGCCGATCAGGGCCTGCGCGTGGACACGATCCTACTCACCCACCACCACGACGACCACATCGGTGGCGTGCCCGCACTGCAGGCACGTTTTCCCGGTGTACGGGTCATCGCGCCGGTCGAAGAGCGCATCCCCACGGCCACCGAGCGGGTCGGCGAAGGTGAACGCGTTCAGGCACTGGGCCGGACGTTCCACGTACTATCCGTGCCCGGGCATACCCGCAGCCACATCGCGTTTCACACTGCTGAACATCTTTTCAGCGGAGATTCGTTGTTCAGCCTGGGCTGTGGACGTCTGTTCGAAGGTACGCCGTCCCAGCTGCTGGCATCGATGCGCAAGCTGGGTACCTTGCCCGCGCAACTGCTGCTTTGTTGCGCTCATGAGTACACCGTGTCAAATGCCGTCTTCGCGCGGCATGTCGACCCCGCCAACGCTGCCCTGTGGCAGCGCCAAGAGGAGGCTTTGGCCATGCGCCGCGATGACCGTTCCACCCTGCCGGTAACCCTGGCCAACGAATTCGACTGCAATCCCTTCCTGCGTGTGCACGCGGCGCCGATCCGTGCGTCGGTGTCTGCACACCTGGGCCGTGACGTCGTGGACGACGTCGACGTGATGGCCGGTCTCCGGCATTGGAAAGACGGCTTCCGCGCATGATGCGCCGAAGTCTGCCGCTGGCCCTGGGCCTTGTCCTGGGGTTGGCCGGAACCGCGGGCGCGCAGTCGCTGGGCGCCGGCATCAGCCAGAACCTGACCGCCGCTGCGGCCTTGCCGCTGGATCCGGCTGCGCTGCCCGCCGCTTCGGTGCGCAACGGCCAGGAGATCTTCACCAGCTTCCGCGACGGCCTGGCCGAGCCCAGCTGCGACGCCGAGGCCACCAGCCCGCGCTGGCAGAAGCAGTTCGCCCATGCCCCCTCGCGCCTGGCCAACCAGGATGACGATGCGCTGGTGCTGTTCGGCTACGTGGTCGAAGAGCTGCGCAAAGCCCACCTGCCCACCGAATTCGCGCTGATTCCGTTCGTGGAAAGCGGCTATCGGCCCAATGCCCGCAACGGCAGTGGCCCGACCGGCCTGTGGCAGTTCATCGCCACCACGGCGCGCAACCACCGCGTGCCGATGGCCAACGGCTATGACGGCCGCCTGTCGGCGGTCGATTCGACCCAGGCCGCGGTGCGTTACCTGAAGACCCTGCACGGCATGTTCGGCGGCGACTGGCGCCTGGCCACCATGGCCTACAACGCCGGCGAATACCGGGTGCTGCAGTCCATGCGCAAGGCCGGCATGAACGCGCAGAACGCCAAGCCGTCGGCTCTGCCCGGCCTGTCGCCGGTGACCCATGCCTACGTCGAGAAGCTGCATGCCCTGGCCTGCGTGCTGGAAGACGTGGAAGACCAGCCCGGCGTGATGGCCTCGCTGGACCGCACCGTGCCGGTACTGAAGGACCACACCCTGCCGGCCGGCACCAGCGTCCAGCAGTGGGCCGCACAGCGCGCCCTGGACCCGGCGAAGATCGCCCGCCTGAACCCAGCGCTGGCCTCTGGCAGCCGTGCCTCTGGCACCACCCGCGTGCTGGCCCCGGTCTCGGCCGCCAATGCGACGGTGGCGGACACCGCAACGGCCCTGGTCGCCAGCGCTGCGCCGGTCGCCACCGCCGCACCGACGCCGCAGGTGGCCAAGACCGTCGCCGCGATCGCCGATCGTCCGCGCAGCCGACGCCACACGGTGCGTGATGGCGAATCGGCCTGGACCATCGCCCGCCGCTACGGCATGCCGGTGAAGGCCCTGCTGTCGCTGAACGGCCTGAGTGGCAGCAGCGTGCTGAAGCCTGGTGCGGTACTGCGCGTCGAGGACTGACGCGCCAGCCAGGCCCTCCCTGTAAAGCCGAGCCCATGCTCGGCTTTTTCATGCCTGCGCCCGGCAGCTGCAGTCGAGCACGGCTCGACTCTACAAAAGGCGGTCGAGCAAGCTCGACCACTACCAGAGCTCAAGCGCGCCACAAACGAGGCGAAGGCACAAAAAAAGGCCCGGCATTGCCGGGCCTTTTCGTACCTGCAGCCGGTGGGCTTACAGGTTCGCTTCGGTGGTCTGGATCACGAACTTCTTGCGCATCGCCTCGATGTAGGCTTTGGCCGCGGCCATGCCATCGATCTGGCTCAGCTGGTCCTTCAGCTGCTTCTGCTGCTCGGCGGTCACTTCCTTCACGTCGCCCGGGTTCACCTTGTTCACCGCGAACAGCAGCGCGTGGCCATTGACGTCGACCTTGCCGTAGCTCGGCTTGCCCTCGGCCGGCACCGGCGCGCTGAAGATCGCGCGGTTGATTTCCGGGGTCGGCACCGGCTGGCTGCGCGGCAGGCCCGGCATCGGGCTCAGCTGCAGCTTCTCGCTGGCAGCCAGCGACTGCAGGGTGGCGCCCGCCTTCAGCTTGGCCAGCACGGCGTCAGCGGCCTTGTCGCTGGCCTGGCGCTGGCGGTCGGCGCGGATCGCAGCGATCACCTGCTCGCGGGCCTTGTCCAGCGGCATCGCCTGTTCCGGGGTATGCGCGGCAACGCGGATGACCACGCTGTGGTTGGTGGCACCGCCCAGGGCGATCGGATCGCTGGCGGTACCGTCCTGCACCAGCACTTCGGAGAAGGCGGCGCGCAGCACGGCCGGATCAGCGGCGATGCCACTGGCGGTCGCGCGGGTGATCGGGCCCAGGGTCTGCAGCGGCAGGTTCACTTCCTTGGCGGCAGCGGCCAGGTCGCTCGGGCTCTTGTTGATGGCATCGACCAGGTGGCCGGCCAGCTCGTTGAAGCCGCGCTCGCCATCGGCCTTCAGCTGCTCGGCGGCCAGCGTGTCACGCACTTCCTCGAACGACTTGCCCTGGCCACCACGCACCGCGGCGACCTTGATGATGTGGTAGCCGAAGTCGGTCTTCACCGGGCCGATCACGTCACCCGCCTTGGCGGCGAACAGGGCGTCTTCGAACGGCTTGACCATCGCGCCACGCTCGACCCAGCCCAGATCACCGCCCTGGTCCTTCGAACCCGGGTCTTCCGAGTTGGCCTTGGCCAGCGCCGCGAAGTCGGCACCCGCCGCCTTGGCTTCGGCAGCGAGCTTGTTCGCCTTGGCTTCGGCACCGTCACCGGTGATCAGGATATGGGCAGCCTGGCGCTGTTCCGGCGAGGTGAACTTCGCCTTCTCGTCTTCATAGCGCTTGCGCAGGGTCGCTTCGTCAGCCGCGGTCGGTGCCGGCAGGTTGGCGCCATTGATCTCGACGTATTCCAGCGACACGCTCTCGGCCTGGCGGAAATCCTTGCCGTGGCCGTCGTACCACTGCTTGATCTGCGCATCGGTGACCGGCGCGGTATCGGCCGGCACTTCCGGCAGCGCGGCCAGCTCGACGTCACGGGTTTCGCCCAGCAGCTTCAGCAGACGCTCGGTCTCGGACTGGGTGACGAAGCCGGAGTTCTGCAGGCCCGACGGGATCACCGACTGCTGCAGGCTCTCGCGCACCAGCTCCTGGAACTGGGTCGGGGTGCGCGGCGGATTGCCACCGGCCAGGGCCAGGCGGTAGTTGTTCTCGTTGAACTTGCCGTTCGAATCGAGGAACGCCGGCATGGTCGCGATGTACTCGCGCACCGCGCCGTCCCCGATCACCACGCCCGCCTGTTCACCGACCAGGCGCACGACCTGCTCGTCGATCAGCTGATCGAGCACGGCCAGCTTGTTCTCAGTGCTTTCGAACGCGCGCGGGTCGAAGTTCTCGCCCTGCTGCTGGCGCTCACGCATGCGCTCCTGCTCGAAACGCGTGCGGAAATCCTGCGCGCTGATCTCGTGGTGCTGCCACAGCATGCGCACCGGCCACCACGACGGTGCCGAACGCCACCAGGTCGGAGGCGCGGAAACCTTGGCCACGTTCTGTGCGCCAACGCCACCGAGGTAGCTGTTGTCGATCACGAACAGGAACGGAATCATCAGCAGCCCCAGGATCACGGTGACGATCCAGCCTGAGGTCTTGTCGCGGAGTTTCTGCAGCATGGTGAGGAATCACAAGGCCTGATTGGCGAGCCCGGCAGTGTAACCCGCTTCGCCGCAGGGACCAAAAGCAGCGCCGGCGCGGCCTGCGCCGCATCCTTGCAGCAACGCGTCACTGGTAGATGCATGCCTCACGTCCGACCGCGCGAACGACACAAAGAAAAAGCCCCCGGCTTGCGCCGAGGGCTTTTAAAGTTGGCGGAGCGGACGGGACTCGAACCCGCGACCTCCGGCGTGACAGGCCAGCATTCTAACCAGCTGAACTACCGCTCCGCACTGAAACTTTGCAGGCGCCCAGTATATCCGAAGACTTCCTGGAAACCCAGCCCGATGAACACTTTTTTCAAAGTTTTTTCACAGGGACTTAAGAATTCTGCAATGGCGGAGCGGACGGGACTCGAACCCGCGACCTCCGGCGTGACAGGCCAGCATTCTAACCAGCTGAACTACCGCTCCGTTCTTGCAAAAACCCTTTCGTCTTCTTCCCGAGCCTGTCGGTGAGAAGACAAGGCCCCCAGCTTTAGGCCGGGGGCCTCGATGTAATGGCGGAGCGGACGGGACTCGAACCCGCGACCTCCGGCGTGACAGGCCAGCATTCTAACCAGCTGAACTACCGCTCCGCACTGAAACTTTGCAGGCGCCCAGTATATCCGAAGACTTCCTGGAAACCCAGCCCGATGAACACTTTTTTCAAAGTTTTTTCACAGGGACTTAAGAATTCTGCAATGGCGGAGCGGACGGGACTCGAACCCGCGACCTCCGGCGTGACAGGCCAGCATTCTAACCAGCTGAACTACCGCTCCGCACTGTTACCTTGCTTGTTTTCCACCGGCCTGGGCCGGGAAGAAAACAAAGCCTCCAGCTTTTGGCCGGAGGCCTCGTTGAATGGCGGAGCGGACGGGACTCGAACCCGCGACCTCCGGCGTGACAGGCCAGCATTCTAACCAGCTGAACTACCGCTCCGCACTCAAACTTTTACCGCGGTGCTGTGGTGGGTGCTGAGGGTTTCGAACCCCCGACCCTCTCCGTGTAAAGGAGACGCTCTACCGCTGAGCTAAGCACCCCAGCGAGCCGCTTAGTTTACAGCATCCTTCAGGGCCTTGCCAGCCTTGAACGACGGATTCTTCGAAGCAGCGATCTTGATGGTGTCGCCGGTCTTCGGGTTGCGGCCGGTGCGGGCAGCACGGTCGCGGACCTGGAAGGTACCGAAGCCAACCAGGGTGACCGCATCGCCGTCCTTCAGCGCCTTGGTGACGGCAGCAACGACGGCATCGACAGCGCGGCTGGACTCGGCCTTGGTCAGGTCGGCAGCTTCAGCAACGGCATCGATCAATTCGGTCTTGTTCATTCTCTACAACTCCTTTGGCGGTGGGTTCCGCTTATTCGACAGGGAAGCAACCGCACGCGTTCTGCATGCGGCCGCCATGTGGAAACGGTTCGCCGATTCAGTGATCGCTGACAGCGATCACTCATTCGCGAGTGCTGCTTTTATACCAGCGGCCCTACCCCCACGCAAGGTGAAAAGCCAGCAACGACGCGGGTTTCGGGCCATTGGACAGCGCGCGTCAATGCTTGACGCGCGCGCTTCCACTCGGTTTGGCCTTGCTGCGCACCGTGACACGTTGCGCACTCTTGCGCGCCTTCTTCGGTGCCAGCGGACGCTCCAGCGCCAGGTCCAGGACTTCTTCGATGTACTTCACCGGCACGATCTCCAGATCGCGGGTGACGTTGGCCGGAATGTCGGCCAGGTCCTTGCGGTTCTCTTCCGGGATGATGACCGTGCGGATGCCGCCACGCAGTGCGGCCAGCAGCTTCTCCTTCAACCCGCCGATGGCGGTGACGCGACCACGCAGGGTGATCTCGCCGGTCATCGCCACATCGGCGCGCACCGGCACCTTGGTCAGCATCGACACCAGCGAGGTGACCATCGCCGCGCCGGCACTCGGGCCGTCCTTCGGGGTGGCGCCATCGGGCACGTGCAGGTGCACGTCGTGCTTCTGCAGGAAGTCGCTGTCGATGCCAAAGCCCACGGCGCGCGAACGTACCACCGACAGTGCCGCCGACGCCGATTCCTTCATCACGTTGCCGAGCTGGCCGGTCAGGATCAGCTGGCCCTTGCCCGGCACCAGCGTCGATTCGATCTGCAGCAGATCGCCACCGACTTCGGTCCAGGCCAGGCCGGTGACCAGGCCGATCTCGTTTTCTTCCTCGGCGCGGCCGAAGTCGAAGCGACGCACGCCCAGGTACTTGTCCAGGTTCTTGCTGGACACACTGACCAGCGCCTTGGACTTCTTCGCCCCCTTCTTCGCCTTCACCGGCTGCGGGCCAGCCAGCGCGATCTCCTTCACCACCTTGCGGCAGATCTTGGCGATCTCGCGTTCCAGGTTGCGCACGCCCGATTCGCGCGTGTAGTAGCGCACGATGTCCTGGATCGCATCACTGCCGATCTCCAGCTCTTCCGGCTGCAGGCCGTTGGCCTTGATCTGCTTCGGCACCAGGTAGCGGGTGGCGATGTTGAGCTTCTCATCCTCGGTGTAGCCGGGGATGCGAATCACTTCCATGCGGTCCAGCAGCGGGCCCGGAATGTTGAGCGAGTTCGAGGTGGCCACGAACATCACTTCGGACAGGTCCAGGTCCACTTCCAGGTAGTGGTCGTTGAACGCGTTGTTCTGCTCCGGGTCGAGCACCTCCAGCAGCGCCGACGACGGATCGCCACGGAAGTCCATCGACATCTTGTCGATCTCGTCGAGCACGAACAGCGGGTTCTTGCTGCCGACCTTGTTGAGGTTCTGCACGATGCGGCCCGGCATCGAACCGACGTAGGTACGACGGTGGCCACGGATCTCGGCCTCGTCGCGTACGCCGCCCAGCGACATGCGCACGAACTTGCGGTTGGTGGCCTTGGCGATGGACTGGCCGAGCGAGGTCTTGCCCACGCCCGGCGGCCCGACCAGGCACAGGATCGGGCCCTTCATCTGCTTCACGCGCGACTGCACCGCCAGGTACTCAAGGATGCGTTCCTTGACCTTCTCCAGGCCGTAGTGGTCGGCATCGAGGGTGTCCTGCGCGGCCTTCAGGTCCTTGCGCACCTTGCTGCGCTTCTTCCACGGCACGCCCAGCAACCACTCCAGGTAGTTGCGCACGACCGCCGCTTCGGCCGACATCGGCGACATCTGCTTGAGCTTGTTCAGTTCATTGCGTGCCTTGGCTTCAACCGCCTTCGGCATGCCGGCTTCGGCGATCTTGCGGGCCAGCTCTTCCAGCTCGCCCGGTGCATCGTCCAGGTCACCCAGTTCCTTCTGGATGGCCTTCATCTGTTCGTTGAGGTAGTACTCGCGCTGGCTCTTCTCCATCTGCGACTTCACGCGGCCGCGGATGCGCTTTTCCATCTGCTGCACGTCGATCTCGCCGTCGACCAGGCCGACCAGCATCTCCAGGCGGTCACCGACGGCCAGCGTTTCCAGCAGGCGCTGCTTGTCGGCCAGGCGCACGCTGATGTGCGCGGCGATGGTGTCGGCCAGGCGGGCCGGCTCATCGATGCCCGACAGCGTCTGCAGCAGCTCCGGCGGCAGCTTGCGGTTGGTCTTCACGTACTGCTCGAACAGCGACATCAGCGAGCGGGCGATCGCCTCCACCTCGCGTGCTTCGCGCTCGTCGGTGGCGTCGATCTCCACGGCCTGGCCATGCAGCGAGCCGTTGCGCTCGTCGACGTGGGTGACCTGCACGCGCGACAGGCCTTCGACCAGTACCTTGATGGTGCCGTCGGGCAGCTTCAGCAGCTGCAGCACCTGCGCCAGCGTACCGACCTGGTAGAGGTCGGCCGCATGCGGGTCGTCGGTCTCGGCCGACTTCTGCGCCAGCAGCAGGATGCGCTTGTCCGCTTCCATTGCCTGTTCGAGCGCGTGCATGGACTTGTCACGACCGACGAACAGCGGGATGACCATGTGCGGGAACACCACTACGTCGCGCAGCGGCAGGACCGGCAGGTCGAGGGTTTCACTTGGGGAACGGGCCATGGGGGCTCCAGGGAAGGGGAAAACCGCCTCCGGGAGGGCATCTTCCGGAGACAAAAAAAGCCGATGGCCCCGTTATGGGGCCATCGGCTTTCAGATGCAAGGCATTCCTTGAAAATCCTTTCCAATCAACAACCTGGAAGGATCACTCGGCGCCTGCGGCCTTCTGTTCAGGGGCCGCCGGGGTCTGGTAGATCAGGTACGGCTCGGACTTGTGCTCGATCACCGACTCGTCCACCACCACCTTGCTGACGTTTTCCTGCGACGGCAGGTCATACATGGTGTCCAGCAGGACCGATTCGACGATGGTGCGCAGGCCACGGGCACCGGTCTTGCGCTTGAGCGCCTTCCTGGCGATGGCCGACAACGCGTCCGGACGGAACTCCAGCTCGACGTTCTCCATCTCGAACAGCTTCTTGAACTGCTTGGTGATGGCGTTCTTCGGCTCGGTCAGGATCTTGATCAGGGCCGGCTCGTCCAGCTCCTCCAGGGTCGCCACCACCGGCAGGCGGCCGACGAACTCGGGAATCAGGCCGAACTTGATCAGGTCTTCCGGCTCGACTTCGGCCAGCACCTTGCCCACTTCCTGCTTGCGCTCGCTGCTCTTGACCTTGGCGCCGAAGCCGATGCTGCCGACGTCGGTGGAACGGGCCTGGATCACCTTGTCCAGCCCGGCGAACGCGCCGCCGCAGATGAACAGGATGTTCTTGGTGTCCACCTGCAGGAATTCCTGCTGCGGGTGCTTGCGGCCGCCCTGCGGCGGAACGCTGGCCACGGTGCCTTCGATCAGCTTCAGCAGGGCCTGCTGCACGCCTTCGCCGGACACATCGCGGGTGATCGACGGGTTCTCGCTCTTGCGCGAGATCTTGTCGATTTCATCGATGTAGACGATGCCCTGCTGTGCCTTCTCGACGTCGTAGTCGCACTTCTGCAGCAGCTTCTGGATGATGTTCTCCACGTCCTCGCCCACGTAACCGGCTTCGGTCAGCGTGGTGGCGTCGGCCATGGTGAACGGCACGTTGAGCAGGCGGGCCAGGGTCTCGGCCAGCAGCGTCTTGCCCGAACCGGTCGGGCCGACCAGCAGGATGTTCGACTTCGCCAGTTCGACGTCGTCGTTCTTCTGCCGGCTCTCGATGCGCTTGTAGTGGTTGTACACGGCCACGGCCAGGGTGCGCTTGGCGCGGTTCTGGCCGATCACGTACTGGTCGAGGACCTCGAGGATCTCGCGCGGCTTGGGCAGCGAACTGCGCGCCGACTGCGCCTTTTCCTCAAGTTCCTCACGGATGATGTCGTTGCACAGCTCCACGCACTCATCGCAGATGAATACGCTCGGACCCGCAATCAGCTTGCGCACTTCATGCTGGCTCTTGCCGCAGAAAGAGCAGTAGAGGATCTTGCCGGTGTCCGTGGAACGACCTTGGCGGTCTTCGCTCATGCTTCGCTTACCCAGTTACCCCACCCGCTGAACGGGGGTTCGATTCGAGAATAGCACAGGGCCGAGGGGACACCAGTCCCGCCCGACCCTGCAGGAACGGGGCCTCCCTGGCCCCGTGAAGGCCGGTCAGCCGGCCTGGATCGACTCATCCGGACGACGCTCCAGGACCTGGTCGACCAGACCGTAGGCCTGCGCCTCGAAGGCGCTCTTGAAGTTGTCGCGCTCGGTGTCGCGGGCGATCGTCTCCAGCGACTGGCCGGTGTGCTTGGCCAGCACCTCGTTCAGGCGCGAACGCAGGGTCAGGATCTCACGCGCGTGGATGTCGATGTCGGTGGCCTGGCCCTGGTAGCCACCCAGCGGCTGGTGGATCATCACGCGCGAGTTCGGCAGCGCATAGCGCTTGCCGGCTTCGCCCGCGGCCAGCAGCAGGGCGCCCATCGAGGCGGCCTGGCCGATGCAGGTGGTGCTCACATTCGGCTTGATGTACTGCATGGTGTCGTAGATCGCCATGCCGGCGGTGACCACGCCACCCGGCGAGTTGATGTAGATGTTGATGTCCTTTTCCGGGTTCTCCGATTCCAGGAACAGCAACTGCGCCACCACCACGTTGGCCATGTGATCGTCGATCGGGCCCACGAGGAAGATCAGGCGCTCCTTCAACAGGCGCGAATAGATGTCGTAGGCACGCTCGCCGCGGCTGGTCTGCTCGACCACCATCGGAACCAGGTTCAGGGCTTTGGTTCGGTTGTCCATTACGTGAGGTACCTATCTTGGGGGGCAACAACCCCGCGCCGGCAAAGGCGCGGGGCATCCGGTGATCCGCCCGGGCTTACTGGCGGATCGCGTCCTGGAACGACAGCTTCTCTTCGGTGTGCTGGGCACGCTCGGCGATCCAGTCGATCACCTGCTCTTCCATCACGCGGTTCTGCAGGCCAGACATCAGCTGGGGGTCGTTGCGGTACATCTCAATGACCTGTTCCGGCTCTTCGTAGGTCGAAGCGATCAGGCGCATCGTTTCGTTCAGGCGCTTGGCTTCCAGGCGCAGGTCGTTGATGCGGGCCACTTCACCGACCAGCAGGCCGACCAGCACGCGCTTGGCGGCCGCTTCCTTGAAACCTTCATGGGCATCGGCCGGGATCTCGCCGACGTTCTGGCCGTTGCGGCGGATCTGCTCGACCTGCTGGGCCAGCATGGCGCGGGCTTCGTTCTCGACCAGGCGCGGCGGCATTTCCACCGACGAATAGGCGGCGATCAGCTGCTCGCCCACTTCGCGGCGCAGGCGGTTCATCAGGGCCCCCTTCAGCTCGCGCTCCAGGTTGGCACGGATGTCACTGCGGAACTGCTCGACGTCGCCGCCCTTCACGCCGAAGCTCTTGATGAAGGCTTCGTCGACCGCCGGCACGACCGGCTCGGACACTTCAGCGACCTTGACGGTGACCTGCACGGTCTTGCCCGCCAGCACCGGCACGCGCCAGTCAGCCGGGAACTCGACGTCCAGGGTCTTCTCTTCACCCTTGGCCAGGCCGACCAGGCCCTTTTCGATGGTGTCGAACATCATGCCCTGGCCGAGCACGATCGAACCCTTCTCGGTGCCTTCGGCCGGCAGGCGCTCTTCGCCGGCCTGCGACCAGGTTTCCACCGCGACCAGGTCACCGTCCTGCGCGCCACGGCTGACCGGGGCCCAGGTACGACGCTGGTTCTGCAGGTTCTCGATCATCTGGTCGATGTCGGCGTCGGTGATCTCGGCGCTGTGGCGCACGACGGTCAGCTTGCTGACGTCGATATCGCCGAAGTCCGGCACCACTTCCACGGTGGCCACGAAGGAGAATTCACCCTCGTCGCCCTTGTCGATGCGCGGGCTGCCGACGATGCGCAGGTCGTGCTCGCGCACGGCGGCATCGAAGGTTTCGCGCAGCAGGCCGTCCAGCGCCTCGCCACGGACCTGCGCGCCGAAGCGCTGCTCGATCACCTTGGCCGGCACCTTGCCCGGACGGAAACCCTTGATGCGGGTGGTACGGGCGATTTCGCCCAGGCGGCCGACGATGTGGCTCTGCAGACGCTCTTCCGGCAGCGAGAAGCTCAGGCGGCGTTCCAGGTTGCCGGTGGATTCGATCGAAGCTTGCATGTTGACTCCTGCCACCGGTGGCCCAGGCCCCCGGCTCGATGATTGGGATGAAACGGTTGTAAGGACACGACGTCTGGGACGCGCCTGCTTGCCGCAGCCCTTTAGTTTCGCCCAATTCGGCCTGCACTGCCAGCGCGTGCCGGTCAAGTGGGCGCAGATGGCCCGATCAGGGCGGGGACAGGCCGGCACTGGTGCGAAAGGGGGGACTCGAACCCCCACGCCTTGCGGCACTGGAACCTAAATCCAGGGCGTCTACCAATTCCGCCACTTTCGCGTGGCCGGCACAGGCGTTCATTGTCGCAGGCAGGGGCTGGAAGCGGAAGACCTGCACAAAACTGAACATGGCCATCCGCGCGCGACTGGCGCGCTGGGACCGCCCCGGCGAGCGCCCGCTCAGCCGGGGCGGCGGTGGTTCAGTGCTGCGGCCTGGCCTCGGCAGGCGCCGTATCGGCCCCCTGCCCGGCCGCAGGATCCACCTTGCGGATCTCCACGCCCCCGTCGTCGGTACGGCGCAGGGCCACCGACTCCGGCGCGGCCTTGCGCACATCCACCGAACCCTCCGCATTGCGCTGCACGTCCACCGCGTCGGGCAGGACCTCCCCTTCCGCAGGCTGAGCCGGCTGCATCTGCATGGCGTCACCCACCGGGCGCGCCGGAGTGCTCTCCGTGCCAGCATCGCGTTCGACGGTCTGCGCGGGATCATTGCCCGGCGTGCAGGCAGCCAGCGCCATCAGCGCGAAGGGAACCCACAGCGTGCGGTGCAATCGATTGATACCAGTCATCAACATCTTCCTTCGTGCATGCGCCATCGACGCGGAAGATCCATTGGGTGCGATGCAGGACGCGATGCGCTGAGAAGCAGCGCACAGCATTGAAAACACTGATGACGCGTATGCCCCTGATTTCAGCATCGCTTCAGCAGATCCACGCCATGCGTGGATGACGCGCAACCCGGCGTACAGGCAAGAAAAAAGCCACTTGGCGAACCAAGTGGCTTTTGTCTGGTGGGCTGTCAAGGATTCGAACCTTGGACCTATTGATTAAGAGTCAACTGCTCTACCAACTGAGCTAACAGCCCGAAATCGGGGCGCGAATTATGACCCGATCCGCTCGGAGGGTGCAAGCACTTTCTTCAACATCGTTGAAACCAGCACTGCGATCCCGCTGCGTTGCAGATCCACGCCAGGCGGGGCTCTGCAACCTGTGATCCATCGAAACGAAAGGGTCACACTAATAAGAAAAAAGCCACCTGGCGTACCAGGTGGCTTCCGTCTTGGTGGGCCGTCAAGGATTCGAACCTTGGACCTATTGATTAAGAGTCAACTGCTCTACCAACTGAGCTAACGGCCCGTGAAACTCAGACGCACATTGTAGCGTGCTTTCTGTTTATTGCAATACCGTTTCGGCTGCGCCGATGCGGTTGAATCAGTGGGGTGGCTGAGGGGATTCGAACCCCCGACCACCGGAATCACAATCCGGTACTCTAACCAACTGAGCTACAGCCACCACTGAAACTTTTGCTCCATCGCCGATACCGCTGACGCTGGAACCTCAAACCGTTGCCTGGAGACTGTCACCGAAGTTCCGGTCCGCCGAAGCGAGTCCGATATTCTGGTGGAGTCTTTACCCTTTTGCAAGCACTTCTTCACATCCGCCGATGCGATCCCGGTGCTCGCCGATGGCGCGCCCGACAGGAATCGAACCTGTAACCGCCGGCTTAGAAGGCTGGCGGACTCTGCATTGTAGTCAATAGCTTAGATTGAGTTCAATTCAGGACGCCTGCGGACAGGCCCCTAGTCTCGCAATGAGCAGCTCCCGTGTATTCGGGAACCCTCTCCGCTCACCAACCACGTAGATCGCGCAACCCTGCCCTCACCCATGCCTTACGTGCGTCCCTCGGACGGGGTTTCATCTGGGCCGGTGGCTTACGCGGCTCCAGCGCTGCCTTGATGCGCTCCACCTCCTCCGCCCCAGCCTCAGCCAAGCGCCGGGCTTGTTGCTGCTGCTCGCGGGTCGGCGGCAGACCAGGAAGTGGCGGCGGCGGCAGGATCGGGGTGCTGTCGGTCAGACGGGCGACGGCCTCGCGCAGCGGTAGGTCGGGGTACAGCCTGGCCGCGCACCAGCGCTCCGCGTAGCGCTTCGCCTGTCGGACGTTGGCGGCGCGCGCTTCCTTTGTGTGCCACATCTTCTGGCCTTCCATCCAGAGCCGGACGCCGGGACCGCCATCGAGCGTGACGTTCGCCGTTTCCCGGCCGTTGTACCAGAGCGCCCAGCGCTCACCGGTCTGGACCCAGCCAGAGGGGATAGGTGCGGTGCGGAAGCCGTGGGAGTGTTGCATGGGCGGAAGGATACGGCCGGCCGTCGCAGATCCTGCGAACGCAGTGGCGACCTGCCTGAACCGTTCTGGGAAGGGATTGTTAAGCGCTGCATCAGCGATTTGACGAAATCGTCAATTTGCCCGAATCGCCTTGCGGGGTGCCGGTGCGGCGCTGCTCAGGCAGCCTCGGCGAACGGCTCGACCAGTGCCACCAGCATCTCCATGGCGGTGGCTGGGCCAGCTTGATCGCCTCCCCGCTGCAGGAAGGAAGTCCAGTCGGCCCGCACCAGCTGCACCAGCTCCGGCGGCGACAGGGGGATGCAACGCATCGGCCAGTAGGGAAGCCGGCGCTGCCCGACCCGCCCCCGTGCAATCTCGATCAGGCTTGAATGGCTTGTGGCGCCCGCTGCTCTGGAGAAGGCCACATCCAGGCCGTCGGGCGGCCCCTCCATGTACGCGAGGAACCTCCGCCCATCAAACAGCGTGACGCCGGTAACCCCGGCAGTGCGATTGAATCGCTCTGCGTCCGCCATGATCTTGGACAGGTTGGCCGTGGTCAGGTCGCCGACCGCTTCGCTGACAAATACAACAGCCCTGTTGGGCATGTCTCTCTCCGGCCTCCATGGGGAGTCCGAGCGTAGAACCGCTACCGTAAGTTTCGCGTAGAGGCCGCCTGACCGGCGTCACAGTTCGCCCGGGCCCTACACGTCCCGGCCACGCTCAGCCGGGCTACCCTCCGGCCATGTGCGGCCGATTCGTCCAGCTCCCCGTGATCGACTTCGGCCAGCCGGGGCTGGCTGACCTTGCCCCCGGTCTGGCCGAGATCCAGCCCAGCTACAACCTGGCGCCGACGCAGCGCGCCTCGGTGATTCTGGATCGGGGCGAAGGCCGGCAGGTTACCCGCCTAGCGTGGGGCCTGCTCCCTTTCTGGGCGAAAGCCAAGGGCCTGCAGGGCTCGACCATCAACGCCCGTATCGAGACGGTGGCCACCAAGCCCGCCTTCCGGTCGGCGTTCAAGAAGCGGCGCTGCGTGATCCCCATGGCGGGCTATTACGAGTGGTCGGTGAGCCCCGAGGACGGAAAGAAGGACCCGTGGTTCATTCATGCAATCGGGCCGCTGCTGGCCGCCGGCCTGTGGGAGGACACCAGCCCCCTACTGCCCGATGGCAACCTGGGCACCTTCACCATCATCACCGGCGACAGTAGCGGCGTCTCGGCCGACATCCACGACCGCATGCCGGTCTGGCTACAGGCCGACCAGATCGATGACTGGATGGCGGCCAGCCCGGACGATGCCATGGCGATGCTGCTGGCAAGCTCGCCTCCATCCATGGAAGCGTACCGGGTAAGCCGCACCGTCAACACGCCACGCAACAATCGCGAGGATCTACTCCAGCAAGTTGCGTGACGCCTACAGCAGGGTGGCCTGGCTGTCGTCCCAGCTCTTGATGATCAACTCTCCGAACTTCTTCCCCCTCCCCTGCCCGCCGCCAATGGTGTAGTCGAGCTGCAGCGGCACCAGGTCGAAGCCAGCGAAGACCTCGCGGATCTCAGGATGGTCGTTGATCGAGACCACGAAGCGGCCGGCCGAGGTGCGCATCAGCTCGGCCATCGCCTCGTACTCAGCAAACGGGAACTCAACGCCATAACCCTCCGTCTCCCAGTACGGCGGGTCCAGGTAGAACAGTGTCCCCGGGCGATCGTAGCGCCGCACGCACTCCTGCCATGGCAGGCACTCGATCACCGTGTTCGCCAGGCGGAGATGCACGGCGCTCAGCTCCTCCTCGATGCGCAGAAGGTTCAACCGTGGACCGCCGGCAGTCACCACACCAAACGACTGCCCCTGCACTTTGCCGCCGAAGGCGAGCTTCTGCAGGTAGTAGAAGCGCGCTGCGCGCTGAATGTCGGTCAAGGTCTCCGGCCGCTCCATCTGTGCCCATTCGAACATCTGCCGCGACACCAGCGACCAGCGGAACATGCGCACGAATTCGTCCAGGTGATGACGCACGCAGCGGTACAGGGACACCAGCTCGCCGTTGATGTCGTTGAGCACTTCCATCTGGGCTGGGTATGGCCGCATCAGCAGCGATGCAGCGCCGCCGGCGAAAGCCTCGACATAGCAGTCGTGGATTGGGAAGTGCGGATAGAGGTGCTTCAGTAGGCGGCGCTTGCCGCCCGGCCAGGAAATGATGGGCTTGGGCATGGGTTCTCAGTATTTGCGATAGGAGGAGCCGACAATCCCGCCGCTCTCGCGAGGGCGACGGGGCCACGGCCAATGCCAGGTGCTGAGATCACCTGTGTTGCGGCGCTGCCTGGATGCTTGCCGGCATCTGGGCAGCGCCCTGTTTCGTCAGACAGTCAATTCATAGAGCGGCAGATTCGGTGCAGCTTCCACCAACCTGCCGCCACGCACCCAGACGTTGTACGGAACCGTCAGCTGCAGCTGCCCGAAGGCGCGCATCTGCACCCCGTCGTAGGTGGTCAAACTGCTGGTGCCATCAGAGTTGTGCGCGGTGACGGTAGCGATCAGCCTCGGGCTGCCGCCTACCAGGTCACCGAATTGATCCCACAGGTCAGTCCGCATCGGTGTAGTGCCTCTCCAGGGTTGCTGTCTGCTCAATCACCACAGCCCGGTCGTCGGCAGACACCTCGATCCGCAACGACTCGCACTGGCCGTGCCACGTGCCATCAGCACCGACCACCTCCACCAGGTCCAGGGGCAGCAGCAGCCCAACCTCCCCAGCCTTGAGTGGCTTCGCGAACAACGGCACCGTCAGGTCAACGGCAGCCTGCTCTCCGCGATCGCACAGGATGTTCCTGCCCCGCTCCGCGCCGGCTGCCGGCACGGTGATCAAGGGGCTGCTGACCTGCTGGGCGTAAAGGCGCCCCTCCTCTCCCGACTTGCGCACCTTGCACGTCACTCCCTTCCCTGCCAGTTCCCCCGTCACCACCACCGCGTCGTACAACGGCGCGCTGCGCATCTGCAGGCTTTCAGTCAGCACGATGTCCTCCTGCAGTACGTGATCTGGCTGCGTGGTGCGCCAATCCCACGGACTGACCGGATAGGCAGCCCGCACGCGCATGGCGAGCGCGGCGGGGTCCGACTGGACAACACCCCCACTCGCTTCGGCGAGCGCGCTGATGGCGTCCAGCGGCGTGCTGGCGTCGTAGAACCAAGCGCCTGCCGGCACGTTCCAGTCGACGGTGTCGTACGTGCTGGTGAAGCCGGTATCGGCCAGCTCCTCTGCCACCAGCTGCGCCATGCTGCGTTCTTCCGTGGTGGCCTTGACCCGAGCCGGCGCGTACGGCGCTGCCAGGAGGGCGGTGCGGGAACGACCGCTCAAGCGAACACCTCCGCCATTGAACTCCCTCTGCTTCTGGAAGCTCTCGATGATGCCCGTCCAGACGTAGCCATTGAGATTGACCTCGAACTGCCTGGGCCCTGCGGCGGTGGGCTTCAGCAACGCGAGCTGCTGCGGATCTGCCAGCTCGATATCGAACGTCCACCCCCACGTGCCGCGACTGGCACCAAGCGAGATGCGGGTCACCTCGATGGGGACGCGATCAGGGAGGCGGACAAGAGATACGGAGTTGATCACGACATAGGTCCTGCGTTGAGGGCGCACCACATAGCAAGCGGCGACGCCAAGATTGAGAGGGACAAGGCCCAGCACGCCCACGACAGAGCACCCCAGATTCAGACCGACCTGATCCCCCCGAGGGAAGGGACTTTCAGGATCTGGGTCAGGGTCTGGTCCAGGCCCGGGGCGCACACCCCACGAGAGCTTGGCTGCAGCCCCCCACGGCAACTTTGCGTAACGGCGACTCGCGGGAGGAACGCGCCACGCCAGTTCAGTGATCGCGTCCGCTTTCGGCCACCATCCATGCCAGCGAAGAAGGCTCGATTCCCGAGCTGTAGCGAGCGCGCGCCAAGGGAGCTGACTACCTAGACCGACCGAACGCAGACGCCCACCCCACGGCAATGCAAGGTTCGGCGTCAGTAGCCCCTGCTGCGCCCACCGCAGGTCAGTCCCGCTACCCACCCAACCCATCTCGGAACGCCATGCGCTCGAAACCTCTTGCCTGGCAAGGTCGGATGCGGCCCAGCAAATAGCGGTGTCGCGCCCAACGCGCTCACCGAGCGCCCACGCAGCACTGGTCTGGACGGTTAGCGAAGCGCCGCTTCCCCATCCAATTTGACTCAGCGTCCTGCGGCGATCTGGACGCGTCCACGTGAGCCGAGACTGCTGTCGAATGCCCCGAATCACCGGTTCGACAGGCTGGTCGTCCCACTCCACCCCCAAGTTCAGAGGTAGGTATGCGCCAGACCCCAAATGCTTGGGGCCCAGATTGAGCGATGCAAACGCACCAGGCTTTGCCATCAGCGCACCATGGGAGCAGGCCGGACCCAATCCTGAATCGCAGCGTTAACGCGGCCAGCCTCATCCAAGCCAAGAACAATGTACTCAACGTCAGCGATTCGCTCGACCCGCCACGTGCCATCGGGGTTGCTGCGAACGTCGGCCACGAGAGCCATCGTACGGCGCTCCAACACTCGAACCCTTACCACGGCCGGCTGGTTGAGCACGCGCGCACGGCCATCGGGGCTGTCCGGGTTTCCCGGGTCACTCGGCAAGTCTCCCCCAAGGTAGAAAGCCCCCCTGAAAATAACTGCCTTGGAAATCCTGAAAGAACGATTTTGGGCACGCATGGCTCACCACTTTGCCGTCATATCGATCAGAAACTGACCTGCGTACGGCCCTATCGCAGACGGCGAATTGCTGTTCAGCACATTGAAGGATTTGACGTAAAGAGTCTTCCCCGGAAACGCATCGAGATCGACCAACATCTCACCACTCAGAAATGGCCGCGCATGCAATGGGGAGTACGCACCTGGCAGACACCCCCTTGCCAGATAGGCCCCTTCCTTCATCAGCGGCCGTTCGATCAAGACACCGCCAGAGATCGGATCTGGAAACACAACGCCACCCGATCCAATCGCATTTCCGTCGGTGCCGTAGCTCGGATTTACCAGATGCAAAGGGATCGATCCGGGCTGCTGTGTGTAGGCCCTGAGTGCATAACAACAGACACTGCTAGGCATGCCACCATAGAGCGAGGTTGTCGTGTGCAGCAAACCATCCCCAACACTGTTGGCCGGGGTGACCATCGCGTTTCCGCCCACCATGAAGTGCGATTTGTCCCCTGGAAGAAATGACTCGATGTCCCCGGCAAAGAATGGAAATGCCGGGATTGCCATGTACGGATTGGAAGACGGCAGGCTGTAATAGTTCACGAAGAGGTACATCGCCTGATCCGTGGCAATGATCTCCCAGGGCCGAGAATTTCCGTTGTTCTCGCTTGACTTCAACAGGAGAATTCCATTGGCGCGCTGCCCGGTGGTGGGTGCGGGCCCAGTCCCGGCGTCGACATCACTCATCGTTTCGTAAGCTCGCGCGTACGCGTATCCGGGCGTCGCGCTCGGCTCCTCAACACGAAGATAGCCGCCCGAACCATCCACGTGATTGTTGCGGTATACGCGCTTGTTAGTCGCGGTGAAGGTTCGAACCCAGCCTGCGCCAGGCTTGAAATCGGCACCGACCCCATACCCATTAACCAGCACCGCATCCAGCAGTGCCACAAGGCTGCCAGCCACGCCGCTCAACTGCGGGGCACCAGGGTCAGTAGAACGATAGATTCGAGGCAGCGAGGCCATTATGCGGCTCCTTCGATATTGCCGATTACCTGGATACGAGTTGAATCGGTAACCACTTCCGGGGTCCCAGGCAGCGTCGTGCGAATCATCCACACCGGAGCCAGACCACCCACGGTGTTGAACCGCACCACATTGTTGGTCGACCAACCACCGCCCCACCCCTCTTTCCGCATGCGGAAGTAAGGCTGCGCTGTGCGTGGATTCACCGGCGCAAGATCAGACGTTGTGTTGCCTGAAGCGATCACGCCCACCGTTTCACCGATCAGCTCGAACTGCGTCGCGGACGTGAACCGCACAGCCCAACGCTCAGTGATTGCATCCGCATTGGTCACCACCAGCGGATAGTCGGTGTCGTTGTAGGTACCAGGGGCCACGCTGCCGGAGGGCGCATCGGCCCATACGTTTGACCAGGCGGCCTGATCAAACAGGTTCACCACCCGCGCCTGCAGATCCAGCGAGCCATTGGCCTCGCCCAGACGCAGGGCGGTACTGATCATCGCCTCGCCCACTGGATAGTCATGGGTCAGGCCGGTGTTGATCTCAATCTCGCCCGTGATCTGCGGCTGCACCACCAGCCGCCGATCCTCAACGCGCTCGCTGATCGTGATGGGCAGCGCGTAGGCAGAAAGGTTCAGCGGATCACTGAACTTCAGCGTGCCCACGTCCAGGTCAGCCACGAACCATGCCGCATCCACAGGCGCGCCCAGCGAGTCGCGAACCTCGATGGCCGCCACCCGCCCACGACCGAAGGAAACTGTCTGATTCGCCTGGGGCGAGGCCACCACATGCTTGGCGGTGTGGTGGATCAAGACTGTCTGCCCGGGCTTGAAGGCCGGGGCGCGCCCGTCGCTCGGGAGCCGCACCGACGACAGGCCGATGACAACCTCCGACAGCGGAATCGAGCGGTAGACGACCGCCCCCATGTAGATGGAGCCGGCCAACACCAGCGCCGGGCGCCAGATCCGGTCGCCCTCCACCAGGTCTGGATCGAACCAGGGCTGGCCCTCATTGCCAGCCACCGGCACCAACTGGCCGAACTGCACTTTGGCGACACCACTCTCCCAGTCCACCATGCCGCGGATCTGCGCACCGGAGATCACGCCGTTGATATCGGCCGTTGCCGTGAGCAGCTCGCCGTCCAGGCGGTTGGCGCGCAGCGTGAACATACCCGGCCGCAGCGGCGAGCCGGGCGCACGGAAGAAGCTGTTGGCAACGCCCGGGTCACCGATACGCGTCAGCAGAGACTGGATCTGCACGCCGTTGGCGCCACCGGCCAGCCATTGGGTCAAGCTCACCACGCCAGCGGTGTAGTCGATGGTGCCGGCGTACACACCCGCCCCGGTCAGTGGGTCGACGGTGTGATACAGACCGCCACTGCGGTCCACGTAGGTCCGGCCACGGAAGCTGAACCTGACGCTGCCTGGCACGATGCTGTCGCTGATGGTCGGTGTCAGCTGCAGGGACACCGGCGGCAGTGGCAGCGATTCCTCGGCCGATTCCGTGCCAGCACCAGCCAGAATCCAGCCAACCGAGACGAGCGTGCCTGCGGAGAACTGCGCCAGCACGTCCACGCGGCCATAGCCCACCACCTTCAACCTTCCCGAGCGCAGTTCGTACTGCGGGTACGACACCTGACGAACCATGAACTTTCCGGCCTGCAGGCTCACCGCGCCGGTGCTGTAATTGATAGCCCCCAGCGCGGTGGTGGCGGCCGTGTCGCCCACCGAGACAGCCACCAGGTTGCCGTTGCCGTCGTCCTTGGCGATGACGCGCATGGGCTGTGGCGCGGAAGCCAGATCGTACGCGTCGCGCATGACGGTGATTACCCAATCCAGCATCACCGAGCCAGGCTTGACCGGACCCTGCGGCAGCGTGAATGAGACCAGGCCGTTTCCATCCGGCACCGGCTGCGGCGCGGCATGAAGCGGCTCACCCCAGTCGTAATTGACCGCCACCTGGCTATTGGCGTCGGGCAGCGTCTCCAGTTGCAGCAGGCACTCTCCCGTTGCATAGACGATTGAGCCGCGAAGCTGACCAGCGATGAGCAGGCCACCGACGCCATTGTCGACCACGTTCACATCCGCGCCGCCCACCCGCACCGTCAGGCGCACGGTGCCAGGCACGGCACCGGCATTGCCCAGCATGAACCGCAATGCAGGGGGCTTGATGTTGGTGTCGCCTGCACGGGCCTCGGCGATGATCGATGTGCCCCAGGCGCTGATGACGCTGCTGTCCAGGTCGGGTAGCGCACCGGTGGTCAGCACCAGAGAGCCGGTCATGTAGTTGATGGTGCCGCTGCCCTGCCCGGGCTTGCCAACGAGCTGGCCACGACCGTTGTCGGTCAGGCGGTACCAGCGTCCAAGCGCACGGTAGTCCACCACGACAGTGCCCGGCGCCGGCAGCGGCGCCAACTGTGCCAGCCAGACCATGCCCTGATTGTTCTGGGTCACCGCGATCTCATCGGTGAAGCCTTGCATGGGAATGGTGCCGGCGGGCGTGGCGGTGATGCTGACGCTTGTGCTGCCCACACCGGTGGAATGAACCAGCGACACAGCGCCAGTCTGATAATCCACGGTGCCCGACCAGGGCGTGACCGCTCCAGACGCCAGGCCGCCGGTGCCGTCATCTGAAAGCTCGACGCTGCCCACCAGCACCTTCACGCTGCCGACAGCCATGCCCGTGCCCAGGAAGCGAGTGACGGAAACACCGGCCACGAATGCGCTGGTGAAGCTCAGGGCCAGGCTGTTGACCGGCCCCGAGGGGACGTGGCTCAACGTCCCCATACCAGCCAGAACGTCGCTCACGGCGGTTTCAGCGGTGGACGTGGGGACGATCGGCACATAGGGCGAGTCGATCTGCACGGACAGGTCACCGGGTTTCCCGGCAGCCGTGAGGCGCTTCACGCTGTGGTAGCTGGTGGCATCAACCACATTGGTTTCATAGACCCGGGTGGCCGGTTTCGTCGCGGTGTACCGAATGACCTCCTGACCGTAGAAGTTGAGCAGCAGCGCGTTGACCAGCTCGATCACCAGCACGTCACGTTCGAAAGCGCCCTGGTCGTCGGTGAACGTCCGTGTCGTCCGAGAAAGCACGTTCTTCACCCGCACGTACTGCTCGCCGGGATCGCGCCCCGAGGCAGCCAGCGTCAGCAGGCTCAGGTTGTCGTTGATGTCCGGGCTCGGCGCATCCTTGGTGGTGTAGACCTGGATCGTCATCTGGCCGATGAAGTGGTCGCCCAGCAGGATGAATCGCGATTCTGTGCCGCGGGTGATGTAGCTCTCCACCCGGTTCTTGGCGTCCAGGCGCACATCGCTGTAGGAGCCGGTGGCGAACATGGTCACGGTGACGCGCGGGTCGGACGGCGGGTCGATCAGCACCGCGATCGCATCCTTGAGCACGTCCGGTCCGGGCGTGTCCACATGCACGAACATCTTGCGGAGCGTGGAGCGTCCCGTGGTCCGCTCTTCATCACCGATGTCGGGGAACAGGTTGTTCATCGCTCCATCGACAATCTCGGCCTGGACCATACGGCCGCCGCCATCAGGGTTGTCGGTGAGGCGCTGCGACTGGCGCATCTTGATATCGGTTGCAAGGATCGTCATTGGTTCAGACCGTCATAAGGCGAAGGGTGATGGAGAAGTAGTCGGCATCGAGCGCCGGCACCGCGAATCGGCAGGGCTCAGCCTCGACGGCAGCCCCCTCGGTCCGGCGCCACCGGACCTGGAACGTGCGGTCACCGCCGTTGTGCGCCGGCAGAATCAGCGTCAACGGGGCAACCTGCAGCTGCCCGCTCAGCTCCTGCAGCTGGCGCAGCACATCCAGCCGCACCGGGCCGACGTACGCCTGGCCATCCCGGGTGGTCTGTAGGGTGATCGGCCGACCGGCCTGTCGCGCGGACTCCTGGACGATCAGCGCCCCAGTCAGGCTGGTGCGAACCTGCTGCCCGACGCGCCAAGCAGTGAACTCGTCCGTCCATTGCATATCTGCCGGAAGCTCAACCCCGGCCAGGACAACTCGACTCATCGCGCCCCCCTGACCGACACCGCACGGCTTCGCTCGATCTTTCGCAGCACGATGGGGGCAACCAGACCTGCAATGCGCTCGGCCTGCTGGATTTCTGCCGCCGTCGCGCCCGCTACCACTTCCTTGCTGGGAGCCTTCCAATCGATGGTCAGAACCTGCTCTTTCGTATCGCCTGCTTGAATGCGAGAAGCATCGGCCTTGGCTTGCGCCTCGGCCTCGGCCAACGCCGCCTTGCGGCGCTCTTGGGCAGCCTGCTGTGCCGCTTTCTCCTTTTCCAATCGCTTGGACTCGATCTGGTTTTCGAGCTGAACGATGGCATCCAGCTCACCCGCTCCAACCAAGTCGAAGCGCTCGGCCAGCTCCTTCCGCTTGCCGGAAATCTCGTCCATGCCGTCCAGCAGCTTCTTCTGTTCCTCCGTGTACTTCGCCAGGTCCTGACGCTGCCTGTAGAGAGAATTCCAGATGTTCGCGAACTGCTGCAGGCTGTTCGGCCCGTTCATTTGACCCAACAGTTCTCGGGTCTTGTCGGAGATTTCTCCCATGTTGAGGGAGAATCCACGGGCAGCTGTGGATGCGCTACCGAGGTTGTCGCCAGCCGCAGCGGCGCCGGCAGCCACCCGCTCCACGCCACTACCCGCCTCATCAGACGCCTGCTTGACTTCCTTCAGCGCACCCGTGACCTTCTGCGCTCCCTGCTCCACGCGCCCCATAGCCGACTCGCCCTTCGTGCCGAGTTCACCCAACGCGTCACCCGTCTCGTAGATGGCGCCCTGCACATCCAGCTGCGACTGCACCTGGTTCCGGCGCCATGCATCACTGTCGGCCACAGCGGCCTTGGCGGTATCGGCATACGCGCGGAACGCACGGCGCACGTCATCAACAGAGGCCTTCCCGCTGGAGGCCCCCTTGCGGATAGTCTCGAACGCTTCCCAGGCTGAGTCGCGTGCAGCATTCAGCGACTGCTGCGACTGAATACCGAGACGCTGGAATTCATCGGCCAGCGGGTTCAGGCCCGCCTCGATCTCGCGAAGCCGCGCACGTAGCGCCGCAGCCGCGCGGGCCGCCGAATCGAAGCCGACCCGTCCCTGCTCGCCCGCTGCTTGCAGCAGATTGCCGAGAGTGCGCGCCTCGTCCAGCGTGGCGACGTTGCCCAGCGCAGCCTTGAAGGCAGCCTCGATCTGGGCGCTGGTCGCCACCGCGTTCTCGGTAATTGCCCCGAATGCGGCGATAGCATCACGGCCGGCCTGGGTGAAGCCGACCCCCAGCTTTCCCGAGGCGACGCCCAGCTTGGTCATCGCGGCAAGCAGAGTGGTCTGCAGTACCGCAGCAGCGTTCACAGCGCCCTGTGGCAGCGAGTTGAACGCCGCCTGCGTCGCACCCTGGAACCGGGCGAGCTCTTCACCCGACAACTGCTGCAGCGTAGCGAGAAGGCCATCGCGCACGTTCCGCTCGGCCACAGCACCCTGAGTAGCGATGAAGCCCAGCGCTTCTCCTACTGAGGCAAGGCTAGCCGTATCGGCAAAATTGAGCCCGGAGAACATCTTGCGGATGGACTCGGCCGCCAGCTTGGCGTTGCCATCAATCCCCTCCAGCTGCTGGACAACCAGCTGCGCCGCGCCGCCGATGCCGTTCTTCATCGCGTCGGACGCCGTCCGGACAGCGGTCCGCAGCGCTGCAAAACCTGTCGAGACGTCCAGCAGCTGCTGCGTCACCTGGCCCAACTGCTGCAGCTGCTCTGCCGTCGCCATACCGGACTTCTTCTGCATTAGCAGGAAGCCCTCCTGCGCGGTCAGGTACTGTTCAAGTCCAGACAGACGCTTTTCATAGGCCAGCCGCTCTGCCTCTCCCAGCTTAGTGACTTCCTCGGCTGACTTGATGACCACGTCACGGTAAGCAATGAAGGACACCGCCTGCTGGCGGAGTTGCAACGCGGAATCACGCACTTGGCTGATGTAGGCGCGTTGTGCCTCCCCCGCTGCCTTCAACTCAGTGCTGTTGTGACGAAGTACGTCCTCGGTGAATATCTTCAGCCGCTTCAACCCTTCAATCGCGGCCCATATGAATAGAAGAGGAAGATTGATCTTGATAGTCTTCGGAAGACTGCTTAGCAGCGCCCCGAAACTGCTGATCCCCCGCCGACCAGTCGCAACTGCTGCATTGTTCGCAAGTTGAGCCTGGGTCGTCGCGATCAACGCCAAGCGCCATGCGTTGAGCTGAAGCAATGCACCAACAATCTTGAACTGGGCGTATACGGCAATCATCATTCCGATAACACGAACATGTTCGAATACGAACTGCGTCGTGCCTTTTACCGCCTCGGCCATGGTGATGATGGCCTGGGCCGTCTGCCTGGCCCATCGGGTGAGACTACCGTCCTTGGCCAGACGGTCCAGCGTTTCCAGAAGCGTGGTGAGCTGTTCCTTGAAGTAGGTCAGGACGCCCTGGTCGGCGACTTCCTGCTTCCAGTCCTTGAACCGATCAGTGGCCGCCTTCCACAGGCCGGCGATGGTGCCCACCTTCGCCGCTGCGGCCGCGCCGCCGTACGACTCGGCAAGCAGGTCCAAGATGATGGACTGTGCCTGCGCAACCTGACCCGTCGCTTCCAGACTCTTGATCAGGGCCTTCTGGCTGTCATCCAGGGTGAAGCCTTGCTTGCTCAGACTCTCCATGGCCTTGGACGGCGTCTGCAGCGCCTTGCCCACCACCTCGGCCGACTGCTCCAGCGACATACCCAACCGCTGGGCCTGATCGATGGTGATCTGCATCGCCGCCGGGAACTGCTCACCGACGATGTTGGTGTAGGACAGAAGGCGCACCTGAGCTGCACTGATTTCCCCATCGTCAAACAACCCACCCTGAAGCTCCTTCCGCATGGCGGCCAGGCTCTGCGCCGTGAATTCACTGGTGCGCCCCGTGGCGTGCAAGGCAGCTTCCAGCTGCGCCAGCTCCTGCTCGGCGTCGCTGCCTTCCTTCACGATGGCCTTGATGCCCTCGACCACCCGGTTCAGGCCGACAAACGCGATCGCACCCGCAGCCACAGCCTTCAGCTTACCGAACCAGCTGACCGTGCTCTCGGTAGCCGAGGCCAGGTCGCCGCTGCCGGCTGCAGCATCAGCGGCGCGCTCGCGGTATTCGGCCAGCGATTTGGCCGCCGCCTTACTGGTGGTGGCCTGTTTGCGGAAGGCAGCCTCGCCTTCCTCGATCTGCTGCTTGCGCCGACGCCCCGCCTCGGCCTCTGCCGCAGCGGCCCGCGCCTGCTCAGTGAGTGCCGCCGCGCTGCGGGTTGCCTCGATACGCAGGCGCTGCTGGTGGTCAGCCAGGTTGGCGGTGTTGACGCCAAGCGAGGACAGTTCGTCATCAGCCTTGGCAACCGCATCCCACTGCTCGGTAAGTGCCTTCTGCAGCCGCTCACCCTCCTTGCGCAAGTCGCGCTGGGCCGCCAGCACTTCGCGCGAGGGCTTCTCCATCTCGCCGATACTGAGGCTGAGCGAAAGCGCGGCCTTCTGGTTGTCGCCAAACTGCCGTTCCAACTCGGCCAGGTCGGTCAACATGCCATCAAAGGCATCCGCCTTCGCTGCAGCGGCGTTCAGCCCGGTGAGAGAGTCAAGCAGTTTCGAGGCCTTGCCGGCCGTCTCGACCGATACGTCACCCAGGTCGCCGAACGCCGCGCGCAGTTCGTCCACACCCTCGCGGCCCTGGGTTTCAATGACAACCCGAATTGCTTCTTCCAGCCGATCAGCCATTGGTATTTCCGTTGATGCGCCACTGGCGGCGCAGTTCAGTCACGTAGGTGGTGTGCAGGCGGTCCATCAGCCGGCCACGTGCGGTGAGGGCGCGGCTGTTACCGTCGGCGCCGGAGAGCATCTCGAAGGGGCTAGGCCCGCGCAGGATGCGAACCGGCCCACGGCCGTACCGCTTCTGCTGCGCCCGATCCCAGCTGCGCACCCGGATGGCCTTGCGCCCCTTGATCGTGGCGATGAAGGCGCCGTCGTAGGTTTTTGATTCGCCTAGGCCGATGCTGGCCGTCGCGCCCTTTGATTTCCTGCCAGCCCAGCGGCCACCGAACTCGATCAGCGAGATCTGCCGGGTGCTGGCCCAGATCGACAGGAAGTCATCCCTGCTGCGCTTGCCGGTGCTGTAGCCCCGTTCACCCGTCTCCACGCGGTATTTCCCGCGGAGGGCCGCAGCACGGATGTTGTAGGACGCCCGGACCTCCTGCGTGGTGGCCGGCCCTGCACGGCGCTGCAGACCGACAAAGGCCCGCTGAACCGAAAGGTCATACCGGTTCAGCACCTCGCCGGCCAGATCGGTCAGGCCGTGGAAGCCTTTAGCCCGCCGACCGCTGACGTAGTACTTGAGCAGGTTGTTGGCGCGATTGGATGCCACTAAGCCCTTCCTGATTCATGCGGGGAGGGCGCCGTACGGGCGCCCTCCCCTTGCCAAGGTCACCAGCTCGCTCAGCCCGCCGACTGCGCGGCAATCTTGAAGGTGTAGAGATCGGCCTCACCGGACTGGAAGATCACCGGACCGGTCAGGGTCACCTGGATCGGCTCGTCGCTGAACCAGTCCACGTCACCATCCACAGTGAGGTCGACGTTCGGGATCGTCAGCAGGCCCTCGTCGCCGCTGATGCGGTCCTGCATGTCGCCCAGGATCTGGAACGACTTGCTCGGGGTGGTGCCGCCGCTGATGGCCGTTTCCAGGTACGCGTCGTACTTGTAGTTGGCCACCACGGCGTCATCGGCCTGCAGTGCGCCGCCGGGCTTCGGGATCAGCAGGCCATGCACCGAGTCCAGGGTGTAGTCCGTGCCTTTGACCAGGTCGACGGCGCCCTTCTTGAAAGTCGGCTCGGTATCGGCCAAGAGGAAGTTGTGCGGCAGCTTCACCGGCGTGTCCAAGCTACCCACGATTACGGAAACGTCAGTCGCAGTGCCGGCAGCGACCTGCGTGGACACCAGCGTACCGTACAGCATGCGGGCCAGGATGGCAGTCGGCACCTCCAGCGCAGTGATGGAGACGCTGGTGACACCGGGATTGGAGTCCTTGTGGATGATCTGCTGATACCGCGCATCACGGCGCTTGCTCTTGATCTCCACCGAGTCGCCAGCTTCGTAGCTGAACGTCAGCGACGACTGTTCGAGCGGCTGGTTGCCGAACTTGTCGGCCGGCTCGGGGATGACAGGAATGCGGGCGCCGTTCGCGCCGTGCTCCCAGAAACGCAGATCGCCTGCGAACTTGCGGACTTTGGGCTGTGCCATGGTATTGCTCCTACGGGTTGGGGACGGGCTCAAAGGTCTCGGTCAGACCAGCCCGCGCGGTGATCTGAGCGACGACGGCGGTATGCCCTGCGTCGTCTTCCAGGGTTGCCATCTGGGTTGACACCAGCTCGAACGCAGTGACACCCTTCGGCAGCAGCTTGGGGTTGAAGGTCAGCACCCGGATCAAGTCGTGCCTGGCACGGTGCACAAGCAGCTTCGGATTCGCCTGTCCACTTCCGCGCGGCACTTCGAACTCGATGGTGATTGCCGCATCGGAGCTGACCTGGGCGCTACTGCCGCCGCTACGCGAGAGTTGCGGGACCGAGATGACGGTGGCGGGCTCGGATTCGTCCTCGCTCACCTCATCATCGTCCACCACGATCAGCCCACTGCCGATATCGGTGCGGAAACCGGCCGAGGTACGGATCAGTTTCACGCGATCGCGCAGGAACTCGACCAGCTGCCAGGAGAGTGGTTCGACCAGCTCAACCACGGCGCACCAACCAGAGGCTGCGCGAGCCGTCATCACTGAGCCTCTTCGAATTCACGAACACTTCGCCACCAACCTCAACAAGATCGCCCTGTTCCGGTTCGACATCCGCACGCAGAAAGGCTATTTCGATACGGCCCGAGACGAACTGCCGCAGATCGCCAATGGTCTCTACGTCGCGATCGATGTAGACCCGCACACCTTCAGTAACCACCCCCGTCTTCAGCGCAGTCACCTTGGCGGTGGAAGCCATCCCCGCGAGGGCCAGCGACGCGTGAATGGTTGCGTCCATGTCACGAAGGAAATCCACCTCGCTCACTGGGCACCTCCCGAACAAAGCAACGCATATGCCTGCAGCGCCCTCACTTGGGCGTCGCACTGGGCGGCGGCGCCAACAGCTCGGCCCGCACTCTCAATTCGGTCGTCGGCTCGACCATCAGGCTGGCTGGCGGCAGCGGCGGCTGCGGACAGCTCGGCGGTAGCGACGGACGCTTGCCAACGCTGGTGCAGGCGCTGGTTGCCAGCGCGAAGATCAGCGATAAGGCGATCAGATGCTTTCTGTGCATCGTTCTTTTCCTTTTCATATGTGGCAGCCAGGTGATTGGCTGCTTGAGCGCTTCCGCGCTCAGCCGCAAGCACGTCATTCGCGTCAGCCAGTGCCGTGGCAGCGGCATCACGCTCATCGCGAGCTTTGTCTCGGGCAGCCGATGCGATGTCGGCAACCCGACGCGCTTGAGCAACCGAACCCCTCTGCCAAATGACCAGGACGCTCAAGCCAAGCAGCAGCGCCAGAAGCACCCGATTCATGCCACAGGCTCCTCGACGGGAGGGACGACCACTCCCAACTGCTTGAGAGCGGACTCCAGCGAGATGACACGAAGCCTCAACCTATGGGCGTCCTCTTGCGCCTTCATACGCAAGCGGACCTCCTCGTTGTACTGCTTGACCACCTCCGCCTGGGAGGTTTCCAACGATTTCACCCGCTCAACGAGCCCGTTGAGCAGATCGACGTTGGCATCGGTCTCGGTGCGCTCTTTGCGACGCGCCAGAACCGCACCCCACGTTTCCCGGAGCAGCCACAGCGCGACTGCGCTGGCAGCCAGCCACCAAGGAGCACCAGCAGCCTCGGCGCCCCCGATCACTTCAGCGCCTCGGCGATGCCTGCAGCAACTACGTCGGCGTTCCAGTACATGCCACCGTTCTCGTGCTTTGCGATGGCGGTCGCAAGACGACCCAGCGTCACAGGGTTGTCCAACCGGATGACTTCGGACGGAGACACGCCTACGGCATTTGCAACCTGCTGCACGTATGCGCCAGTATCGTTCTCCACCGGCGGCGCCCAGCGCCCGATGATCTCCTTCACCGTGCGCAGGCCGTGCTTGCGCTGGTAGGTGAGCAGGGTTTTCGCCAGGGCGCGGAACCCGGCCTGCGGGGTCAGGAACACGCAGAAGCGCTGTTCGCGGGCGATGGCCGCGGCGGATCGATCCTCACCCTGCCACGGCGTGCTGGTGCGGTCGATGTTGCCAGGATTGTTGTTGCGTACGCCGCGCGGCGCGCTGGTGGTGCTCATGCGATCCCCTGTTGTCGCTGTGGAAGAACCGGCACCGCCCATGCCACCCGGGCGTCTGTGAGCGGTGCCGGCCTATTCGGTTACGCCTTGGTGGCGTTACCCGGCGAGAGGCGCACCTCGGCGGTGGCCTGCCCGGCAGCACCAGCAGCCCAGGCAAACGCCGCACCCGTGATATCGCCAGCCGCAGCGGTCGCGTCACTGCCGTCGAAGGCATTGGCGCTGGCATCCCACACCAGCTTCTCGCCCTGCTCAAAGGTCGCGGCCGGCACCTTGGGTAGGGTGAAGACACCACCCAGCGCCACGCTGCCAGCGGCATCGACAGCGATGGACACCAGAGCGACCCCCAGCTGGTGACCGATCACCACCGCCTGGCCGGAGGCAACGGCCTGCCCGCTGTTGTTGGTCCAGAGGATCACGTCCCCATCGGAAACGAAGTTCTTTGCCATGTCGTTGTGCTCCAGAGGGGTTAGCCGCAGCGCTGCGCGCCACGGTAGTCGAGGGCGGCCAGGCCGAAGTCCAAGCGAGCCTTCCAGCGCACGCCGTCCACGGTGAAGCCTTCTTCGTAGTCGAGGAACGGCTCGGTAACACCGTCTAGGAAGGCCACCTCGATAACCGGGCAGTCGGCGGGATCAGCGAACAGGTACCACTTGTCATCCTTGATTCGCGCGGTATCCACGATGTCGCGGAACAAGCCCTGCACTGCGTTGGGGCGCTGCAGCTTCCCTGCCGTGTCCGGGTCGTACTCGGCCTTGTTGGTCACCCGTGCCGCACTGCCATACTTGGTCGGGCCCAGCCACAGGGCTGGCGACAGATCCAGCACATCGTTCCCACCCACATCCTTCTGGCCAGCCAACTGCACGCGCAGGGCGTCCACCGATTCAACGCCCGGCAGGGCAGCAGCCAGGATGTTGCCGTGGTCGGCGTGGAACAGCGCCTTGCCAGATTCCAGCTTGGGGTTGCTGGCCAGGAACGCATAGGCATCCGCTTCGATGGTTCGCTTGGCCGCGCGACCGAATGCCGTTGCCAATCCGATGAACGCACCCAAGTCATCGTTGATGATGGCCTGGCGGGTCAGGTTGATGATGTTGCCCTTGGTGCCAGCAATGACCGTCGCCTTCTCGCCATCCGGAATCGTCTTGTTCCTGAACTCACCGGCCTCGTTCAGCGGATCCAGGTTGCCGAGGCTACCCACGCGATAGCGGGAATGCTGGCGGAAGTCGCTGACAGTGCCGGTAGCGCACCAGCGCGACCAGGTATCAGGCGCCACGGCGTAGGCCGACTGCAGTGCCTTGTGCATGGTCGCTTCCAGCAGGATCGGGAAATCGCTGCCGGTCTGGGTGAAGGCGCGGCCCACCAGCTCCAGCTTCGACATACCATCGGTGCGCACACCACTGCGCTCCAGACTGCGTCGTGCCAGGTCCATGAGCGTCAGCCCGCGTACCGGGTTGTCGCCGGTCAGAACGAACGTGCGCTTCGTGCTGGGATCAATGACCTGTGCACGCGACAGCAGCGCATCGGTAACTGCGGCCCGCTGCAGCTCGCTTTCATCCTCGGTGACGCTGATGCGGTTGATATTGCCGCCGGCGGCTTTGTCCGCGCGCTCCAAGCTGTCGAGGATGAGGCCGCGCACGTGGTCGACACTGTGACCCGCTCGGATCCAGTCGGCGGCGTGCTCGCTCTGGCCGTGGCGCTGAGCCAGATCGACGATGTCCGCTGCGCGGGTGTCAGCCTGGGGCGGCTGAACCGGCGCGGCAGGAGCTGCTGCGGTCGGGGTAGAGGTGCTGGGGGTGGGCTCCTGCTGCACCACCGGATCGGCGGCACGGGCGGTGGGCTGGGGCATAACGGTCTCCTGCGACGATGCGCTACGGGTGAACACGCAAGGGGTTCCCTGCGCGGGTTGGTTGCTGCGGGTGGCTGCGCCCTGGTCGGCGGGCACGGTGACGAAACTGATTTCGGTCGGTGTCCACTCCACCGCGCGGTACACGGGAAGATCACCCGGGTTCACCGCACGCTCGACTTCATAGCGCTGGACGCTGTAGCCAACCGAGATGTTGCGGATGATCCCAGCCTTGATATCGGCCACGACCCCGGCCAACTCTTCGCGCTCGGAAAGACGGATGAGCGCATGACCCTTGCCATCGGCAAGCCACGCACGCTCGACCACGCCCATCTGCGACCTCAGGTTCCAGGTGTTGTGGCTGTCAAGGACAGGCGCGGTCCCCGACTCCAGGCGCGACATGTTCACGGAAGCGTCGTCGACGACCAGTTCTTCCCAATAGGCCGTATCGTTCCACCAGTCGTAGCGACGGACGCGAGCACCCTCGGTCCAAACCAGCTCGACCGTACGCGCATCCTTGTTGAAGCTGGCGGGCAGCAGCCGCGCCTCGCGCAGCTGCTGTGGCATCAGCCGGGTTCCCTCGATAGCCGAAGGCTGTGTTGCCTGAGGCATGACTATTCCTCGTTGAGTGAAGGGGCTGCGGCCGGCATCGACCGGGCAGCGCTGGATTGCAGGAAGCTCATGAGCTTGAGCGCGCCCGTCTGCTCCATGCGGGCGTAGTCCTTGCCCATCTCGACAAAGACAGCGTCGGCGTCATAGCCGCGCCGCCGCAGGGATTCGCTGGGCGACAGCAGCCCTGCGCCCATTCCAGCAATCTCCGAGTCGATGTCCTGCTTGGGATTGACGTAGTCCCAGCGCGGAGTGCTCCAGTCGGCCGAGCTGCCCGGGTTGCGTACTTCGCCTCCCAGCGCCGCAGCCTCATCGAACCAACGCCAGATGGGCTTGCACATCTGCGGAATCAGAACCAGCCACTGGAGCTGCTCAGTGTCACGGCGGAACTCCATCTGGCGGATGCGTGCACTGGAGAAATTGACCTCGCGCATGTCGCCCGTTGCGGACTCGTAGGGAACCCCGATGCCCGCAGTGATGATGTGCGCGTTGTACTTGCAGTACTCCACGTAGCCACCAGCCGGCTTAGGCTCGATGGTCTGGAAGCCAGTCGCGCCGGAAACATGCGTGATACCGCCACTCGGCAGCGGCCCGAGGTCAGTCATCGAGTCCCGGTCCCCGCTCAGCTGGGAAGGACCGTCCTCTTCGCTGTTCGCCATGGCTTCTGGATCGCCACTGACGATGACGCCCAGGCGAGCCTCAAGATTCTTGCGCGCCAGCTCAGCATCTTCGTACAGCATCAGGTCGCGCACGCGCGCAATGACTGGCGCAAACCGGCTGATACCACGGCCCTGACCGGGGCGTACGGGGTTGAACAGATGGATAATGTCGGCAGCGGGAACTGCAGCGCTGGTCATACGTACGGAGCCGCGAACGGCCTCGCCCGGATGGGCAGCAAACAGCCAGTACGCCCGTACGCGGCCGAGCACGTCGTACTCGATCCCGTTGATGATCTGGCCACCACCACGCAACGAGCCATTCTTGCTGCCGTCCAGCCAGTCGATCTCCAGGACCTGCAGCTGCAGCGGAACCGCAAGGCCATCTGACATGCGACGCGTGCGACGGCGGATCAGGACTTCACCATCCTGCTCCATCGCTCGATATGCGGTTGCCATCAGCCCGTAGATATCGGACTTTCCGTCAGCGTCAGCAACGTCCGCCCAGCGCGACCACAGCTTGTCCAGGCGTGCAGCGTCTGGACCCTCAGCCTTCGGGGTGATGCCCGTGCCAATGGTTGCGCTCACAAGCACCTGCAGCGACCGTGCGCAGTACGGGACGTTCTGCACCAGCGAACGCGCGCGATTGCGCAGCTCGCGCGCATCAGCCATGTGATCGGTGTTGGCACTGGCACCGGCCCGGCGCACCCGCCAGCCATCACCACGCGAAGCACCTTCGTAGGCTCTGGCAGCATCGAGCATCACACGCGCCCGGTGGCGATGCAGCGCGAAGCCGGGGGCTACCGCAGCGATGGCACGCTCGAGCAAGGGAATCGCCACCTCAGAATCCCCTCAACGTCGTGAATCGATAGCGGCGCGTCGCCGGTTTCCGCACAGGTGCAGCGGCGGCAAGCTCCGCCTCCATACGATCCAGCGCCGTCAGCATTGCCTCGACGGACTGATATGTGACCTGACGATCACCGTGCCGCACCGAAAGCTGGCCGCTGGCGATAGCGGCCTTCAGGCGCTTCACATCGTCATGGGTCCAGCTCATGGCAAGGGCATCCGCGATTCCATGGATGCCAGTTTCCGTACCAAGTGCGGGTGAGTCTCGGGGAACTCACCCGCACCCCTCACCCATTGGCAGAAGGCTCATCCAACAGCCGGTACAGCGTCCGTCGATCGATTCGGAACCGCTTGCAGAGGGAACGAACGGATTCCTGTCGCTCCAACCCTTTCCGGATTTCGCCCACAGGGTATTGGGCTGCCTGGAGGCTAGCCGGAATGTACAGATCCTGTGCTGGATACTCCTCGACCAGGTAGGCCACGACCGCCGCCACCACGTCGCGGATTTCGTCGCTGTCGCAGCGAAGGCGAAGCGCCGCCCCAATGGTCAGCTCATCCGTCAGCTCGTTGATACGGATGCGCTGGCGAATAGTGTTCCGGCTCACCACTGCCTCCGGAACTGCTGCGCAGACGTGGAGCGAACCTTCCTCGGCGGGAGGGATGTTTCACGGGAATCGGAGTCTTCGACCGGCGAGACGGTTTCCCCGCTCGTTTCGCGTGGAACGTCGTCCAATGGAGTGACCGAGGACAACAAGCGCTGCTCCACCAGATCCCAATCCGCTCGGGTAAAGCGATTCAAACGTACCTCCGGGTGATGCGTCGCTGCATAGGCGTACACCCAAGTGTCCAGCGGTTCATTGCGGGTCACTCTCTTCTCAAATCGATTCTTCACCGGGTTGTAGACCTCCGAAACCAATCCAGGAAAGAACTCCTCCGGAAGCTGATCGCTGAAATGCACCATCCGCATCGCCACCTCGCGCTCGGCGTCGGCCGAGAGCCTGCTGTAGAGGTAGTGCTTCGCATTGACCGTGCCCACATGGTGAATGACGATGCCGCGCTTGTCGGTTTTCCCCTTCCAGGTCACGTCAACCAACTTCCCCTTTGATAGTACCGGGGCGTTATTTGGCACGGCACCAAAGATGCACATCGGCCGCGTGACACGTCGCTGACGGACGTAGTTCTTGACCGCTTCGGTCCGGTGGCCACCGGCGTCAATAGCGACCGCCATCGCGCGCAGCAGCACACCATCCTCTCGCTCAATGGCGCGATTGAGCAGGTCCGTCAGAGCAACCCACACGGCTTCCTCCGCCGGGTCACCCTGAAGTTCCACGTAGTCCAAGGTCCAAGCGGTCATGCCACGCCCCCAGCCAACGGTGTGAACCGCAAGGCGGCCGTCTTGGGTATCGACACCCACGGTGATTGCCAGCACCCCAGGTGGAGCCAGGCGCAAGGCATAGGGCTCAGCACGATCCTTGATCACGTTGTGTTTGACCGCGCGCATCGACGGGTCTTCCCAGGTCTCGGCAAGCCGGTCATTCACGAAGGTTTTGAGGGAAGCAGGATCACCCTGTGCCTCCAACCACTCCTTCACCAAGTCCAACCACCGCGGCCCCAGACCGAACTGGTAGTACAGGCAGTTGATGGTGTAGCCGCGAATGGGCGAATCAGGGTTGGCCGCGACCCAGCGCCCGTTGGCGATCATCTCGGTCTTGAAGTGTTCCTCGATGGCGACACCACACTCGCAGCACGCATACCACGCGTGGCTCTTGTCGGGCGACCACACCAGACCGCTCCACTGCAGAGCCTGGTAGTGACCACAGTGGGGGCACGGAACGTGGTACCGGCGCTGGTCGCTCTTGTCGTACAGCTTGGCAATCCGGCTGAGTCCGGCGATGCCAGGGGTGCTGATGTACTGGCGCTTGTACGTCGTTGGGAACGAGGACGTGCGGCCATCAAGCATCTTGACCGGATCGTCGCCCGTGGACAGCTGCTGCGGCGCCTCATCGATCTCATCCACCTGCAGGTACTTCACCGTCGAGGACTTCAGGCGCTGCGGGCTGCCCATGTGCTCCACGAACAGCTGGCCGCCGGCGAAATCCTTGAACGTGCGCTGGTTCGCGCTGTCGCGGCTGGCGGTGCTGGTCAGCGCCTTCTTCACCGCTGCGCACACCTCGATCATCGGATTGAGCTTCTGGGCGATCCATTTGTTCATGGACACCTCACCCGGCAGCGCATACATCATCGGGCCGGGCGCGTAGTCCATCCAGTAGGCCATGGCATTGGTCGCCAGCTGGCTCTTGCCGAACTGAATCGGGAACATGCAGACCTGGTCATGCACTGGGCTACGGGCGGACATGTTGTCCATCGGCTCGCGCAGCGGCGGATTGCGGTCCGTCACCCAGCGGCCGGGCTTGCTGCCGCTCTTGGTGGAAAGGCGCATGTGCTCATCGCACCACTGCGACACGCTCATGGGCCGCCGCGGCTGCAGCGAGCGCGCCAACACCGATGCCAAGCAGTGCTGTGCCTGCATCATTCCGAAGCCTCCGCCGCCTTGGCTGCCAGCGTGCGGAAGCCCTGGCTGAGCTCTTCCAGAGCGTGGCTCACCTCATCCCAGACCAAACGCCGGCACCCGGCCTCATCCAGTGTCGCGGCGAGCTGCGGCGCCAGCGTATCGGCGAGGCGCTCCATCGCTCCCCGGAACGTCGTTGCGTGCTCAGCCAGGAATGCCTCCACGTCCGCGCGCGGCAGCAGCAACCCCAGCTCCTTTTGCAGCGCGATGTGGGCCATGTGCGCGTCGGTCTCCGCCTTGTCGGCGAGCGCCTTGGCCTTGCGCGCGGAATCCGGGGTTTGGGGGCGGCCGGCGCGTGAGGGCCTGGCATCGTCGTCATCGCCGTCCTCTTCATCGTTATCGATGTCGGCGTCGACGGCGTTGGCACCCTCCCCGCTCCCCACCAGCGGGCTGCCACGCTCATCTGCGTGTCGCTGGGCGACACCGGCATAGACCGGGTCAGCGGTACGAGCGTAGAGCTCCAGGGAGGCGGTCTTCAGGAATCCTTTGCCGCCGGCCCCCACCACTACCCTACCCTTCTTCCTCAGCTCGACCACGTAGGACGGTCTGCAGCCGATCAGCGAGGCCAGCTCTTTGCCAGTGATCGTCACGTCTTCCTCAGCCATTACTACCCCCACTCCATTTCCTTCGAAGATCGTTAAAGCGGAAAAACGCGCGCGCGCGAGCATGTGCGGGCTGTGCGGCGGCGTGTGCGGGACGCCATTGGCGCCGAATCGCTGTGGCACAAGGCGTGTGCGTCGCGTGCGGGATGTGCGGTCACCTACATACGCACGCGAGACGCATCCTGATGAGATAGCCCTATACCCGTTCGCGCCCGCGCCCGCCCATGTATGCCGATGCCCGCACGTCCCGCACATGCCTACTGCGACGGGTGATTCACGGCAATTCCGTGCCCGCACATATGCCCGCACATCCCGCACACTCCGCACATTGATGGGCATAGTGATCACGCACGCCCCTTGTAGTCAGAGAACATGCGGCGGAAGGACACGACCTGGTCTCCAAGCCACGCCGCCTCTGTCTGCCCGTCAGGCACGGTGCAGTTGCCCAGCATCAGGAAGCCGTGTGGCCCGTTCACGCTCTGCTCGATCTGGTAGCGCTTCCGGGCCCGGTCGGGGTGGATGATCTGGCGTTTGCGTACCAGCGCATTGATGAATTTTGGTGAGGGCGCAGGACGTGGCAGGCCCTCCCGCGCGCACCAGACCTTGTAGACCTCGTACCACTCCTTCGAGAGCGCCGGCATCGGCTTGAGCCCAGGAATGTCATCGCCGTAGAGCTCGTCCAGGAACCGTTGCGGGCTGTCTTGGCTCAGGCCAATCAGCTCCTCTTTCGCCTGGGTCATCGGCGGGTTGGTGCCATTGGTGAAGCCGGTCAGATCCACCTGCAGCAGATAATGGTGCAGCGCTGCCGTCGCGCCATTGCGGATGTCCGCCAGAACCTCGGTGTAGAACTCTTGACTGAGCTTGTCCGGCGTCCAGATCACCGCGTGGCGCCGGTCATCCTCCTCCAGCACGACAGGCATCGCCTCGTTGGAGAGGAACACCAGGTTTGCGTGGTTGTCTTCCTCGTAGGCCTGGATGTTCTTCGGGTTGATGCGGATGCGGTCACCCGTGATCAACGCCTTCAGCTTGTTCTTGAGGTGGTACACCTCGGTGCGTGCGACCACCTCGTCGGCCAGCAGGAAAAGTTTGCGACTCGCCCAGTCGTTGAATTTGTCTTCCAGCGCCGCTTGGTCAAGGACCCGTCCGTACTCCCCGTAGAGCTTCATGTACTCATCAAAGAACATGTTCTTGCCGGTGCCCTGCGGACCATGAATGACGATGGTCGATTTCATCTTGGCACCAGGATGCTGCAACGGGTAGGCAAGCCACTTGACCACCCAGTCGTACAGCGCCTTCTGGTTGGCTTCGTTGCCGCACATGTGCCAGAGCAGCTGCAGCAGGCGCTCGCAGTTGCCCTCCTGCGGCACGGTTGGCCAGCCAGCAAACAGATTGCAGGTAACGCCCGGCTTCTCTCCCGACGGATCAAAGTCCACCTCAGAAACCCGCACGATGGACCTATCCGAATGCTCCATCCACGCCCGGTGCAACTCCTTGCGCACGCAGGCATCGCGCATGTCGCCCAGCGCAACCAGCATGTGTTCCTTGTGGTCGAAAACAGTACCGCCCTGCCCATAGACCAGCGCGAACCGCTCAAGCAACTCGCCGAGAGCGTGGATAGGAGTCAGGCGGTCTTTCCCCGCGCCCCCGTTGCTGGTGATGGAAGGCGCGCGTTTTTCTGCTGGCACCCTCCAGGACAGCTCCGTGAGACGGGCCTCGACCTGCGCCCGCACGACATGCAGGCCCTCTTGGGCGTGCAGATCGTTGAAGTCGCTGATCTTTCGGCCGCTGTCGATGAAGCGCTCACGCCTGGCCGGCTCATCGGCGAAGAGCGGATGCAGCACCGCGCCGCCCACGTCCAGCGCTGCGGCCTCGGCACCGAGCAGGCCGGCATTCGACGCGCCATGCGGCTGCGCGCACGACGGGCAGAACTGCGGATGGTCGGCCAGCACCAGGCGGCTCTTGCAATGCCGGCACTTCTGCAGCACGTCGTCGTCAGCGCACAGCAGCATCTTGATGCCGCGATAGCGCTTCGCCAGGGCCGAGGCGACGGCCAGCATGTTGCCAGCATCGAACGCCACGGCCACCGGGTAGCCCGTCGCCATGTGCAGCGTGGCCGCAGTCGCATAGCCCTCTGCCACCAGCAGGATCCACTGCGGGCTTCCGCCGATCAGGTGAAAGTGGCCCTTCTTGACCATACCGGCCGGCCAGTATTCCTTGGCTGGCTTGCGCCCTGCCGCCGCCAGCTTCGCGCTGCGCAGCACCTGCAGGCCGTGCACCTGGCCGTTGACGTCCAGCAGGGGGACAAGTGCGGCGCCCGTGGTGCCATAGCGCAGACCGAAGCCCTGCACGCCCTTGCTGACCAGGTAGTCGGCCTCACCGACTGCGTTGGCCTTGGCCCAGGCCAAAGATGCCCGTTCTGCCGCCCGCTTCGCCTGGGACTGGCGAGCGGACTCGGCCCTGCGACGATCTTCGGCCAGCCGGTTGCGCAGCGCTTCGCGTTGTTCTTCGGAGAAGGTCTTGTCGCGCTTTCGCAGATCGACCTTGGTCGCGCCATTTTCGTTGCCGTGCCAGACACCGTACATGCCGACGACCAGGACATCTCCGGCCGACGTGTTCAGTTCATGGAGCGCATACCAGCCGCGGCGCTCGCGCGAGCCTTCGACGCGGCAGCGCACCATGCGCCCGGTGGTGTCCAGATCGGAGACCAGCAGACCGGCAGACTGCAGCTGCTGCAGCACATCCTCATAGTTCTCAGACATTCAGTAGTTTCCCGAGTCGCTATCTACCCAGGAAATGCGCGTCTGAATACCCGCGTTCGTCAGATCCAGGGAGGACCCATCGCTGGTATCGCGAATAGCTCGCAATGCCACGGCGGATTCAGTAGCACGGGCAGCACGCGGCCTTTCACAAGCCACCCGGGGGGATGGGGCCAGATCAATGCTTGCTTGGTACATCAGGGTTCCCCAAAGGCAGGCTGTGCTGCCGGTTGTCTTGCTGCTCTTGTCGCTGGCGGATGCGCTCGCGCTCTGCCAAAGCTTCTTCACCAACCAACCCAGGCACCGCATCAGTCAGCGCCAGGGCTGCAAGTTCCATCGCTTGCCGCGCAGACGCGCTGGCTATGCCACGCCGTCGATATCGGGATCGATGGGCGTGGTGGGTTGCCACGTCAGTCCTCCATCCCCTGTTGACCAGCAGCACGGCAAGCGTTGCGCTCCAGTCGGTAGCAGAGCCGGCGAACCTCGCGCGACAGGTCCTGGATTCGATCCGCCTCGGGAACGGTCAGGCGCTGATCGGCTATCGCATCGATGCCCGCACCGGCCAATGCCCCCGTCAGCTTGTGCAGCTCCAGCAGCTTTGACTGGATTGCCGCCAGCTCATCGGGCCAACCTCCCAGGGGCGGCGGAGGCACGTAATCGACCATCAGGTCGTACTGCCCTGCGAGGGAGCACACCCAGTCAGTCGCAATCCCTTGCGTACCAACGAACAGCTGCAGGTAGTCCGTCAGAATCTCGGCCATCTCCATGGAGATCGACTCACCATCGATGCCCCGAAGCTTCTTCCGCAGCGTCTCCGCCGATATCGATCTGCCTCGGCGCCTGCTGATATGCGCGGCCGCATCCTGTAGACCACCAGGGGCGCGGGCCACTGCGTTGTGCAGCGCATCCCGCCAGTACAGGTCAGAGCGGAGGCAGGTCACGTTGCCCCCTGAAATGCGCCATCGATCATCGTGGGAAGGCGGGCGGCGCTCGGCGCAACATTGGCGCCATGGCAGAGATCATCAGCTTCCCTCAGCGAATGCGCTTCACCGCAATCCGCAACTTCGACGCCGCCGTGGGCGTCGGCGGAGTGGTAGCGGTGCTTTTCGAGCCCGACTACGTCGAATGGCGAGACCGACGCGATCATGCGGCTCCAACCTCCGGCCCATTTTGCTCCGCCCCCTCTTCCAAACCGAAAACATCTGGACGAAGTGCGTAGCGCGACACCCCGGTCGCGCGTTCAATCGCTATAGCGTGGCGTGGAGGTACTGGCCTCAACGCTCTGACCCATTGGTTCAACTGTTGAGGGGACACGTGCAGAGCTCGCGCCAGCGCCGCCTGCCCTCCTTCGAACTTCTGAACAGCTGCTTCTATTGGTCTCATGCCACAAGTAAAGCACAGCTTTCTCTTCAATGTAAAGCGGTGGTTTATTGGCCTGATGCCGCAAAGCTTGGATCATCAACCAATGCTTGATAGTCAGGAACTCGCAAGGCGCATCCGCTTTGCCTTCGAACACTCGTCCCGGGGCACAAAGGCCAGGGTCGCTAAAGAGTGCGCGATCAATCCACAAGCCATCACCGGCTGGGAACGAAAGGGCTCAATCGACAGGAACCACATCCCGACCCTGGCGCGCCTAACTGGGCGCCGGGTGGAGTACTTTCTAGACGGTTCTGTAAACGACTCTGACAGCTTAGAGCTCGGCGAAGGCCCCCGCCGAATCGATGCCGTCTCGCACTCTGAGATAGCCAGGACCGACCATGTTCACGTCGAGCAACTAGATGGAGAGGCGGACATGGGAGACGGACGTATCAACGATGATTACCCCGAAGTCGTCAAGTCAATGGACTTCACAAGCGCCTATATCCGCTCACTTGTAGGCTTCGTGCCACCACCCGGTCGCCTGGTTCTTGTCACTGGCCGAGGCGACTCAATGATTCCCATAATCCAGCCAGGCGAATCATTGATGGTGGACACCGGCATCACATCCTTCGATGGCGATGGCATCTATCTAATCAACACCGGCAATGGGCAACAGGTCAAGGGTCTGCAGGACCGTGGCGCCGCCGTCTACGTTGTAAGTGCAAATGCGGCGCTGTATCCGGCATTCCCACTGCCAAACGGCAGCATGATCGCAGGCAAGGTCTACCTGCGTAACCGTATTGATCGCCTGAACTAAGTAGCGCCAAAGGAAGGCCCTGTGATCGAAACCATAGTAGTCATGCTGGTCGCCACTGCATTAGTGAGCGCCTACGTCTGGAAGTCGGGAAGCAATCAGGTACAGAGTCTCCAAAGTCGATTCTCCAAGGTGCCAGGGTTCACCGCATCGCATCTTCATGTGAGCGCAGACGGCAAAAGTGCCGTCGGCGTCGATGAGGCCAGGAAGATCTTCTGTTTCCTCAAGTGCAACGCAGGACGAACAGTTCACCGCTTGGTTCCCTATGCATCGGTCATCTCGGCAGACATCTATGAAGACGGCTCTGTCATTAGCTCAGCCTCGCGTTCAAGCCAAGCCTTAGGCGCCGCAGTTGGCGGCCTCGCTTTCGGCGTAGTTGGTGCAATTGCTGGCGCCGTGACCGGTAAGCGACGGGAGACTCCCACTGTAAACCGGATAGATCTCCGTGTAGTAGTTGATGATATGGCCACGCCCACGCACGACGTTTCCTTCCTCTGCCTGGACGTGCCGCGATCTGGCGCCTTGTACTCGGCTGTAAGCGAGAACGCCAGGCTCTGGCAGGCTCGCTTCGACGTTGCGATGAGGGTCGCAGAAGCTAAAGCCAGCCCAGAGCAGGCCCAATAGTAAATTTAATAAATCACCGCTTTACTTTTTCAATAAAGCCATGCTTTACTTCGCTTGCCGGCTGACCAGCCGGCGGGCGACCGGCGGGTCGCCACCCTGTCGGCCTCCCCCTGACCGGCAGCAGCCGCCCCTCGGCTGATGACCCGCCGGCGCCCTCCTTCCTACGGAGAGCGCCATGAACCAGACCGATCCTCGCTTCACCTACACGACTGACGACGCCGGCAACCGCCTGACCGTCATCGACTCGACCACTGGGCTGGAATTCACCGCCCGCTCGGTAACCGACGATCCGGTCACCCATGAGGGCGCCATTGACGCCTGTGCCAGCTGCCGCATCGGCGGACACAGCGACTGGGCCCTGACCAGTCGTCAGGAGCTGCTCTCCCTGGTCGATCTGAGCCGCTACAGCCCGGCCATCGACACCGACGCGTTCCCCGACTTCCCGTCCGACTGGTTTTGGACCGCCGACCTGTGCGCCTGGTCCTCGGCGTCCGCGTGGCTCGTCCTTTTCGACTACGGCCTCGTCTCCGACTACCTCCGCTACGGCTACGGGTTCGCGTTGGCCGTGCGTCGTGCCGGTCAGTAATTGGACTTTTGCCCCTCGATAAGCACAGCAGCCATCGGAGCTGGAGTACGTCATGGCCGATCACGCTATTTGCAACCTGCCCGCATCAGTCACCCGGCTGATCCGCATTCCTCACTGGCTTCGCCGCGTGCTCGGCCTGTGCCGATTGGAGCTGCACGTAGAGCTGTCGAAGTGCGGGGCATCGAGCCTGGACGCGGCGGCCATCCTCGGCATAGGCCACGACCGTGGTCGGCTGCTTCATCGCTACTTCGCTCAGTGTGTGTGCGTACACCGGACCAATTGTTCGCTTCTTCCCTGGCCCAAGTTCCAAGGGGAAGCCAGGGTGACCATTCCGATCGTTCAGCACATCAGACAGCGGCTGAAGTTTGCGACCGCAGGCCAAGGCCACCTTTTCGATCGGAACGGCTATGCGCCCGGTATTTACCAGATCGACCCAGAGTTCGAGGCGGCCGTCCTTTGCCATCTTCACTGCGGGAACGACACGCCAGCGAATGGCGCCGCGACGGTACTGAATGACGGTGTTGAAAACGCTGAGTCCCGCACCGAACAGTGCGAGCGCAAACGTCACGTAAGACAGCCATCCAGCGGCAGCCATACCCATCCCCTTTGAGTTCCATGAGCGCAGAGCATATCGCCCTGCGCCGCCTCAGGAGCGCGCCATGTCTCATCGCTACGCCGATCCAAGCCCCTGCCTGCTGCCGCTGTTGGCCGTGAAGGCCCTGCGGGCCGTAGCAGCACGCGATCACAGCACCGCCCGGACCCTGTGGGCCCGCAGCAAGGGCGAACACAGCCGCAACCAGCTGCGCCGCTCCCGGCGCATGGGTGTCGCCAGCCTCCGCCTGGAAGCCTGCTCGCGCGATATGTCGGCAGAGGTGCGGGCATGAATGCCCCGACTGAACTTCAGACACTGACTGCGCAGTCCCATGAACTGCGCAGCCAGCTGCTGGCGCTACGTGCAGAACGAAGCGCTGATCCCCACGTCAGGGCGTGCCTTTCGGCACAGTCCAGCCTTGCATCTCTTCGCTCAGCGCAAATCGCAAGTCTTCGTGCGTCATCGACCGCACCTGTGCTGGTGTCCAGTTGTGCTTCTGGATCAAGAAGTAGTGCACAGCATCGATGCCGTCGAGATCGTTCTTCCAACCTTCGCGAGCAGCAAGGCCATCCCCAAACACCTCTAGGAAGTAGCTCAGGCTGCCCTGAACCTCATACATCTTCTTCCGCGCCTCATTGCGCTGATTCCGGATCTGTTCCTGCTGCGGATCCTTCGTGCTCATGTCGCCCTCCTTGCGGGCTGTGTTGTTGGCACATCCAGCCTACCGCAAGGGGGGCGGCGCCTACCTCGCCGCACGCACCGTCCCACGACCAGGAAGGGGGTGCCCCGTGAGCCGCCGTCTCCGACTCGCCTGGGCAGCTGTCGCGCTGTTGGCCGCGGTTGTCGTACCGCTGCGCATCGCTGAGATCAACCAGGCGAACGCCGACCGTGATGCGGCCAAGGCGCGCTGGACGCTCAGCACTTCGGTGAGGGGCTGACCATGCGCCAGACCGCTCGCCCGCTTCCCGACTCAGTGCCCCTGTGCGCGCCCGGCCATCGACCGCAACTCGTCGTGACCGAAGGCGCCCCGACCGGCCATCGCCTGGGCGCGCCCTGCCCGCCGCTGCTGCACATCGAATGCCATCGGTGTGCCCTCGCCACGCGTCCGGTACCGATGGAAAAGGCCGCGCTAGCCGAGGTGCGCTGGACCGATCCGAGCCTTGTCCACCTTCGCATCCCGATCTCCCTGCTCGCCCGCCATCGCGGCGAAGTACTTGCCGAGATCGCTGCCGCTTCCCCTTCCACGCCTATCGCCGCCTGACCAGGAGAACTGCCCATGGCCGCTCCACTGAAGCCGAAGGAAAAAGCCGCGTTGCTCGCAGCGCATGGCGCTTCCGACCTCACCCTCCATCGCACCGCCAACGGATTCGCACCCCGCAACCGCCCCGAGAAGCTGTTTACGCGCCGCGTGATGAACTGGCTGGATGAGCGGGTGCTGATCAGGTACGACGATCCGCAGCTGCCGCGCAAGGCGACCTTGACCGCCACTGGCATCGCCGCCGCCGAAGCAGAGATCGCCAAGGCACGCGACTTGGCGCTGACGGCATGAGCGTGCAGCCCATCCTGCCAGTAGAGCAGCAATTCGCCACCGGCCATCAGGGCGAGTCGCTCGTCCTGCTGGTGTGCCAGGGCTGGCTATGGGCCGGCCTTTACACGGCCGCGCCGCGCGAGTCGCTCCTGAAGGTTGCCGCCAGCGTCAGCCTAAGCGTGGGGGTATCGCACCACTCTCTGGCTCTCGGCGGCACCACCTTCGCCCTCAACCGACTGGCCGCACAGGCCGCGCACCGCTGGCTCGACCGCCAGGGCGTGCGAGTTCGGTCGACCACCCCCATCAACCGCGCTACGCGCCGCACGCGAGGAATCTCGGCATGAGCCGCTCTGTTGTCATTTACGGGCCGCAGCGCTGCGGCAAGACCACCAACGCGCAGGATCTGCGCGCACACTTCGGCCTGCAGGAGGTCCTGGACGACTGGGACGGACACACTGCGTATCCGTTGGAGGACACGCTCGTCCTGACCAACAATCCGCACGCGATCGCGCACCATTCGTCGCGTGTCCTCGATCACGGCTGCGCTATGCGCGACATGTGCACGGGAGCGCAGGCATGAGCGCCCGTCCACAGCAGACCGGCCGCGCTGCCGAAGTGCGCAGGGTCCTGTCCATGTTCCCGCAAGGCGCCACGGTCGAGCAGATCAAGACCGCTGGCCGCATCAACAGCACCCACCAGGCCATCGGCTACACGCTGAAGGGGCTGGCGCGCAGCGGCCAGGCCATCTGCCACCGCTCCGGCGTGCGTGGCATCTGGCGCCTCTCCAGCCACACGCAACATGCGATCGCCCCGCTGCGCGCTGCACCTACCCGGGTGCAGCCGACCTGCACGCCAGGCCCGCTTACAGGTGTCAGTGACGCGGCGACCACGATCCGACACCGGGAACTCGACCGGCAGCAGTTGGCCGACGACCTGGACGCTTTCCTCGCAGCGGGCGGGCAGATCGAGGTGCTGGGGCACACCCCGCTTCGCCCGTTGATGAACCGTCACGCAGCCAACCACGGCAGCTATGCAGAGCGCACGGCAGCCCATGACATCGACTGAGGCCGCCATGAGCATCGAATCGCACACAGCGGCCGCCACTGAACCCGGCAGGCCCGGCAGCACCTATTCCGATGGCCCGGCATGGCACGCCTTCGGCCTCAGTCGCGCTGCCTACCTGGTGCTGCCGCGCCGCACCTTGCAATCCATGCCCTTGGATTGGCAAGCGCGTTTTGTCGCGCTGATCCAAGAGGCGCGCCAGGCATTGCCTGATGAGGCTTTCCCACAGTACCAGGCTGTCCTACTCAGAGATGGGCGGTACGCCGCCGATCCCAACTGCCGCTACCGCCGCATGCCGCCGTTTCCGCATCGCCCGACCGAGAACGCACCCGCCAAATGCGATGCGCCGCTCGCTGGCGCTTTCGTGAACACCTTCACTCAATTCGATCAGGCCACCCAATGACCGCGAATCTCACGGTTCTTCCAACGAACTGCCCCGTTCTGCGCGACGCATTCGAAACGATCAGTGCGATCGCTGTCGAGGCTGTGTGGCTGCCCAACCAGGCGAAGGCAATCACCCTCGCGCAGGCCCAGACCGCGCTGCGGGATCTGCACAACCGCCTGCCGCGCTTGCAGGATCTGCGCGTATTCGAAGCCGCTGTAACCGCCTACGTTTCGACTCTGCGCAGCAGCATGCAGGACGGCGACACGCCACTCTGCGACACCACCCGCGCCCGGCTGGCGCAGGCGACCGAGCTGCTGGAGCTGGTCAGGAATCAGACCCGGACCGTCGTCGATCCGGCGGACCCATGGCGCGGCCTGTATCACCCGAGTCGACTCCCGGCGCGCAATGCCGACGGCGAGATCCCGTGCCATCCGGACGTGCCGGCGTGGGCGGACGGCCGCGAGGGCTCGCTGCGCCCCCTGTTCCTCGCCCAAGGCTTCGATGTCCACGTCTCCTTTGGTGACTTTTCCGAGGAGGCCATCGAGTCCGGCGACGACCGCTACTGGGACGAGATGCGCACCTGGCAACCAGTTGGCCCCACGCCTGATTGGCGCTTGGCTTGGCTGGGCGACACCGAAGAGGGCCCTGCCGCGTGGTTCGTCTTGCCGCTCGCCATCGAAGCATTGAAGAAGCGAACCGAAACGTAGCCCTCGCTCGCCAGTTTGCGCATCACCCCAACCACCCTCCGGCCTGAAGGCCACAACCCAGCACGCCACATACCAAGGAAATCCACCTTGAACGCCATCACCATCCGTACCAAGGGTGAAGCGGAGATCTTCATCTCCAGCGAAACCCTCCGCCCTGGTCACCTGATCGAGCTCGATGACGATCAGTCCATCCACCAGTACGCCACCGGCCACACGAAGTTGTTCGCCGACGGAACCAGCGCCGCTGGCACCGACCCGCGCACCGACCACGTCGCCATCATCGACCACGCCACCGGCCTGATGTGGGCGGTGAAGTCCATCGGCGACAGCGATGGCGACCCGATGAGCCAGGTCGACTGCGAGAAGGCCTGCAGCGATCTGCGCCTGCTTGGCTACGACGACTGGCGCCTGCCCACCCGCGCCGAGCTGTCCGGCTTGGTCGATGAAACCCGGCACGAGCCGGCCATCGATACCGCCCTGTTCCCGGGCGTGCTGTCGCGCTGGCACTGGACCAGCACGGCGGCCGCCTGGTCCTCGGCGTCCGCGTGGTTCGTCTATTTCTACTACGGCCTCGTCTACGGCCTCCCCCGCTACCGCGGCGGGTTCGCGTTGGCCGTGCGTCGTGCCGGTCAGTAATTGGCCCTTTTGATCCTTTCCCTGGAGCAACCATGAACCCCATCACCCTCAAGAAGATCGCCGCCGACGGTTCCGAGCTGCCGGATAGCGCCACCGACCACGTCGCCGTGCTACTGCCCGACTACGGCCTGACCTTCACCGCTACCAACATCGTGGACAGCGACATTCCGCACGCCGAATGCGAGGCCGCCGCAAAAGCCCTGGACCTGCTCGGCCACACCGACTGGGATCTGCCGACCATCGAGGAGCTGCAGCTGCTGATCGACCGCAGCCGCTACTCGCCGGCCATCAACACCGACTTCTTCAAGGGCATCCAGAACGACTGGTACTGGTCGAGGACTCCGGCCGCCTGGTCCTCGGCGTCCGCGTGGTTCGTCGATTTCAGCAGCGGCCTCGTCGGCTACGGCCCCCGCGGCAGCTACGGGTTCGCGTTGGCCGTGCGTCGTGCCGGTCAGTGATTTGATTTTCTGCTGAGGCCTTCTCGATGACTTCCCGCTTCCAGCCCCCACCCATCATCAAGGCCGCCGAACGTATGGCGGTCGAGATTGAAAACGCCGTGCGTCGGTTCGCCCGCTACCACCGGTACCAGATCGGTAGCGACCTTCGCGCGCGTGCCCAGCAGGTGTTCATCAACGCCAACAACGCATGGCGCGAACGCGCCGAGCAGGCGCGGTGGGTGGCGGTGCTGGTTCGGGATATCGATGCCCTCAAGCAGCTCCTGCAGATTGGCAAGGGAGTTGGCGCGTTCGCCAGCTTCCGCCAGTTCGAAATGCTTATCCGCCTAGCCGAACAGCTGGGCTCCCAGGCTGGCGGCTGGCGCCGCCACCTGGCTAGCTCCTCCCATGCCCAGAATGCGCAAGCCGATGGCGCCGCGCAGCGTGGCAAGAAACTGAGTACCCGTACCGCCCTCGCGAGGGCCAACTCATGACGAAGCCGCGCTATCCGCATCCAAGCTGCGCGGCCTGGTCGCAAGTGTATGGGGAGGCGGCCGCCTGGTCCTCGGCGTCCGCGTGGAACGTCAATTTCAACAACGGCAACGTCAACAACAACCACCGCAACAACAACGGGTTCGCGTTGGCCGTGCGTCGTGCCGGTGAGTTTCAGGGAGAGGTAGGCCTGCAGGAGTTGTACCAGGCATGGCGGCGCGCGCGCCGCCAGAAGGTTCCGAGCTTCAACCAGCTTCGCTTCGACCACCGCTGGGCCAATGGCCTACTGCAGCTGCAGCGTGAACTTCTGGCCGGCAGCTGGGCGCCCCGTCCGTCGACATGCTTCGTGGCCACCCGGCCCAAGGCACGCGAGATCCATGCTCCGGACTTCGCCGACCGCGTGGTGCACCACTGGCTGGTGCCGCAGCTGGAAGCACTGTGGGAGCCGACGTTCATCCACGACAGCTACGCCAACCGGAAGGGGCGCGGCAGCCATGCGGCCGTGCGCCGGGCCCAGCAGTTCGTGCGCCAGGTGCACAGCGGCCAGGGCGGCGGCTGGTATCTGCAGCTGGACGTGGCGAACTTCTTCAACAGCATCCACCGGCCGACCCTGTGGCGGATGCTGCGCAATCGGCTGCAGCGCCAAGGCGCGCCCAAGGTGGTCCAGCAGGCCACCCACGCGCTGCTGCGCCGGTCTCCGCTGCATGCGGGGGTCCAGTACCGCGCCACTGCCGCTGAGCAGGCGCAGGTGCCGGCGCACAAGCGCCTAGCCAATGCACCGACCGGTCGAGGCCTGCCGATCGGCAACCTCTCCAGCCAGTTCTTCGCCAACGTCTACCTGGACGCCCTGGACCAGTTCGCCAAGCACGTGCTCAAAGCCAAGCGCTACCTACGCTACGTCGATGACTTCGTGCTGTTCCACCACGACCGCGAGCAGCTGGCCACCTGGCGCGATCAGATCGAGGCCTTCCTGCGCGACACCCTGGGCCTGCGTCTCAAGGCTGAGCAGAAGCTCTGCCGTCTGAGCGACGGCCTCGACTTCCTCGGCTACGTGATCTATCCGACCCATACCCTCGCTCGCCGCCGGGTGGTCGGGCACCTGCACACAGCGCTGGCCGAGTGGGAGGGCCAGCACGTCCAAGGCGACAAGCTGCGCGGCACACCGGCCGACTTCCGCGAGCTGACCAACCGCATTGCCAGCTTCGCCGGCCACCTGCAGCACGCAAGCAGCCATCGGTTGATGCGACGTGTCCATACCCGATTCCCCTGGCTGCGATCTGCAGCCCGTCCGCGCCGGTTCAGCCACAAGGCAGAACGGCGCATCCATTCGATCAAGTGGCACCAGCACAAGGAGCAGCACGCATGAGCAACGAAAAGAAGACCCTGGCGGACGTGCAGCCCGGTGGGAGGGCGAGGCTGGGGGATCAGGCCCTCAGCACCGGCGAGCTGCGCCGCAATGCGCATGTCCTGGTGCTGCAGGAGATGCGCACCAGGTTCACGGATGCCGGCAGCCCGTCGCGTACCGCCGCGTTGGACGCGGCAATCGCTGCCCTCTCCGCCCAGCTCTCCCCGGCCGGTCAGGGGGACACGCTGGCGAATGAAATCGACCTCGTTCGCGCGGTGCTGGACGGCTATCCGGATTCAACCGCTCGATCCGATGCGCTGCGGGCAACGCGGGTGATCCGTGCCGCCCTCGCCGCGCGCCAGCCGGTGTGGGACCAGCACCCGGACGACTTGGCCGTGGATGCGTTCGCCGCCGCCATGAAGGCCAAGATGGCCGCAGCCCGTGCCAAGGGCCGAGGCGGGTGGGAAGACCCCGCCCAGTGCAGCGCCGATGACCTCAGCAGCATGCTGCGCGATCACGTGGAGAAGGGCGACCCGCGCGACGTGGGCAACTTCTGCATGATGCTGCACCAGCGCGGTGAGGCTATCGCCACCCGCCAGCCGGTGTGCGGCACGTGCGCCGAGGTAATCCGACCCGATGCGCTCACGGGAACCACGTGTAGTTGTGCCAGCCAGCCGGTGGGGAAGGAGCCGGTCACCGTTGAGGCGGTGGCGACCGTTCGACGGTGGAGCAACGGCGACCGCTACATCGACTGGCTGACGGAGGGCGGGATCGCCGATCTGGAAGTGGGCGACGTGCTGATGGTGTCCGACCGGGCCATAACCGATGAGGACGGATCGGGTGAGGTCTACGCCGCCCCGCCCGCGCAGGCCGTGGACCTGGGGCAGTTCCGTCAGCCTGTTCAAGATTGGCTAGATGATGCGCAGGCATCTATGGAAGAGCATGGCGACTACGACGGCGTATTCGGATATGCGATTGAAGAGGGAACGCGCCTGCTGGCCCTGATCGACAGCCAGGCGGTGCAATCGTGAAGGCTGCTCTGCGCGATGCGTCGTTCTACGCCTGCCCGAGTGGTCACGGGCATAACCCGCGCCCGCCAAAGTGGCACGCAATCGTGGACCGCCCCGACAACAAGTGGGGGGCAGACCGTGGTCCCGCTTGCGGCATCCCGTTCCACACCGAGGAGACCGAGGTGGACGCCGGGACCATCACTGCGCGTCAGCGGTGCCGGAAGCCCGGTTGCAACGCCGCATTCGCTGCAATCGACAGCCAGGCGGTGGGCAATGGGTAACTACATCAGCCACTTCCACCTGGACGTGCGTGGCGCCCTGACCAACATGAGCAAGCGCGAGCTGGCCAACATGTTCTCCAATTCCAGCACGGGGCGCGGACTCTCCGCCGAGGAAGCGCGCAGCGTCCTGCTCGACCACTTGGAAGCAGGCCACAAGGTCATCCCGCTGGGCAAGGCCTGCGAGGGCTTCGACTATGCCGGTGGCGGCTGCCCGGGGCATGAGGTGACCAGCAATGGCTGACCAGGTCACCACCAGAGTTCTGTCGGAAGCCGAGCTGCAGATCCTTCGCCACGCCCTGGGTGTTGGTGAGGGCGGATTGGAGCGCAGCTACCGCAGTCACTTCGTCACCGGCCCAGGCGGCACCGACCACCAGCACTGCATGGCGCTGGTCGAGCGTGGATTCATGGTCCGGCGCGCGGGCAATGCGCTCACCGGCGGCAGCGACCTGTTCAACGTCACCCAGGCCGGCCGCGCAGCAGTGCAGGAGCACACTCCGCCGCCGCCGAAGCTGACCAGGTCCCAGCAGCGCTACCAGCAGTTCCTGCGCTACGACGGTGGCGTGACGTTCGGCGAGTACCTACGGGGCTGGCGATGAAGGCGATCACCACCGACACGGCAGCGCTCATGGCTGAGGCACAGCGCGAGCGAGTGATGCACCTGGAGATCGGAATGGATCTCGCAGAGCGTGTCGTCCTTGACCTGTTGGAAGGCGGTTGGTCGCGCCAGTCGCTGCGGAAGCACGAGGCGGCCGGGCCGACCCCGTGCTGCTCCGCATTCTACCTGCTGCGGGAAGGCGGCATCGCCGTCGCCTACTTCCCGATTGCCGAGTTCACCGAAGCGAACGGCCGCGGGCTGTTCTTCGCCATCCGCGACCTCTTCCCTCCGATCGACAAGTCTGCGCATGGCGACGTCGAGAACCTGGAGCCTTTCAAAGTGGGCGACCAGGTGATCTCGATGGACCGCGATCTCGATGGCTCGTGGCACTACGACGATGAAGTGCGGGCCAGCGAGTGGCACCTTCTGGTTCCAGTTTTCACGGTCGTCGCCGTGCGCCCATGCGTCGGGCACCACACACAGTTCGGCGGCAGGGACTACTACCAGGTGAAGGTCAAGGACCGCGTGGGCGGTGGTGGTGGCTACCACGACCTTGTGCCCATCGCCGGCAGACCGTGGCAGATGCGTGGTGAGGGAGAGTGCCTGATCCGTGTGAGGCCCGCGCCCTTGGCCGTCGCTGCCCCACCCCCGCCGCTGGCGCTGCCGGCCCAACTGGACCTGTTCGCATGATCGGGGAAGTCCTCCAATTCCGTGACCTTCAAGAACTCTGCCAGCCTGGGAAGCGACCGCGACTGGCCACGGTCGAGCGCTGGGCGCGTGATCGCCACATCCGTTTTCAGTACGACGCCTGCGGCGGAATCTGGACCACGACGACGGCATTGAACGAGGCACTGGGCCTCGCAATCCCCGCCAGCAATGGCGACACCTATTCCACCGACCTGCTCTAACGGAAGCAATCAGGAAACATGGCACGCCCTCGCAAGGTTCCATCGAACCTCCCCAAGCACATCGACTACGGCAAGGTGCCTCAAGGCATCTATTGGGACGGGACTGGCCGTGGGCGCTGGTATGTGCGCGATCAACATCCGGAGGGATTCGGGACCAAGTGCAAGACCGTGGCTGGCCCGTCCGCGCGTCTATCGGACCTGCACGCGATCGCAGAAGCGCGCGGGGGCGAGGCGAAAAGGGGTACCGTCGCCTACGTCATCGATCAACACGCCAAGAGCCTCGCGTTTTCCCAGCTCGGGGCCACCACGCAGCAACACTATCGAGACTACGCGAAGGCGATCAAGGTGTTCCCGCTGAAGAATGGGAGCAAGCTCGGGGATGCAGTGGTCGACCGCCTCTCACCGGGATTTATCCGCAGGCTGATCGACATCATTGCCCAGGGACGACCAGGCACAAAGCCTGGCGATGCCCCCATTCCCGGCTATCCAACCAAGGCGAACCACTGGCTAAGCTACCTACGCCGTGTGTTTGGTTGGGCGCGCGAGCACGATCACGTCACGACCAACCCCGCCGCAGGCATCAAGAAGGTCAAGGAGAAGCGCGACCATCGCATGCCCGAGCGCGATGTTTTCCGCCGGGTGCAGGACTACGCGCGCCGCTGCAGCGAGCGGGGCGCGCGCGAGAAGGGAGCGCTTCCGGTCTACCTATGGGCGGCCATGGAGCTAGCCTACCAGGCACGTTTGCGCGGCATCGAAGTGCGCACGCTGACCGATCACCATGTGGAGGGCGAGGTTCTCCAGACCAACCGCCGCAAGGGCAGCCGCGACAACCTGGTGCGCAAAGGCGAGCAGACCGAGATCGCGATCAAGGCCCTGCAGGATCGTCGCGCCGCCATTTGGGCCAAACGCGGCATCACTCAGCTCAATGCACCGCTGTCGCCGAAGATGCGGCCACTGTTCGTCAGCGAGGATGGGGAGATGCTCACCGCCCACGGCTGGCACACCACGTGGGGACGATTCATGCGCAACGCAGTGCGGGACGGCATCATCGTCGCAGACGAGCGTTTCGCCCTACATGGGCTGAAGCATCGCGGCGTGACCGATACCAAGGGGAACAAGAAAGAAGCCAGCGGCCACGTCACAGACGCCATGCTGCACGTCTATGATCACTCACTGCCCACAGTCAGTGAATCGAGTTCGGAGCCAGGGGCGGCATAGGGGTTCGCATACAAGAAAGCCCCGCTGTGCGGGGCTTCAGTTGGCAGCATCTTTGTTCACTGGAAGCGGGAGGATCTCGTACAACGCATTTCCATTCTCGAACTCATCGTCATCTTCGAACTCATCCATGGGATAGGTTGCGAAATCATCGGTACAGTTCGCTGCGATCCATTGGATGAATTCGGCTTCGCTGATCTCGTTTCCAACCACCGCCTCAAGCATCTTCGCCGTTTCGATGCCATCGGCAATGTTGAGCCAGCCGTTATCCATCAGGAACAGATCCATGGCGGCCAGCGCAGTGCGTTTATTGCCGTCCCCGAACGCATGCGCCTTGGCTAGCGAGTAGCCAAGGACGCCTGCGAGGCTAGGAACTGAGGGAGCGGGATCCAAGTAGTAGAAATTGCTCTCTACCCGGCCCAAAGCACCCTCAATCTTGCATTCGTCGATGGAGACCAGGCCAACGCCATAGTCTTCCCGCATATCATCGTAAAGAGCGAGGACCGTCTCTACGTCAAGAAATGCAGGGTCAGGCAAAGCGGTAATCAGCGCTTGGCGAGGTAAGCGAGAGCTTCACGACGACGCGTGAGGATGGTGGCGGCCTGGTTGGCCTGCTTCCTGCTGGTGTAGGAACCAGTCAGCGTCTTACCGTCCTTGGACTGGATGACACGGGCGTTAGCACGCGGGCCAGCCATAGGCTTGAGCATAGCGTTCATTTTTATGTGCCCAGAAAGGAGGGGGAGGCATTACATGTGTAATACATGTATGACAAAGGTACAGCGCCACCGTAACTCATGCAAGCAATTGCTGTACACGATTGTTGGCGTCTGCTGGGTCAAGTGAAGAAAATTGTTAAGCCAAATCGGCTCAAAATTTCACCCTTGAAATCCCATCCTATTCAGGAGGCAATTCGGGAACCACGTCACATGGCGCCCTAAAGAAGAGCTAAGTCATTGATTCCTATGGCGCGCCCGACAGGAATCGAACCTGTAACCGCCGGCTTAGAAGGCCGGTGCTCTATCCAGTTGAGCTACGGGCGCCCGAACCGGAACGGTGTCCAATCCGACGTGGCGTGGGATTGGTCGGGGTAGAGGGATTCGAACCCCCGACATCCTGCTCCCAAAGCAGGCGCGCTACCAGACTGCGCTATACCCCGGTCTTGCAATCCCCTCGGGCCGGGCCCGGGGAGTCGTTCATTGTGGCCAAGCACATCGCGAACTGTCAACGCAGGCGAGACCGGTCATGAACCTGCCACGGCGCCATGCGTGGTCATCGGCTATGCTCGCGGTCATCGGCCGGATGGCCGTCCCGACCTTCATTCGCACGGAGAACTCGCATGCGCAGCGGCAACCCGGCTCTTTCCGAGTCGACCTTCCTCGACCTCGCCAGCGGCTCGGTGGTGACCAGCCCCGACCAGGTGATGACCCTCAACGGCACCGCCAACAAGACCGGCATCCTGCTGTTGTTGACCGTCCTGACCGCGGCCTTCGCCTGGAACCAGTCCGTGGACGAGTACGGCCAGGTCATGGCCGGGGCCAAGCTGTATGCCATGGGCGGCGCGATCGGCGGCCTGGTGCTGGCGCTGGTCACCATTTTCAAGAAGGAATGGTCGCCGGTCACCGCACCGATGTACGCACTGGTCGAGGGCCTGTTCCTGGGCGCCGTCTCGGCGCTGTTCAACATGAAGTACCCGGGCATCGTGTTCCAGGCCGTGCTGCTGACCTTCGGCACGCTGGCCGCACTGCTGGTCGCGTACCGCAGCGGCGTGATCAAGGCCACCGAGAACTTCAAGATGGGCGTGGTCGCAGCCACCGGCGGCATCGCCCTGCTCTACCTGGCATCGTTCGTGCTGGGCTTTTTCAACATCAACGTGCCGGTGATCCATGACTCCAGCTGGCTGGGCATCGCTTTCAGCCTGTTCGTGGTGGTCGTGGCCGCACTGAACCTGGTACTGGACTTCGACTTCATCGAGACCGGCGTGGCCCAGCGCGCGCCGAAGTACATGGAGTGGTATGGCGCATTCGGCCTGATGGTGACCCTGGTCTGGCTGTACGTTGAATTCCTGCGCCTGCTGTCGAAAATCCAGCAGCGCTGAGCCGAAACATGCCGTAGACGACAAAGGGCGCCCTGATGGCGCCCTTTGCCTTTCTTCCGTCAGCGTGCCAGCAGCACAGGCAACGACGAGGCCAGCAGTGCGATGCCGGAAGCGGTCAACAGGCTCAGTACGAGCTGCCGGAAGCGCGCCTCGCTGATGCCAATGTAGACCCGCGCGCCCAGCAGGGCCGGCACCAGCATTGCCGGTGCCACGATGGCGAAGTACGGCAGCATCTGCCGGCTCACCAGGCCACTGCCGACGTAAGTGGCCATGGTCACCGCCAGCATTGCCAGGTTGAAGTTCTGGATGACCGCACGTTGCTCGTCCTTGCCGAAGCCACGCAGGGTGCTCCACAGCGTAGGTACCGGTCCGGCGAAACCGCCGATGCCACTGAGCACGCCACCGGCCATGCCAGCGATCGCATCACCGATACGGCCGCCGACGCGGACCGGGGGCAACGAGCGCGCCATCAGCATCACCGGGCACCATAGCGCCAGGAAGCCGCCCAGCAGTGCCTTGAACCAGTCCATATCCAGCTGCGGCAACACCATCACGCCCAGCGGAATGCCGGCCAGCCCACCCAGCACGAACGGCAGCAGCAGGCGCAGATTGAAACCGCGGCGCACGGTGAACACCGCGACCAGCTGCCCGACCAGCGCACCAAACACCGACAGCGTCGCCGCCAGCCGCGGCTCCAGTCCCCATGCCCAGAACGACATCGCCACCATGCCAAAGGCGAAGCCGGACAGGCCCTGCACGAATCCGGCGACGATCGCGCCCAGCGCGACCAGCAGATACACCGACGCCATCACCACCTCGGTTGCTGCCGCGCGACTACCCCGCCGCGCCCACCTGTGCAGCGTAGTGCGCCGCAAGGTGCTCGACCAGCGCACGCACCTTCGGCGCCAGCGCCCGCGCGTGCGGATACAGCGCGAAGTAGCGCCGCTGTCCGGCGTGCCAGGCGGGCAGCACACGGATCAGGCGGCCGGCACGCAGGTCCTCCTGCACGGTCAGCGCAGTGAACAGGCTGATGCCCATGCCAGCCAACGCAGCGGCATACAACGCTGGCGTCGCATCCACCCGCAGGCGCTGCCCCGCCTCGATGCTCGCGGCGGCACCGCGTGGTCCCTGCAGCTGCCAGGGCGACATCGCCGCTGTGGGACTGAAACCCAGCAGCGTGTGCTGTGCGAGGTCCGAAGCCTGCCGGGGCAGACCGTGCCGCACCAGATAGGCCGGTGCGGCGACCAGGATGCGTGGGCAGCTGGCCAGCTCGCGGGCGACCAGCTGGCTGTCCGGCAAGGAAGGCGCGATGCGCAGCGCCAGGTCGAAGCCGCCACCGACGACATCGACCAGTTGATCATCCGCCGACAGGTCAAGCGCGACCTGCGGGTAGCGCTGCAGGAACGACGGCAGCCAATGCGGCAACTCCTGGCTGGCGACCACCTGCGGCACGCTGATCCGCACGATGCCACTGGGCTGCGCCTGCCCTGCGCGTGCGCGGTCATCCGCTTCCTGCAGGCGATCCAGCAGCGCTGCCGCCTCGCGGTAGTAGTCGCGACCGGCTTCCGTCAGTGACAGCCGACGGCTGTTGCGATCGAGCAGTCGAACCTGCAGGTGCTCTTCCAGCTGCCGCAGTTGTCGTGACATCGCCGAATGGGTGGTACCCAGTCGTTCGGCGGCGGCGGTGAAACTGCCTGCATCGACGATGGCGCGCAGCGCACGCAGGGCGGCGAAATGGTCCATCGGCGGGCAGCTCCAGGTGGCGGGGCCCGCGGCGTGCGGGCCCCGTCAGCTTATCAAGCGCCGTCGCCGGCCTTGCGCACCGGCAGTGCCAGGATCGCGTCAGTCGCCATGACATCGCCGAAGGTGTCCTCAATCTGCGCCAGCGAGGCGTCATGCAGCGCGCGATGACCGATGCGCTGGCCTCCGGCAAGATCCAGATCACGGCTGGCAGTTGCATCGGACGACACGATGACGCGGTAGCCACGCGGTGCCGCTGCGGCATCGCGGGCGGCACCTGCCACGCAGGCATGGGTCTGCAGGCCGGTGACGATCAGGGTGTCGATGCCGGCATCCTTCAGCACCTGGTCGAGCACTGCGGCCGAGTCACCGGCGAACACGCTGACGTTGTCCTTCTGCACCACGGTCTCGCCCTTGCGCGGCTGCAGGTCGCGATGGAAGGCGGCATTGACGCTGCCCTGCGCGAACAGCGGCGCACCCGCCGGCAGCACGTGCTGTACATGGATCACGCGGATGCCGTGGGCATCGGCGAACTCGACCACCCGCTTCGCCTGCCGCAGTGCGGCCACGCCATCGGGAATGACCATGCGGCCACCGGCGAAGCCCGGCGCAGCGCTGCCGTCGAAGTATTCGTTCTGGAAGTCGATCACCAGCACGGCGGTCTTCGCCGCATCCAGCGAAGCCACAACGGGTGCGCCAGCCATGTGGCGGATGGTGGGATGGGCCGGTTCGGCAGCGGTGACGGGGGTAACGGTGGCCATGCCGATCAGGCTGGCCAGACCAAAGGCGGTGAGGTTCATGTTCAAGCTCCTGTGCGGTGGAAAGTGGGCACAGGATGCCGATCGCATGGCGCACGAACCAGCCGTGTATCAGCACATGATCTGTGCGAATCGTGCACAGACTGGCATTGTAGGGTCGAGCCATGCTCGACGGCTTTCCACGGGTGCCCCGATCGAAGAGCCGTCGAGCATGGCTCGACGCTACAAGCGCGGGAAAACGCAACGGGGCGCCCGAAGGCGCCCCGCTGTGGATCCAAGCGAAATCGTCCGGCCGCTTACAGGCGGCTGGCGATGGCCTGGGCAAAGCTCATGGTGGTGCCGGTGCCGCCCAGGTCGCCGGTCAGCGAATCCTTGGCTTCCATGGTCGCCACGATGGCCTTGCGCAGGCGCTCGGCGTTTTCCGGCTGGCCGACATGGTCCAGCATCTGCGCCGCTGCCAGCAGCAGCGCGCACGGATTGGCCTTGCCCTGGCCGGCGATGTCCGGCGCGGTGCCGTGCACGGCTTCGAAGATTGCCGCGTCCTTGCCGATGTTGGCACCCGGGGCCAGGCCCAGGCCGCCGACGAGGCCGGCGCACAGGTCGGAGATGATGTCGCCGAACAGGTTGGTGGTGACGATCACATCGAACTGTTCCGGACGCATCACCAGCTGCATGCAGCAGTTGTCGACGATCATTTCCTGGAACTCGATCTCCGGGTACTGCGCGGCGACTTCACGGGCGACATTCAGGAACAGGCCCGAGGTCGACTTGATGATGTTGGCCTTGTGCACGGCGGTGACCTTCTTGCGGCCGGTGCTCTTGGCCAGCTCGAAGGCGTAGCGCACGATGCGCTCGGAGCCCTTGCGGGTGATGCGGGTGCCGGAGAAGGCGGTCTCGCCGTCGGCCGACACTTCCTGGCCTTCGGCCAGGTAGGCACCTTCGGTGTTCTCACGCACGGTGATCAGGTCGACGTTGTCGAAACGCGACTTGGTGTTCGGGAAGGTATGGGCCGGACGCACGTTGGCGTACAGGTCGAAGTGACGGCGCAGGCTGACGTTGATCGAGGTGAAGCCACCACCGACCGGGGTGGTCAGCGGGCTCTTCAGCGCGACCTTGTTGCGCGCGATCGATTCCAGGGTCACCGCCGGCATCAGGTCGCCGTGCTTTTCCAGGGCCACCAGGCCGGCGTCGGCGTCTTCGTACTCCAGGCCAGTCTTGAGCTGGTCGAGCACGAACAGGGTGGCGTCCATGATTTCCGGGCCAATGCCGTCGCCGCGGATGACCGTAATTTTCTGCGTCATTGATCGATGTTCCGAACAGGGGGAAAAACGCCGTCCGGACGTGCCCGGAAACGCCGGCGCAAAGGAAGTTTCACCAGCAATTATGCCTGAGCCGGGGCCGAGGTCCCAAATAGACCATGGTCCCAGTACCCGGCTCAGGCAGAATTGCCCGCGCATCCCACCTTATCCCCGCGCCTGTCGGCGCGCCCCCTTGAACAACAAGGGGGCTTCTGGGCTGTTGGATTGCGGGGAAGGCCCCTCGCAGGCCGGGTAGTGCCGGCCGCTGGCCGGCAACCTCGGCCATTCCGGGTTCAGGGTATGCCGGCCAGCGGCCGGCACTACCCTCAGTGCGCGTGCGCTTCCGGGGCCGCCGCGCCGCCCTCGAGCTGGTCGAGGAAATCGACCGCGCGGCGCAGGTGCGGGATCACGATGGAACCGCCGACCACCAGGCCGACCGAGAAGGTCTCGAAGAACTCTTCACGGGTCACCCCGGCGTCCTTGCACTGGGCGACGTGGTAGCTGATGCAGTCGTCGCAGCGCAGCACCATCGAGGCCACCAGGCCCAGCAGTTCCTTGGTCTTCACATCCAGCGCGCCGGCCTGGTAGGTCTGCGTGTCCAGCGCGAAGAAGCGGCGCACCACCTGGTTCGGCTCGCCCAGGATCCGCTCGTTCATGCGCTTGCGGAACTCGGTGAACTCGGCGATGCGGTCCTTGCTGCCGTCGTCGGCTGCGCTCATGCCTGGCCCTGCCCGGCCAGCAGCGGCTCGAGTTTGCCTTCACGGTGCAGGGCCATCATGTCGTCGTAGCCGCCGACATGGACGTCGCCGACGAAGATCTGCGGCACGCTGGTGCGGCGGGTCAGCGCCATCATCTTCTCGCGCTCGGCCGGGTCCAGGTCGATGCGGACCTCGGTCCACTGCTGGCCCTTGCTCTTAAGGAAGTTCTTGGCGGCCACGCAGTACGGGCAGACGGCGGTGGAATAGATGGTGATGGCGGGGGCACCGCCGGCGGTCTGGGCTGTCACGGGAAACTCCACGATGGATCGACGGTCTACATATGGTACCGGTGCGCTGGAATTTCCACGCCACGGCCGCAACACTGTGGATTAACGAATGGTTGCCCCCCACCCTGCCACGCTTGGCGCGCCCTGCCCGAGGACCTCCTGCTTGCGAGCCCTGCTGCTGACTACCGCCGTCACCCTGGCCCTGGCCATGCCGCTGGCCCAGGCCCAGGAGAAGCTGCCCGACATCGGCTCCTCGGCCGGTGAGCTGCTGACCCCGGCCCGCCAGGCCGAGTACGGCGCGATGATGCTGCGCGAGCTGCGCAACTACGGCTACCTGCTGGATGACCCGCTGGTCAACGACTGGCTGCAGACCATGGGTACCCGGCTCGGCTCCAACAGTGACCAGCCGCGGCAGCCCTACACGTTCTTTGTCATGAAGGACCGCCAGATCAACGCCTTCGCCACGCTGGGCGGCTACATCGGGGTCAATGCCGGCCTGGTGCTGACCGCCGAGCGCGAGGATGAGGTCGCTGCGGTGCTGTCGCACGAAATCGCCCACGTTACCCAGCAGCATGTACTGCGCGGTGTCGAGCGTGCCCAGCGTGACCAGATTCCGATCCTGCTCGGCATGCTGGCGGCGGTGGTGGCCGCGCAGGCCAGCAACAGCACCTCCTCCGGCAACGCGACGATGGCCGCGATCAGCTCGGGCATGGGCCTGATGCAGCAGCGGCAGATCAACTACACCCGCTCCAACGAATCCGAGGCCGACCGCCTCGGCATCCGCACCCTGGCGCGTAGTGGCTACGACGTGGATGCCATGGCCGGCTTCTTCGAGCGGATGTCGGCGGCGATGCGTGGCAACGAAGGCGGCTACAGCGTGCCGGAGTTCCTGCGCACCCACCCGGTCAACATCACCCGCATCAGCGAGGCCAAGGCCCGCGCCGAGCAGATGAAGAAGGACACGGTGCTGCTCACGACCAGCACCCCCAGCGGCGAGCGCAAGGAACGGGTCGACCCGGCCGATCCCAGCCTGGCCGAGCCGCTGCTGCGCGGCAACAACCCGCTGCTGCCCAGCAGCGTGCTGCGCATCCCGATGGGCCAGCTCACCCGCGGAGCGAGCGGTGATTTCGACTGGGCGCGTGAACGCCTGCGCGTGCTCAGCGCCGATTCCACCCCCGAGCTGGAGCGCGAGTATGCGGACATGGCCAAGCGGCAGAAGGACGGCCTGAACGATGCCCAGCGCTATGGCCAGGCGCTGGCGGTGATGCGCAGTGGTCGCGCCGGCGCCACCCAGGCCCGGCAGACCCTGGCGGGCCTGCTGCAGACCCGACCGGACAACCTGTGGCTGGCACTGGGCCTGGGCGAGGCCGAATCACGCGCCGGCCAGGCCGCCCAGGCCAACAACCGCTTCGAGCAACTGCTGCGCGAGCACCCCAACAGCCGTCCGGTGGCGCTGACCTATGCCGAGATCCTGAACGAACAAGGCAGCCGCGAGGCCGGCCAGCGCGCGCAGGCGATGCTGCGGCCGCTGCTGTCGCAAAGTGGTAACGATCCAGTCTTCCAGCAGCGATACGCCCGCGCCAGCGAACTGGCCGGTGACAGCGTGCGGGCCAGCGAGGCCTATGCCGAGGCCGCCTTCCTCAGCGGCCGCCCCGAACAGTCACTGATGCAGCTGCAGGCCCTCAAGCGCAACCCGGCACTGGACTATGTCGGCCGGGCCCGCGTGGATGCGCGCATCGAAGCGATCACCCCCACCGTGCTGGAGCTGCGCCGCCAGGGCGTGCAGGACCCGGATCTGGACCGCCGCTGAGCGCTGCATGACCGGTCGATGGCAATCCCGACCGGTTCCGGCCAGGTAGTCACAAACATGTCATCAAACCGTAGTCTACTGGCACCACTCCAGTAACCGAGCCCTACGGTGTCCTCGTGCAGAAACGCATCCTGATCGTCGATGACGAGCCCGCGATCCGTGAAATGGTCGCCTTCGCCCTTCGCAAGGGCGATTACGAACCGGTCCACGCCGGCGACGCCCGTGAGGCCCAGACCGCGATCGCCGACCGGGTTCCCGATCTGATCCTGCTGGACTGGATGCTGCCCGGCACCAGCGGCCTGGATCTGGCCCGCCGCTGGCGCAAGGAAACGCTGACCCGCGAAGTGCCGATCATCATGCTGACCGCCCGTGGCGAAGAAAACGACCGCGTCGGCGGCCTCGAAGCCGGCGTCGACGACTACGTGGTCAAGCCGTTCTCGGCGCGCGAACTGCTGGCCCGCATCCGTGCGGTCATGCGCCGTGCCCGCGAGGACGACGAGGACGGCAGCGTGGCCGTCGGCCCGATCCGCATCGACGGTGCCGCCCACCGCGTGTTCGCCAACGACCAGCCGGTGCCGATCGGCCCGACCGAATATCGCCTGCTGCACTTCTTCATGACCCACCCCGAGCGCGTCTACACCCGCGCCCAGCTGCTGGACCATGTGTGGGGCGGCAGCGTGTACGTGGAGGAGCGCACCATCGACGTGCACATCCGCCGCCTGCGCAAAACGCTGGAACCGTTCAACGCCGAGAACATGGTGCAGACCGTGCGCGGCGCCGGCTACCGCTTCTCCACTGCCACCTGAGTCTCGTCGTGCCGGCGCCACGCACCCGCGGGTGCCGGCGCCGGCAACTCTGCTATAACCCTCGGTTCACCCCAGTGAACCGCCGCACCTCAACGACGAGATCGCAATGCCCCGCCACATCCGCTCTGCCTGGTTGAAGACCCTGGCCACCGTTGCCGCGGTACTGCTGTTCTCCGGACTGGTGGGGTGGTTCACGGGCCATCTGTGGTTGTGCATCGCGCTTGGCGCACTGGCCACGCTGGCCTGGCATTACTGGCGCCTGCGCAGCGTGCTGCGCCGGCTGACTGCCCGCCAGCGCTGGGACACCGCCGAGGAAGGCACCGGCGTCTGGAACGAGCTGGACCGCCTGCTGTACCGCAACCAGGTGGAAATGCGCGTGCGCAAGCGCCGCCTGCTGGACATGCTGCGCAGCTATCGCGCTGCGGCCGCCGCATTGCCCGATGCGGTGGTGGTGCTGGACCGCAACAGCCAGCGCGTGCAGTGGTTCAACGAAGCGGCCACCGCCCTGCTCGGCCTGCACCATCCCGGCGACCTCGGCGAAGCCCTGGTCGAACGCCTGCAGCCGATGCCGCTGGCGCACTGGCTGGCCGGCGGCCGCAATGCCGAGCCAATCCTCGACGTGCCTTCGCCGGTCGATCCGGCGATCCGCCTGAACCTGCGCCTGATTCCCTATTCGTCGGATTACTGGCTGCTGATCGCCCGCGACGTCAGCAAGCTGCTGCGCCTGGAACAGGTGCGCCGCGATTTCGTGGCCAACGTTTCACACGAACTGCGCACGCCGCTCACCGTGGTGCACGGCTACCTGGACATGATGGACCCGGAGGATTTCCCGGGAACCGGACCGATGCTGGAAGAAATGCGCAAGCAGAGCCAGCGCATGGCCCAGCTGGTGGAAGACCTGCTGACGCTGTCGCGCCTCGAATCGCAGGAACACAGCGAGGAAGAGACCGTGGCCATGCAGCCGATGCTGGCGACCCTGCGCCGCGAAGCCGAAGCGCACAGCCAGGGCCGCCACCAGATCAGCATCGACGACCTGGCCGGCGTTGACCTGCAGGGCTCGACCAAGGAACTGCACAGCGCCTTCTCCAACCTGGTCACCAACGCCGTGCGCTATACGCCGGCCGGTGGCCGCATCGCCGTGGAGTTCCGTCGCGAAGGCGATGGCGCGGTGCTGGCGGTGCGCGATTCCGGTTACGGCATCCCGGCTTCCCACCTGCCACGCCTGACCGAACGTTTCTACCGTGTCTCCAGCAGCCGCTCCCGCGAAAGCGGCGGTACCGGCCTGGGCCTGTCCATCGTCAAGCACATCCTCGGCCTGCACCACGCGCGGCTGGAGATTGAAAGCGAGGTCGGCAAGGGCTCGGTGTTCTCCTGCCATTTCGATGCCGACCACGTGCGCCCGCGCGAGTCCGCCCCCCTGACCTCCATCGAAGAATGACGCCATGAGCAGCCTCGGATCCCTCCCCCTCCCCGTGAGCCCGGACAACGATCCGTTGCGCGACCCGGCGCTCTACATCAACCGCGAGCTGTCGCAGCTGGATTTCAACTTCCGCGTGCTGGCCCAGGCGATGGACCCGCAGGTGCCGCTGCTGGAGCGCCTGCGCTTCATGTGCATCTCCTGCACCAACCTCGACGAGTTCTTCGAGATCCGCGCCGCCGCCGTACGCCACGCGCAGGAATTCGGCCTGCCGCCGGCGCCGGACGGGATGAGCCCGCAGGCCATCCTCAACGCCATCCATGACCGCGCCGCGGAACTGGTGGACCAGCAGTACCGCTGCTGGAACGAGACGCTGCGCCCGGCGCTGATGGAGGCCGGCATCGGCGTGCTCGGCCGCCATTCCTGGACCGATCGCCAGAAGCGCTGGCTGCGTGCGTACTTCCGCAACGAGATCATGCCGGTGCTGTCGCCGCTGGGCCTGGACCCGGTGCACCCGTTCCCGAAGATCCTCAACAAGTCGCTGAACATCGTGGTGGTGCTGAAGGGCACCGACGCGTTCGGCCGCGCCGGCCACCTGGCCATCGTGCGTGCGCCGCGCTCGCTGCCGCGCATCATCCAGCTGCCGGAGAAACTCGGCGGTCCGCAGAACTTCGTGTTCCTGTCCTCGGTGCTGTCCACGTTCGTCGATGAACTGTTCCCGGGCATGGAAGTCCAGGGTGCCTACCAGTTCCGCGTCACCCGCAATTCCGAGCTGGTGGTGGACGAGGAGGAAGTGGAGAACCTGGCGCTGGCGCTGCGCGATGAACTGGTCGACCGCGGCTACCGGCCGGCGGTGCGCCTGGAGATCGCGCAGGACATGCCACGCGACATCGTGCGCACCCTGCTGCAGAACTTCGGCCTGACCGAGAACGCGGTGTACCGCATCGACGGCCCGGTCAACCTCAACCGCATCATCCAGCTGTACGACCTGATCGCACAGCCGGACCTGAAGTACCCGCCGATGACCCCGCGCACCCTGCGCGACAGCGACGGCATCTTCGAGACCACGGCGCGCCAGGACCTGCTGCTGCACCACCCGTTCGATGCCTTCACCGCGGTGCTGGACCTGATCCGGCAGGCAGCGATCGATCCGAACGTGCTGGCGATCAAGCAGACCCTGTACCGCACCGGCAAGGATTCGCTGATCGTCGACGCGCTGATCCAGGCCGCACGCAACGGCAAGGACGTGACCGTCGTGGTCGAACTGCGTGCGCGCTTCGACGAGGAGGCCAACCTGGGCCTGGCCGATCGCCTGCAGGAGGCCGGCGTGCAGGTGGTGTATGGCGTGGTCGGCTACAAGACCCACGCCAAGATGCTGCTGATCGTGCGCCGCGAGGGCCGCAAGCTGCGCCGCTACGTGCACCTGGGCACCGGCAACTATCACAGCGGCACCGCCCGTGCGTACACCGACATCAGCCTGATCACCGCCGATGCGGACATCGGCAACGATGTGCACCTGCTGTTCCAGCAGCTGTCCGGGCTGGCGTCGAAGATGAAGCTCAAGCGCCTGCTGCAGTCACCCTTCACCCTGCACACCGGCATCCTCGGCCGCATCGAGCGCGAAACGCGCATCGCCGCCGCCGGCCGCCCGGCGCGGATCATCGCCAAGATGAACGCCCTGAACGAACCGCAGGTGGTGCGCGCGCTGTACGCCGCCTCGCAGGCCGGCGTGCAGATCGACCTGATCATCCGCGGTGCCTGCACCCTGCGTCCGGGCGTGCCGGGCGTGTCGGACAACATCCGGGTACGCTCGATCGTCGGCCGTTTCCTGGAGCACAGCCGCGTCTACTGGTTCGGCAACGACGGCGCACCGGAGATGTACTGCGCCAGCGCCGACTGGCTGGAACGCAACCTGCTGCGCCGGGTCGAAACCTGCTTCCCGATCCTCGACCCGGAGCTGGCCAAGCGGGTCTACCGCGAAGTCCTGCAGAACTACCTGGACGACAACCTCAACGCCTGGGAACTGGATGCCGACGGCATCTACCACAAGCGTGCGCCCGCCCACGACGAGGCACCGCATTCTGCGCAGATGGCACTGATGCAGGGTCTCTGACCCGGTAGGTGTCGACCAAGGTCGACACCCACCAACAGCCGCGCAGAACGCCGTCCCGGCAGATCGCAGAGAACTGTCGAAGGCGGGGTGGGTCCGGTTGCGGGGGCGTGAGCGCCATGGGCCCGAGGCATGCCTCGGGCGGGTTGGGCAGGACGCCCAACCCCGGTCTTGCCGTGTGCGCACGACAGCGCACACGAGCAAGCGCGACCAAGCCCCATGGACGGGTTCACGGCGTCCCCTGCCATCGGACCCGCCCCGCCATCCCACGGATAGCCCGCTGTTGCTGTTGCTGTTGCTGTTGCCGTTGCTCTGGCCTCTGCGGGTGCAGGGCGCAGCCCTGCCGCACTCCCCTCTTCCAAAATGTGAAGGCCGCGCGGTGACGAGCACACCGCCCCTTCGGCTAACATTCGTCCATGCCGCACACCACCACGACTCCGCCCGCATTGCAGGATGGCGACCTGCTGGCCGCCATCGACCTTGGCTCCAATAGTTTCCACATGGTCATCGCGCGCTACACGCTCGGCCAACTGCGGGTAATCGACCGCCTGCGCGAGACGGTGCGCATGGCCGACGGCCTGGATGGCAAAGGTGGACTCTCCTCCGCTGCCCGGCAGCGCGCGCTGGAATGTCTGGCCCGCTTCGGCCAGCGCATCCGCAATGTACCGCCGCACCGGGTACGTGCCCTCGCCACCAACACCGTGCGCCAGCTGCGCTCGCCACAGTCGTTTCTGGTCCCGGCCGAAACCGCACTGGGGCACGCCATCGAAGTGGTCAGCGGCCGCGAAGAGGCACGCCTGATCTACCTGGGCGTAGCCCACGCGCAGCCACCCAAGCCCGGCCAGCGCCGGCTGGTCATCGACATCGGCGGCGGCTCCACCGAATTCATCATCGGCATGGGCATGCAGACCCTGGAGCGCGAAAGCCTGCAGGCCGGCTGCATTGCCAGCACCCGCCGTTTCTTCCCCGGCGGCAAGCTGAGCAAGAAGCGCTGGAAGGACGCGCTGGCCGAGATCGGTCGCGAGTTCCAGCCCTTCGCCAGCAAGTACCGCGCGCTGGGCTGGCAGGAAGCGTTGGGTTCTTCGGGCACGCACAAGGCGATCAGCGAGATCTGCGCGACGATGAAGCTGAGCAAGGGGGCGATCACCGCCGAGGCCCTGCCGCAGCTGCGCGACGAACTGCTGAAGGCCAAGAAGATCGACGACATCCAGTTGCCCGGGCTGTCCAGCGACCGCCGTCCGATCATCGCCGGCGGCATCCTGGTGCTGGAGGCCGCCTTCCAGGCACTTGGCCTGCAGAAGCTGCTGGTCAGCAAGGCGGCGATGCGCGAAGGCATCCTTTACGACATCGTTGGCCGCGCTGGCGAGAACGACCTGCGCGATGAATCGGTGTCCGCGCTCAGCCAGCGCTACGGCATCGATACCGTGCAGGCCGACCGTGTGCAGGACACCGCGCTGTCACTGCTGGAACAGGTGCAGGAACGCTGGCGGCTCGATGCCGACGATGCGCGCATGCTCGGCTGGGCAGCGCGCCTGCACGAGCTGGGCCTGATGATCGCCCACAGCGGCTACCACGTGCATGGCAGCTACGTGCTGGAGCACTCGGACATCGCCGGCTTCTCGCGGCAGGAGCAGCAGATGCTGGCCGCCCTGGTGCGCAGCCATCGCCGCAGCGTGACCAAGACCGCCTTCGACGCCCTGCCCGAGCGCCTGCTGCTGACCGCACGCCGGTTGGCCGCCCTGCTGCGCCTGGCGGTGCTGCTCAACCGTGCCCATGAGGACGCCCCGCTGCCGGCGCTGGAACTGACCGCCGATGACAACCGCCTGTCGCTGATCGTGCCGCAGGCCTTCATCGACGCCCGTCCGCTGCTGCGCGCCGACCTGATCGGCGAGACCGACGGCATCGCCGGGTTGGGCATCCAGTTCCGGCCGTTCGTGGCCTGAGGCTGCACTCGTTGTTCTCCTACTACGGTGGCTTCGACATCGGCCGTTTCATCTACATGAAATACCAGCAGCGCTTCTGATCCACGCACCGCACGCGTCCCCCACCACGGCCCTTCCGGGCCGTGGTGGCACGCGGGCCCAACCCGCGTCATCTGGCGGTCGCAAAGTGGTCATATCGGCTACATCGCCAGGCCCGAGCATGCCGGAAAACCGGAGGCCCGCCATGCGCTATGCCATCGTCACCGAGACCTATCCGCCGGAAGTGAACGGCGTTGCCCTCACCGTGCAGGGCCTGGAACAGGGACTGCGCAATTCCGGTCATGAGATCGACCTGATCCGGCCGCGCCAGTCCAGCGAATCGTTGGACTCCGCACCGGGCACCCTGCTGGTTCCCGGCGCCGCCCTGCCACGCTACCCCGGGCTGCGCTTCGGCCTGCCGGCACCGATCCGTCTCGGTCGCCATTGGCAGCAACAACGGCCGGATGCCGTGTATGTCGCCACCGAAGGTCCGTTGGGCTGGTCGGCCGTGCGCACCGCACGGCGTCTCGGCATTCCGGTCGCCAGTGGCTTCCACACCCGCTTCGACGAATACCTGCCCGACTACGGCGTGGCCTGGCTGCAGGCAGCCGCGATGCGCTGGATGCGCCGCTTCCACAACCAGGCCGATGCGACCCTGGTGCCCACGCGCGAGCTGCAGCAGTTCCTCGGCGAGCAGGGCTTCGAACGCGTACGCCTGCTGGCACGTGCAGTCGACAGCCAGCAGTTCGATCCGAACCGGCGTGATCCTGCGCTGCGCGAGGAATGGGGCGTGGACGGCAACGGCCTGGTGGCGATCTATGTTGGCCGCATCGCCGCGGAAAAGAACCTCGGTCTGGCCGTGAAAGCCTTCCGTCGGTTGCAGCAGATCCGTCCGAAGGCCCGCTTCGTGTGGGTGGGTGATGGCCCTGCCCGCGAAAAACTGGCGCATGAAAACCCCGACTTCATCTTCTGCGGCATCCAGCGCGGCGACGCGCTTGCCCGGCATTTCGCCAGCGGCGATCTGTTCCTGTTCCCCAGCCGCAGCGAGACCTTCGGCAACGTGACTCTGGAAAGCATGGCCAGCGGTGTGGCCACCGTGGCCTTCGACTATGGCGCCGCCCGTGAGTACCTGCGCAGCGGTGAGAATGGCGCAGCGGTGGACAGCGACGAGCAGTTCATCGAAGCCGCGGTGCAACTGGCGGCGGATGACGCGCAGCGGCAGATGCTGGGCGGCAACGCCGCGCGCGCGATGAAGCGCCTGCATCCACAGCAGGTGGTGGCGGAGTTCGATGCCCTGCTGGCCGAACTGGCCCTGTCGCGGAGGAGCGGCCATGCGCACCACGCGGCTTGAGCTGCTGGCCGACCGCGAAGCACGCCTGTGCCGACGGGCCAACCACTACTGCCGGCGCCGCCGTGTGCGCCGCCTGTTCTCGGTCATCAGCCGGCTCGGCGATGGCGTGTTCTGGTATGTGCTGATGGGGGCACTGGTGCTGCTTGATGGCTTCGACGGCCTGCGCGCATCGGTGCACATGGCCGCCACCGGCCTGGCCGCGCTGCTGCTGTACAAGGGCCTCAAGCGCTGGACCCGGCGCCCGCGCCCGTACGCGGCGGACCTGCGTATCCGCGCCTGGGTGGCACCCCTGGACGAATTCAGCTTCCCCTCCGGGCACACCCTGCACGCGGTGTCGTTCACCATCGTCGCGCTGGCCTACTACCCGTGGCTGGCGCCGCTGCTGGTGCCGTTCACCGCCGGCGTCGCGCTGTCGCGGGTGGTGCTCGGCCTGCACTATCCCTCGGATGTGCTTGCCGCCACCGGCATCGCCACCGTGCTTGCCTCGGCCAGCCTGGCCTGGTTGCCGCTGCCGGTGTGATCGCCGCCGGGCCTGACGGCGCGGCCCGGGCCGCTACCGTCATCGTTGATGGCCTAGAATGCGGGCATGACCACGTTGTTCATTTCCGACCTGCACCTGGACCCCAGCCGTCCGGAGATCACCGACCTGTTCCTGCGCTTCCTGCGCGAGCAGGCGCCCGGCGCCGACGCGCTGTACATCCTCGGCGACCTGTTCGAAGCCTGGATCGGCGACGATACGCCCTCGCCCGCTGCCGATGCGGTGGCCGATGCGCTGAAGGTACTGTCCGACAGCGGTGTGCCGGTGTATTTCATCCGCGGCAACCGTGATTTCCTGCTCGGTGAGGACTACGCGCGCCGTGCCGGCCTGCGCATCCTGCCCGACCCCTGCGTGATCGAGCTGTACGGCCGTCCGGTACTGCTGCAGCACGGTGACCTGCTGTGTACCGACGACATTCCCTACCAGCAGTTCCGCGCACAGACGCGCGATCCGGTGTTCCAGGCCCAGTTCCTGTCGCAGCCGCTGGCCGCACGCATCGCCTTCGCGCAGAAAGCGCGCGACGCCAGCCAGGCCCGCCAGTCGGAAATGAAGCAGGATGATCGTGCGCAGTTCGAGTCCGTCACCGATGTGGCGCCGGCCGAAGTCGATGCCACCTTCGTGCGCCATGGCGTGGATACCATGATCCATGGCCACACCCACCGCCCGGCGGTGCACAGCCTGCAGGCCGGTGGCCGTGCCTGCACCCGCATCGTGCTGGGTGACTGGTACGAACAGGGTTCGGTGCTGCGCGTGGATGCCAGCGGCTGGACGCTGGATACCCTGCCGCGCGAATGATGGATCGCAGGGTGCCAACCAAGGTTGGCATCTACCAGGGCAGGTGAACGCACCCGGGTAGACGCCGACCTCGGTCGGCGTTTGGCCTCAGCGGAAGGCCGCGATGGTGGCCTTGGTATTGACCAGCACGCGCTGGTTGTCGGCGGTGCTGGCATTGCCCATCGGGATGCCGTTGTAGTTGATGTTCGGGTTGGACCAGTAGTTCAGGCGCGGGCAGCCGGCCGAGCAGTCATAAGCCATGATCGTGCGCCAGCGCGAACCGGAGGACGGCTCGTAGCGATAACCGTGCCCATAGGCATAGGGCGACGTGCTGGGATCACTGGCGATATCGTGCCGCGCACTCTGCAGGTGGCCGATCTCATGCGCGAAGGAGTAATAGCCGGTCGCGCAATCCCAGTACACCGCCGCGAACGCCGTCGATGCCGTCGAACCGATGCCCGAGGCCAACCCGCAGTAGCTCGTGTTGTTGATCAGCAGCACGCCGACATCGGCCGCAGTGTTGTTGCGGCTGGTGTGGATGCTGTCCATGTAGCCGTCGCTGGTGTTGCGGAAGCGGGTCAGGTCGGTAGTGAAGTTGCCGGATTCGGTGTAGCTGGTGGTTTCATAGCCGGCCAGCTGCAGGGTGATGCCCACGTTGCTGTTGACGTAGCCCTGGTTGGATTCGGCCACCGCCAGCTGCACCAGCGACTGCATGTTGCCGCCATAGGCGGCGACGGCGGCATTGGTCGCCACCACCAGCACGCGGATGGTGGCCGGGGTACCGGACGAGGCCTGCGCGATGCCGATGCGGTCATTGTTGCCCATCGGGATTTTCGGCAGCTGGTTGTAGTCGGCCGGATGGTCGGCCGGCATCCGCGATTCATCCACTTCCACCAGTACATGGCGGTTGCCCAGTGGGCGCAGGCGATACAGCTTGCCGTCCTTGCGGATCGAACCGGTGAGGGTGTTGCCCGAACGCACCAGGATCACTGAATTACCAGGATCATCCTGGCCGTTCGAAGTGGCGGCAGTCAGCCGATCGGACGGCGAGCGCAACTGGCCGTACCAGATGCTGCCGCCATCGGGCAGGGCTTCAACCTTGCTGCGTACCGCCTGCACGCGCTGGCCAAGCAGTTCGAACTCCAGCTGCGGCTGCGCAGTGGCAGCAGCGTCGACACGCACTTCCTGTACCGTCGCGGTGGACGGGGTGGCCAGCAGCTTGCCCAGCGCGGGCTCACTGTTTGCCGATGCGCGGCTGATGACCGTCACCGGCTCGAACAACGGTGCCGCATGCGCGGCCGCTGCCACCGACAAACCCAACACCAGGCCACCTGCCGCTTTGCCAATCGATCTGGACAACATTGCGTCGCTCCTTGAATGATGTGAACAGCGTTGATGCAGCACGCCCGGGTCTACCGGGTCTGGCCATCTGGCCTGCGCGGGTCGTGTGAATTCAATAGAAGATGGGAATGAAAATCAGGAACTGTGATCGACCGCATCTGCGTTAAGTAAGGTCAAAAGCGTCACTACACTTCGCCAATACACCGCTTTCGCGCTACCGTGACGCAGCCACGACGGGGAATGCACATGGCACCATCGCAGGACACGGACGAAGATGTCGGCTTGCTGCGGATCGGCCTGTTCTTCGATGGCACCCGCAACAACGCACACAACCTGGCACGCGGTCGCCCACAGGTTCCGCAGCCACGCCCGGCGCAGCTGCGCGCGGATGATGATTCGACCTACCAGAGCCGGCTGACCAGCAGCTACGACAACGGCCTGACCAACATCGCGCGCCTGCAGCAGCTGTATCCGGACAGCCGCCGCGATGCGATGGCCGCGCCTTCGCTGTCGATCTATGTCGAGGGCGTGGGGACCCGCGATGATGCCGATGACGATCTGATCGGACTGGCCTTCGGCATCGGTGCCAGTGGCGTTCGCGCGAAAGTGCAGCGCGCGATGCAGGTGCTGCTGCCGGCGGCACTGGCCGAGCTGTCCGCGCGCTGGCAGCGACCGCTGCGTGGCGTGCAGCTGGATCTGTTCGGCTATTCGCGCGGTGCTGCCGCGGCACGTGATATCGCAAACCAGCTGCAGGCCTGGGACAGCGCGCGCTGGCGCCAGCTGCTGCAGGGCGCCGGCCTGCCCTGCACTGCGGACTTCGCCGCCGTCACGCCGGTGCTGCGCTTCATCGGACTGTTCGACACCGTGGTTGCAGTCAATGGTGGCCGCGCCGATGAACACCCGCAGCTCGCCCTGCGCAGTGGCATCGCGGCACACGTCGTGCAACTGGCCGCGCGCGACGAGCATCGCCAACACTATCCATTGACCAGCGTCGCGCCAACGTTCACCGAGATCGCCCTGCCCGGCGTGCACGCCAACATCGGCGGTGGCTACAACCAGCTGGAAGAAGGGCCCAAGCTGCTCAGCCGTCCACGCCGGCAGCAGCTGCGTCGCCCAGCGGTTTCCGACTACCAGGTCCCTCCACTGGCGTTGCTGCAGGCCACCACGGCCTACGCCGAAACGCAGGCCGACGCCGAACGCTGGCGGCAGCAGCTGGGCGTGGGTGAAAAGGAGATCTGGGTGGATGTCTGGCACCAGTGGCAGCAGCAGCGTCGCGCCGGCAGCCGCAGTGTGCTGCTGTCACCCGTGCTGTACGTCACCGCTGCCGTGGTGCTGCGTCGGCGCATCGACTGGCGTTACCAGCTGATCGCGCTGCAGGTGATGCAGCAGCATGCGATCGATGCAGGCGTGCAATGGGTCGCCAACGCCGCCGATGTTCCCGGTTGGGAACTGCCGTCGGCGCTGCAGCCGATCGCACGGCGGCTGGTGGCCGGACAGGCGCTGACCCAGACCCAGGAGGCGCTGCTGCGCAGACGCTACCTGATGCAGTCCGCGCACTGGAATTTCGATGCGTTGGGCGATACCGCACTGACCTACGCCGCCGATGCCGGCGTCAACGAACTGCCCTACCGGCCGGGTCCCGGCCTGTTCTACATCAACCGGCCGACAGTGGATGGCAAGCGCGTGGTGTTGCCGAACGCATGAAAAAAGGGGACGGAGGGGATTAAGTCGTTTGTGCCACAAACGACTTAATCCCCTCCGTCCCCTTTTCTTCAACCGGCCTGTTCAACCAGGTTGGCCAGCTCATCCGCATCGAACCCGGCCAGCAGGCGCGCTTCGATGTTGAATGGCCCATGCAGGTAGCCGCCGGCGTACTCCACCAGCAGTTCCTTGAAACGCGCACGCGGCTCGACACCGGCGCGATCGCAGTACCAGCGGTACCAGCGGGAACCGGCGGCGACGTGCGCCACTTCCTCGCGCAGGATCACTTCCAGCACATCGGCGGTTTCGCCATCACCGACATTGCGCAGCTTCTCGATCATGCCCGGTGTCACGTCCAGGCCGCGCGCCTCCAGCACGCGCGGCACCAGCGCCATGCGTGCCAGGCCATCGTGCGCCGTCTTTTCGCACATTTCCCACAGGCCGTTGTGCGCGGGAAAATCGGCGTAGTCGTGGCCGTGCACCTGCAGCCGCTCGCGCAGCAGCATGAAGTGCCGCGACTCGTCGTCGGCACAGCTGACCCAGTCGGCATGGAAGGCCGACGGCAGGCCGCGGAAGCGGTACACCGCATCCCAGGCCAGGTCGATCGCGTTGAGTTCGATATGGGCGATGGCGTGGATGAAGGCGGCACGCCCTTCCACGCCGCCCAGTCCGCGCCGCGGCACTTCGCGCGGATGCACCAGCACCAGCCGTGCCGGCCGGCCCGGCATGCAGATCGGCTCCGGCGGCGGCGCATCGGCGGCCACCTTCAGGCGACCGGCACGGAACGCGGCCGCATACGCCTGGGTCAGCGCGACCTTGCGCAGCGGGTCGGCTTCAGCCAGGCACTGCTGCGCCGCGCGCAGCAGGTCACCTCCAACATCGGGCACCGCAACCACGCCTGGACCTCAGGCGCGGCGCTTGTGCTTGGCGTCGTCCGAACGCAGCTGCTGGATGCGCTCGAAGTAGCCCGGCTCGATACCCGTCGGGTAGTGGCCGTTGAAGCAGGACGAATCGAAGTTGCGCAGCGCCGGGTTGCCCTCGCTCACCGCCGCTTCCATGTCTTCCAGGTCCTGGTAGATCAGCCAGTCGCAGCCCAGGTGGGCTTCGATCTCTTCCACGGTGCGGTTGTGCGCGACCAGTTCCTCGGCCGCCGGCATGTCGATGCCGTAGATGTTCGGGTAGCGCACCGGCGGTGCCGCGCTGGCCAGGTAGACCTTGCGCGCGCCCGCATCGCGGGCCATCTGCACGATCTGCTGGCTGGTGGTGCCACGCACGATCGAGTCGTCCACCAGCAGCACCACGCGGTTGCGGAACTCCAGGTGGATCGGGTTGAGCTTGCGGCGCACCGACTTCACGCGCTCGCCCTGCCCCGGCATGATGAAGGTGCGGCCGATGTAGCGGTTCTTGATGAAGCCTTCGCGGTACTTCACCCCCAGCACGTTGGAGATTTCCAGCGCGGCATCGCGCGAGGTGTCCGGGATCGGGATGATGGTGTCGATGTCGTGGTCCGGGCGCAGGCGCAGGATCTTCTCGCCCAGCTTGATGCCCATGCGCATGCGCGCCTTGTGCACCGAGACGTTGTCGATCATCGAATCCGGACGCGCGAAGTACACGTATTCGAAGATGCACGGGGTGTGCTCGGCCGGCTCGGCGCAGATTTCCGAGAACAGCTCGCCGCGCGCGGTGATCACCAGCGCTTCGCCAGGCTGCACGTCGCGCACGCGCTGGAAGCCCAGCACGTCCAGCGCGGCCGACTCGGAGGCGACGATGTACTCGTCACCTTCGGCGTGGCTGCGCTTGCCCAGTACCAGCGGCCGGATGCCATGCGGATCGCGGAAGGCGACCAGGCCCAGGCCCAGCACCACGCTGACCACCGCATAGCCACCCTTGCAGCGGCGGTGCACGCCGGCCACCGCGCGGATCGCGGCTTCCGGGCTCAGCTGGCGCTGCTGCTCCAGTTCATAGGCGAACACGTTCAGCAGCACTTCGCTGTCCGAATCGGTGTTGACGTTGCGGCGGTCCTGTTCGAACACCTGCTGGCGCAGCGCCTCGGTGTTGATCAGGTTGCCGTTGTGGGCCAGCGCGATGCCGTACGGCGAGTTCACGTAGAACGGCTGCGCCTCGTCCATGCCTTCCGAGCCGGCCGTCGGGTAGCGCACATGGGCGATGCCGACGCTGCCTTCCAGGGTGGACATGGTGCGTGCATCGAACACATCGCGGACCAGGCCGGTGGCCTTCTGCACCCGCAGGCGGCTGCCATTGGCCGTGGCGATGCCCGCCGCATCCTGGCCGCGATGCTGGAGAACGGTCAAGCCGTCATACAACTGCCCGGCGACGTTCTGGTTGCCGACGATTCCGACGATGCCACACATGGTGCGAGGTCTCCGCTGGGCTGCGCCCAGTTACAGGGAAGGTGGCCGTACCTGGCCGTGGATTCCGTCCGCGGCTGGCGCGGGCCGTGCCGGGCGCACGGGCGCCGGCTCGATGTTGCTGGGCAGTGTGGAGGCCCGTGCGGGCTCCTGCTCCATCTCCACGGGCCGCGGCCATCCGCCGCCCGCCACTACCTGGTTGAGGACGCCATTATCGCCTGTCGCCGCCGGCTTGCCCAACACTTGCTGCGAAGATGGGGTGATCTCGTCCAGAGGCAAGGGCAGGCGCTCTGGCAGCAGGGCCTCCAAGGGCAGCGACTGCGGCAGCACGTTGTCCAGATGCGGCAGCTGGGCCTGCATCCACGCCACGGCAGGCTGCAGCAGCGGCCGCAGCTGCGACTGCTGCCAGGCCGGTTCGCCCGGCAACGCAGTGAATCCGGCCAGCAACAACAGGATGCTGGCGAAGAACAAACCGCGCACCAGGCCCAGGGTGCCGCCCAGCAGGCGGTCGACGCCGCCCAGCAGGGTCAGTTTGATCGCGGCCTTCAGCAGCAGCCCGACCAACCCAACCACCACGACGGTCAGAACGAAGACACCGAGGTACCCGGCCAGGTAATGGCCGGTGCCGGGTGGCTGCGGTGCCGCCCACCAGTGCGAGGCCTCGTTGCCGAAGGTGAAGGCCATCCAGCCGGCCAGCAGCCACGACACCAGCGCAACCACCGTGCCCACGAAGCCACGGATGAAACCGAACAATACGGAGGCGCCGATCAGCACGCCCAGCACGATATCGATCACGCAGCCCGCTCCTGCCAGTGACGACGGCGGGCAACACGCTGGATCACGGGTGCGGTCGGACCATGCCGGCCACGCCGACCTTGGCGGCGACCTGTGCCTTCAACTGCTCGGCATCGGCGCGATTGGCCACTGGCCCGACGCGGACGCGATGCAGGGTGCCCTTTTCGGTGCGCACCTGCTCGACGAAGGCGCTGAAGCCGGCGGCACGGACCTTGTCGCGCAGGGCATTGGCATCGTTGGCCTGACCGAACGCGCCCAGCTGCACGGCAAAACCGACGCCGCTGGCGGCCGGTGCTGCCGGCGTGGTCGGAGCCGTGGCCGGCTTGCTGGCCGTGACCTCCGGCTTCGGCTCGGGCTTTGAAGCCTCCGGCTTCGGCGCCGGCTTCGGCGGTTCCGGCTTGGCGGCCGGCGTGGTGGTCGGCGTGCTCGGCGGCAGGCTTTCGCTGCGCACGGGATTGCCACTGGCCGACGGCGCGGTGGCTGCGGCCGGAGTACTGGTGCCGGGTGAGGCCGGCGTAGCGGCAACGGCGGCACTGTTACCCGCTGCTGCGTCCAGGGCGATGACTTCGGCCTTCACATCGGCGCGGATCTTCACCGCCTGCAGGCGGGCCGCTTCGGCCTGGGCACGGTCGGCGTAAGGTCCAACGCGCACGCGCCATGCCTGGCGGCCGTTGATGGTGGCCGTTTCGGCGAAGCCCGGCAGCTGCGAGCGCTTCAGGTAGGCGATCACCGCATCGGCGTCGGCCTTGCTGCCGTAGGCGCCGAAGGTGACGGCGTAGTTGCCGGCGGCAACCGCCGGCGAGGTATCCACGGTCGGCGGCGTAGCCGGCGTGGCAGCCTCCTGCAGCGGCTTGGCCTGACCGGTCTGCAGGCCGGTGGCACCGCCCGCCGGGGCGACCAGCGGCAACTCACGGGTTTCGAACTGGCCATCGGCCGGCGCATCCGGTGCGGCGATCGGCACATTGGCGACACCGCTGTCGGGCGCGGGTCCCTTGACCAGCATCGGCAGGAAAATCACGGCCAGTGCCACCAGCACGATGGCACCAATCAGACGCTGTTTCAGAGGCGTATCCACGTGAGGCAGGCAACTGTCCGGAGATTGCCGTCGATTATACGGGTGCCGGACCGGCCGGCGTCGGCGTTGGCTGAACGCGGATCAGGCGTCGCCCTGCAGCCACTGCAGGGCCGCAGCGGCGGTATGGAAGGAGCCGAATACCAGCACACGGTCCCCCCGCTCGGACTGTGACAACACCTGCGCCAGCGCCTGTTCAACGGTACCGGCCCGCTGTGCCTTGGCCGCAGCCGTACCGGTCAGGCGTGCCTGCAGCTGCTGGGCGCTCTGCCCGCGCGGGCCGTCCAGGCCAGCCAGGGTCCACTCGCCCACCACGTCCTGCAGTGCCTGCACCACACCCGCCGCGTCCTTGTCCTGCAACGCGGCGTACACCGCCAGGGTGCGGCCGGCTGACACTTCGGCCTTCAGCGCGCGCGCCAGCTGGCCGGCAGCCTGCGGGTTGTGGCCTACGTCCACGCGGATCTGCACACCGTCACGCTCGAACGCCTGCATGCGGCCGGAGATGCGCGCTGCCGCGATACCCGCGGCCCACGCCGCACGCGGCACCGGCTTGTCCAGCGCGCGCAGCGCGGCGATGGCGGCACCGGCGTTGGCCAGCTGGATCGGGCCGGCCAGCGCCGGGGTCGGCAGTTCCATGCGCAGGCCGACATCACGCCAGCGCCAGCGCTGGGCATCAATCGGTTCATAGAAATAGTCGCTGCCGCCGCGGATCGCGTTGGCACCGACCAGATAGGCACGCGCCAGCACGCTCGACGGCGGATCGGTCTCACCCAGGATCACCGGCTTCCAGCCGCGGATGATGCCGGCCTTCTCGGTACCGATCGCCTCGCGGTCCTCGCCCAGCCACTCGGCGTGGTCAATGTCCACGGTGGTGATCACCGCCACGTCGGCATCGATGATGTTGACCGCATCCAAGCGGCCACCCAGGCCCACTTCCAGCACCGCCAGGTCCAGCTCTGCCTCGGCGAACAGCTGCAAAGCAGCGAGCGTGCCGTACTCGAAATAGGTCAGCGTGGTGTCGCCGCGTGCCGCTTCGACGGCATTGAACGCAGCAACCAACGCCGCATCGTCGACATCCTGGCCATCGATGCGCACACGTTCGTTGTAGCGCAGCAGATGCGGCGAGGTGTATGCGCCGACCTTCCAACCGGCAGCACGGCCGATGGCCTCGATGAAGGCCACGGTGGAGCCCTTGCCGTTGGTGCCACCGACCACGATGGTGCGCCCGCCCGGGGCGCCAAGACCCATCGCCGTGGCCACGGCGCGCACGCGCTCCAGGCCCATGTCGATGCTCGCCGGGTGCTGGCGTTCAATGTAATCCAGCCAGTCGGCCAGGGTGGTCGGGGGGTTCGTCACGGCAGTGCTTCCAACAGGTACAGGTGGTTCGGTGTGGCGGGTCAGAGGGCGCGGTGCTTGGCTTCGCCGAAGAACGGCGTGTGGTGGGCGCAGTCGTTCAGGCGCACCACTTCCAGGCTGTCCAGGTCGGCGCCTTCGAGCAGGTTGAGCGTGGTCGGCGCCTGGCGGAAGGTCCACAGGCGGGAAATCGGCAGGCCCAGCACCTTGCACAGGATCACGCGATTGACCGCGTCATGGGCAACCACCAGCAGGGTGTCGTGCTCGCCGAGGCCTTCGGTGGCACGGGCCAGGCCACGCCAGCTGCGTTCCAGCACCAGGCGCAGCGATTCGCCGCCGGGCATCAGCACGGTATCGGGCTCCTCGCGCCAGGCCTGCAGGCGCGACGGATCCTTCTCGTTGATTTCGCTGGCCAGCAGCCCTTCCCACTCACCGTGGGCGATTTCCTGCAGCTCCGGCTCGGTCAGCAGCATGTCGGCACGCGCGGCGCCAAGCGCCAGCTGTGCGGTGCGCTGCGCGCGCGACAGCGGCGAGGCGACGGCACGGGTGATGTCGACCGAGGCCAGGCGGGCACCCAGTGCCTGGGCCTGGGCTTCGCCGATCGGCGAAAGCGGAATATCGATCTGGCCCTGGTAGCGGCCTTCGGCGTTCCACGGCGTTTCGCCGTGGCGGGCAAGCAGGATGCGCATGCGTGCAAGGGGTCCTGGGGGGAGGAGGTTTCCGCGTTTCGTTCACATCCTGTGAAGTGCGCGGAACAGGGATGATACCTGTTCGGCGCACCGGGCCGGGCCGGGCATGAAAAAACCCCGCGACGTGGGTCGCGGGGTTTCGGAAACTCCGGCTATCTGGTCGAGGTTGCCGGCCAGCGGCCGGCACTACCGCAACCGGTTTATTTCGCCAGGTTCAGTTCCTTCAGCAGCTGCGGCGCCGGTGCCACTTCCTGCATGATCCACTGCATGTAGCGGCTGTCGACGGCGATCATGCGGGTCATCACCGGGTCGAACACCCAGTTGGAGCTGACCGATTCCCAGTTGCCGTCGAAGGCCAGGCCGACCAGCTTGCCGTTGGCGTCCAGCACCGGCGAACCCGAGTTGCCACCGGTGATATCCAGGTTGGACAGGAAGTTCACCGGCACCGAACCAATGCGCTTGTCTTCCAGGCCGCCGTAACGCTTGGCCTTGACCGCATCGAGCAGCGCCTTCGGCGAATCGAACGGATCTTCACCGGTTTCCTTCGCCACCACGCCTTCCAGGGTGGTGAACGGGGTGTACTTCACGCCATCCTTGCCATAGCCCATGACGTTGCCGAAGGTGATGCGCAGCGACAGGTTGGCGTCCGGGTAGACGAACTCACCCTGGCTCTTCTTGTAGTCGGCCACGGCCTGCAGGTACAGCGGACGCGCGGTCAGCGATTCGCCTTCGCGGATCTTGCGCTGCTCTTCCTGCTTCAGCAGCGCCGGCATGACGGCCACGGCGTACTGGATGGCCGGATCATTGCTGGCTTCGAACGCGGCACGGTCGGCCTTGAACCACTTCAGGCGGGTGTCCAGGCTGCCCAGCTCGGTGCCGCCCAGCTTGTTCACCAGCGACTTGACCGCAGCGGCATCGCTGCCGGCCAGCCACTTGTTCAGCACTTCGTTGTCGCGCTGCGCGGCCGGCAGGGCCACGTACTGGTCCAGCCAGTAGGTCTGCAGCTGCTGGTCCATCTTCGCCACGTAGCGACGGTCCATCTGCTTCAGGCCACCTTCGATGGTGGTCAGGTCGCGTTCCTGGTAACCGGCCTCGCGTTCGGCATCCGGCTTGCTGCGCTCGATCGACAGGCGGTACAGGGTGATCGCTGCGCCGACGGCCGAGGTGTTGTTGAACTGGCCGACGAACAGGTCGCGTTCGCGGGTCGACTTGCTGGTATCCAGATGCTTGAGCAGCTGCGCGTGTGCCGCCAGGGCCGGCTTGCCGGCAGCGCCCTGCTTCTTCAGCCACGCCAGTACGGCGGCTTCTTCAGCCTGCTTCTGGCCGGCGGCGTCGATGCGCTTGAAGCCTTCCAGCTGGCCCAGGTAGTTCTTGGCCACGTTGTTCATGCTGGCGGCCGTGGCGGCGTACTTCACCTTGACGTCGGCGTCGGCCTTGCCGGCATCGGCGATCATCTTCAGCACTGCGTTGTAGTGCTTGGCGATGGTCGGGTAGGTGAAGCTGGCGGTTTCGTTGAACTCGCCGGCCAGGGCGTAGCGGTTGGTGCGGCCCGGGTAGCCGGCCACCATCACGAAGTCGTCGGCGCCCAGCGGCTGGTCGGCGAACTTCAGGAAGTGCTTGGGCTGGTACGGCACGTTGTCGGCGGCGAAGGCAGCCGGCTTGCCATCCTTGCCCACGTAGGCGCGGTAGAACGAGAAGTCGCCGGTGTGGCGCGGCCACATCCAGTTGTCGACGTCGCCACCGAACTTGCCGACGCTGCCCGGGGGCGCGTAGACCAGGCGCACGTCCTTGATTTCCATGTTGCGGAACAGGCGGTAGGTATTGCCGCCGGAGAAGCTGTACAGGCGGCAGCGGAAGCCGGCATCGGCTTCACAGGCGGCGACCTGGGCCTTGTCGAACGCGTCCAGCGCGCGGCTGCGGGCCAGCGGGTCGCTGCCGGCGCCGGCAATGGCAGCCTTGGCCTGGGCGGTGACGTCGGTGATCTGGTCGAGCACGAACACGCGGGCGTTCGGGCCGGCACTCAGTTCGTCCTTCAGGGTCGGCGCGTTGAAGCCGTCCTTGATCAGGTTCTTCTGCGCGGTCGAATTCAGCTGGATGGCGCCATACGCGCAGTGGTGGTTGGTGACCACCAGGCCCTGCGGCGAGACGAAGCTGGCGGTGCAGCCGCCGAGGGCGACGACCGCGCCCATCGGGTCGCCGGTCAGGTTGGACAGCTGTTCCGGGGACAGCTTCAGGCCGGCCTTCTGCAACGGGCCGGCGATTTCCGGCAGCTGCTGCGGCACCCACATGCCTTCAGCGGCATGGGCGACCTGGGCCAGCCCGAGGCTGGCGACGATGGAGAATGCAAGCAGGTTCGAGCGCATGGAGCGGCCCCTGGTAGTGGAACCCTCGATTGTAGCCCGCCGCCCTGCCCCGGCCCGAACCCCGGAAGTCATGCAATCAGGTGCTTCCACCGTTCAGCGTCTCCATTGCGATCGGTCAGAGGCGAGAGGCCAGGCCGATGCAGGACACGCCGTAAACCCCGCTCCGCGGCCCGGCCCAGCCGCTGGCGGCTGTGCGTTCGGGCGCTTGCGAAGCAGTGCTCCGCAAGCAAAGCGCCCTCACCCATGGGGGCTCGGTCGCGCCATCCATGGCGCTCACGGTCCTGCATCGGCCTGGCCTCTCGCCTCCCCACAGTCCCCTGGCCTCGGACGGTAGCGCCGAGCCATGCCCGGCGAGCGAAGCGACACCGCTGTTCGCAGTACGTTCGAAACGCCCGCCGGCGCACGCCTTTCGTTCCGCCACTGCACCCGCAGCGCAACATGGGAAATCCGCGCGGCACCCTATAATCCGCGCTTTCCCCCTGATGAGTTCCACCCCGATGGCGCAGCAAACGATGAAGGCCCTGGTCAAGCGCGAAGCGGCCAAGGGCATCTGGCTGGAAGAAGTTCCGGTTCCGACCCCGGGCCCGAACGAGGTCCTGATCAAGCTCGAGAAGACCGCGATCTGCGGTACCGACCTGCACATCTACCTGTGGGACGAGTGGAGCCAGCGCACCATCAAGCCGGGCCTGACCATCGGCCACGAATTCGTCGGTCGCGTCGCCGCGCTCGGCTCGGCCGTGACCGGCTACGAGATCGGCCAGCGCGTCTCGGCCGAGGGCCACATCGTCTGCGGCCACTGCCGCAATTGCCGTGGCGGCCGCCCACACCTGTGCCCGAACACTGTCGGCATCGGCGTCAACGTCAACGGCGCCTTCGCCGAGTACATGGTGATGCCGGCCAGCAACCTGTGGCCGATCCCGGACCAGATCCCGTCCGAGCTGGCTGCGTTCTTCGACCCCTACGGCAACGCCGCGCACTGTGCGCTGGAGTTCAACGTGATTGGCGAGGACGTGCTGATCACTGGTGCCGGTCCGATAGGCATCATCGCCGCCGGCATCTGCAAGCACATCGGTGCACGCAACGTGGTGGTGACCGACGTCAACGACTTCCGCCTGAAGCTGGCCGCCGACATGGGTGCTACCCGCGTGGTCAACGTGGCCAACCAGTCGCTGAAGGACGTGATGAAGGAACTGCACATGGAGGGCTTCGACGTCGGCCTGGAAATGAGCGGCAACCCGCGCGCGTTCAACGACATGCTCGACTGCATGTACCACGGCGGCAAGATCGCCATGCTCGGCATCATGCCCAAGGGCGCCGGCTGCGACTGGGACAAGATCATCTTCAAGGGCCTGACCGTGCAGGGCATCTACGGCCGCAAGATGTACGAGACCTGGTACAAGATGACCCAGCTGGTGCTGTCCGGCTTCCCGCTCGGCAAGGTGATGACCCACCAGCTGCCGATCGACGACTTCCAGAAGGGCTTCGACCTGATGGAAGAAGGCAAGGCCGGCAAGGTTGTGCTCAGCTGGAATTGACCCTTCGGGTCAATTCCCCCGCAGGTTTCCTTATCCCCGCGCCGTCGGCGCGCCCCCTTGAACAACAAGGGGGCTCTCCCCCAGCCGGGGTAAGGCATGCGGCTGGAATTGAAAAAGGCGCCCATTGGGCGCCTTTTTCGTGGACATCAGCGAAGGCGCATCAGTTACCGATGGCCACGGTCAGCAGCACGCGGCTGTGCGCCAGCTTGCCGGAGTTGTCGCGGCCGTTGCCGTCGGTACCGTAGTAGCCCAGGCCGACCTTGGCCATCCCGAACTGGCGCTCAACGCCGACATTCCAGTCGGTGTAATCCTTGGCAATGCCGTCTTCAAACGTGCTGCGGCCGACATTGGCATTCAGGGTGAAGTCCTTCGGCAGGCCCCAGCTGCCACCCAGGCCGAAGTACCAGCCATCGGTGCTGCTGTTCCATACATCGTTGGTGTAGGCCACCGTCAGCTTGTAGGTGTCATCCAGCGTGGTGGTGGTGATCAGCTCGTTGTAGTTCTGGTGGCTGGACTTCAGGTAGGTGTAGCGGTTCAGCAGCACGTCGACGTTGACGCGCTCGGTGACGTCCACGCCGTAGCCGATCAGGTAGTCGACCTCGGTCTTCGGATCACCTGCACCGAAGTCCACGCCCGAACCCCAAACGCCGGCATACAGGCCAACCGGGCTGGTGTAGGTGAAACCGGCCTGCAGGGTCGGATCCTCGTCGGTCTGCGACACACCACGGAACAGGTAATCGGAAACAGCGGTGACGTTCCAGCTGTACGGCGATTCGTTTTCCTGGGCGCTGGCGGCGAACGGGGCGGCCAGGGTCAGGGCAGCGGCAATGGCGAGGCAGGCACGGGCGTGCTTCATGAGCGTCTCCGGTGGGGGCGGTGGCGTGGCGTGGAAGGCGGGAGCGGGTGTAGCGGCCGGAACGGGACAGGTCCGGTTCACGAATTCTTAACAAGTTTGCTATTGCGATGCAACATGTGCCGGCCGTGGCGACGCCCCATCCGGCCCGGTCGGTGGACGACGATGCCCGGTAGAATCAGCGGTTTCCCCGTTCAGAGCCGTGCCCACGCCATGACCGACGTCTCCTCCGCCCTGACCCGCCACTACGCCGAGGAACTGGACGCCATCCGCGCCCAGGGCCTGTTCAAGTCCGAGCGGATCATCACCAGCCCGCAGTCGGCCGAGATCACCCTCGAGGACGGCCGCAAGGTGCTGAATTTCTGTGCCAACAACTACCTGGGCCTGGCCGACCATCCGGACCTGATCCAGGCCGCCAAGGACGCGCTGGATACCCACGGCTTCGGCATGGCCTCGGTGCGCTTCATCTGCGGTACCCAGGACCTGCACAAGCAGCTGGAGAAGCAGATCGCCGACTTCTTCGGCAAGCAGGACACCATCCTGTACGCCGCCTGCTTCGATGCCAACGGCGGCCTGTTCGAGCCGCTGCTCGGCGAGAACGACGCGATCATTTCCGATGCGCTGAACCATGCTTCGATCATTGACGGCGTGCGCCTGTGCAAGGCCAAGCGCTTCCGCTACGCCAACTGCGACATGGCCGACCTGGAAGCCCAGCTGCAGGCCGCCGACGCCGCCGGCTGCAAGACCAAGCTGATCACCACCGACGGCGTGTTCTCGATGGACGGCTTCATTGCCCCGCTGGACGAGATCACCGCGCTGGCGAAGAAGTACAACGCCCTGGTGCACATCGACGAATGCCACGCCACCGGCTTCCTCGGTGCCACCGGCCGCGGCTCGGCCGAAGTGAAGGGCGTGCTGGAGAAGATCGACATCATCACCGGCACCCTGGGCAAGGCCATGGGCGGCGCACTGGGCGGCTTCACCTGCGCCAGCGCCGAGGTGATCGAGCTGCTGCGCCAGCGTTCGCGCCCGTACCTGTTCTCCAACTCGCTGCCGCCGCATGTGGTTGCCGCCGGCATCAAGGCATTCGAGATGCTGGCCGCCGCCGACGACCTGCGTGGCGCCCTGGTGGAGAACACCCGCTACTTCCGCGAAAAGATGGTCGCCGCCGGTTTCGACGTGAAGCCGGGCGTGCACCCGATCAGCCCGGTGATGCTGTACGACGCGCCGCTGGCACAGAAGTTCGCCGAGCGCCTGCTGGAAGAAGGCATCTACGCGATCGGCTTCTTCTTCCCGGTGGTGCCCAAGGGCCAGGCCCGCATCCGCACCCAGATCAGCGCCGCGCACAGCCGCGAGCATCTGGACCGCGCGATCGATGCGTTCACCCGCATCGGTGTCGAGCTGGGCGTGATCAAGGGCTGATCACGACCAGGGTCGGATCCCTTTCCTGCGGAAAGGGTTCCGACCCTGTCAAAGCGTGCCGACCAAGGTCGGCACCTACCAGAACCTGATGGCGTGCCGACCGAGGTCGGCACCTTCCCGGCATCACTTCTTTTTCTTCTTGCCCTTCGGCTCGTCCTTGCTGGCCACCACCACCGGCTTGGCGGCAGCATCCTGGCCGTTGCCCTTGGCAACGCGGATGCCGTTGGCCTTCATCCAGGCGTCGAACTCGTCGGCGGTCATCTTCTTGTCGCCGTTGCTCATCAGGAAGCGGTAGCTGCCGCGACCATCCAGCTCCGGGGTCTTCACTTCCACCACCGGGGTCTCGGCCGGCGTTTCCGCCTTGGCCACCTTCTTGTGGCCACCACAGGCGGTCAGCAGCACCATCGGCAGCAGCAGGCCTGCGCAGCGCAGGGTTTGGTTGAGGGTCGGGTGGTACATGGGCAGGCTCCGTTCGGGAAATTCAGCAGCCAGACGCCCCCTACGCCTGGAACGGTGGCCGGCAACCGCCGGCCGCGGGCGATGATCAGCCCGGTGCAGCGGCCCCCAGCCGCTGCTGGTCACTGACCTCCAGCACCCGCCACTGGCCCTTGCCGAGATCGCCGAGCTGCAGCCCGCCGATCGCAACCCGGACCAGGCGCAGCACCTGCAGGTCGAAGGCCGCCAACAGGCGGCGGATGTGGCGGTTGCGGCCCTCGTCGAGGACCACCTCCAGCCACGCGGTCTTGTCGCCGCTGCGCAGCACGCGCACAGCCTGGGCGACGAGGAACTCGCCCTCGTCGTCCACGCCGGCCTGCAGGGCCGCCAGCGTGGCGTCATCGGGCTGGCGGTCGACCTGCACGTGGTAGGTCTTGTCCGGCCCGGTCTGCGGGTCGGTCAGGCGCGCCGCCCACTGCGGATCGTTGCTGAACAGCAACAACCCTTCACTGGCCTTGTCGAGGCGCCCGACCGGCGCGATCCACGGCAGGCCGGCACCATCGAAGCAGCGGTACACGGTATCGCGGCCACGCTCATCCTGCGCGGTGGTCACCACCCCACGCGGTTTGTTGAGCATCAGGTACAGGCGCTGCGGCGCGCCCATCGGCTGGCCATCGACCTCGATCGGCGGCGCCGGCTGCCCAATCGGGAATTCGGGATCCCGCACGATGCGGCCGGAGACGCGCACGCGGCCATCGGCGATCCAGCGCGCGGCCTCGCTGCGCGAACACACACCGGCCTTGGACAGCACGCGCGCCAGGCCATGACGGACACCGGCGGCAGTGGCAGCGGGAGTCGCACGCCCACGCGGTGCGTGGGAGCGGGCGGCGGGGGCGGCAGGTGGGCGGCGCGTGCGCAAGCCTCTGCTCCCCGCGGTGCTTACTTCTTGTCGACCGGCTTGGTCTCAGCCGGTGCTTCGGCCGGGGCCGGAGTGGCGGCCGGAGCCGGACGCGCCTTGACCACACGCACGCCACGCGCCTTCATCCAGGCGTCGAACTCTTCGGCGGTCATGCGCTTGCCGTTCTGGCTCATGTCGAAGCGCCAGGGCGTGTTGTCGAATTCGGTCTGCGGCTTGTAGGCCGCCGGATCGTTCGGCTTCACTGCCGGGGCGCTCGGAATGGCCTTGGCGATGTTCTGGCAGCCATCGATGCGCAGGCGCTGCAGCACCTGGTCCAGCGACTGCGACGGATCGTAGCTGCTGCTCAGCACGCCGGCCGGCATGCCCAGCTGGTTGCCACGGATGTACAGCTCGTCGGCCACCGGCGCGATGGTCGTGGCCGGCAACGGCAGCGGCGAGGCGCTGGTGTTGACCGAGCAATCGACCGCAGCGTGGGCGGCGGGAACCAGGGCCAGCGCCAGGAAGGCGGCCGATGCAGAGCGCAGCATGAAGGGCATCCAGGAAAGGAAGTGACGCGGCGAGTTTAGCAATGCCGCGACAGCTTTCAAGCGCCACTTTCAATGAATACGGCAACTCATTGGTTTTACGGATAAAAACCCGACGAACGGTTGTTCCCGGACCGACGGACACGCGGATTCCGGGCCGCAGAAACAACAAGACCCGGCCGAAGCCGGGTCCTGCTGTGTCCTACTGGCAGAGCGTCAGAACTTAGTTCTGGACGTTCAGCTCGGTACGACGGTTCTTGGCGCGACCTTCCGGGTTGTCCGAACCATCCGGGTTGGTGTTCGGAGCAATCGGACGGCTCTCGCCGTAGCCGATCGGGCCGACCAGGCGACCGGCGTCAACGCCGTTCTTGGTCAGGTAGTTGTACACGGCGGTAGCACGACGCTCCGACAGCTTCTGGTTGTAAGCGTCGGTACCCTTCGAGTCGGTGTGACCGGCAACTTCAACGCGCAGATCCGGGTAACGCTTCAGGATCTCGGTGGCTTCGCTCAGGATCGCCACGGCGTCCGGACGCAGGTTCGACTTGTCGAAGTCGAAGTTGACGCCCTTCAGGTCGATGGAGACCGGCACCGGGCAACCGTCCGGACCGATGGTCTGACCCGGCTGCGAGTTCGGGCACTTGTCGTCGCAGTTGTTGACGCCGTCACCGTCGTCATCCAGGTCGGCGCAGCTCGGGGCAACCGGAGCCGGAGCCGGAGCAGCCGCGACCGGAGCCGGGCCCAGCGGGATCACGACGCCGACCGAAGCCAGCACGTCACCGAACCAGTCTTCCTTCGGAGCGGCAACGCTCTTGTCGTCGAAGTCAGCGCGGTAGGCCACTTCGGCGCGGACAGCAACGCGCTTCTCGAAGGTGGTCTGCAGGCCGACGCCCAGCTTGGCGGCAACGTTGCCGTCCTTACGCTGGCGCGGACCATTGGCATTCAGCGCCGGGTACTCTTCTTCCGACTTCTGGTAGCCCAGGCCACCGACGATGTACGGGTTCCAGCCGCGGCCTTCCTTGATGAAGTGGCGACGCAGGTCCAGCGAGACGCCGTACTGCGACCAGTTCAGGTCCTTGTTCGAATCGAAGTTCGGGTTCTGATAGTTCAGCTCACCGTCCAGCGACCAGTTCGGGCTGATGAACTTGCCCAGGCCCAGGGTCACGAACGGAGCGTCATTGGTCAGACGGTCGCTGTCCTGGAAGTTGAAGCCGGCCGAACCGGTCAGGTACCAGCGGTCATCGAACTCCTGCGCGGAGGCAGCCTGGGCGAAAGCCAGACCACCCAGCAGCGCGGCAGTAAGGATCTTCTTGTTCATTGAGTACAGCTCCTATTTCGGGGGTATGAAACCGGTAGAGGCATGGGCCAGCACTACTGCGTCGATGTTCGACAGCCGATTCAGCACGCCACCGCCGCGAACATTATGCTCAGGCGGGTGAAGGTCATGTTAACAGTCCCGTAACATGTGAAGTGTTGTGCCCGACCCTCCACCGGTCCGACGTTGAAACCCTATACAGGATGATGAAAATCCGCAAGACCTTCGCGCTGCAAGGGTTTGACGGTGTTTAGGCGGGGAAAGCGACATATTCCGCAACGGATTGCTTCACACGGTTCAGCGCGCTTGCGGAAAGGTGAGGAACCTTATGATGGGGCCACGAACCCAGCCGGAGCCGAGATGAAAGCCGTCGCCCTGAGTCGTGAATCCGCCCCCGCACTGCGCGATATCCACCTGCCCCCGCCGCTGCCTCCCCGCGGTCGCGACCTGCTGATCCGGGTCGAAGCGGTCTCGGTCAATCCCGTCGATGGCAAGCAGCGCGCGGCCACTGCCCCAAGCACGCTGGAGGCGCCCCGCGTGCTCGGCTGGGACGCGTCCGGCGTGGTCGAAGCCATCGGCGAAGAGGCCAGCTTGTTCGCCTCCGGTGATGAGGTCTATTACGCCGGCGATGTCACCCGTCCGGGCTGCAATGCGCAGTACCAATGGGTCGATGAACGCCTGGTCGCCCGCAAGCCGACCACGCTGGATTTCGCTGAAGCGGCCGCGCTGCCGCTGACCACGCTTACCGCATGGGAACTGCTGTTCCAGCGCATGCCATTGCAGTTGGATGACCGCCGCCATACCGGCCAGCGCCTGCTGGTGATCGGCGGTGCGGGCGGCGTCGGATCGATGGCGATCCAGTTGGCCCGGCATGCCGGCTTCGAGGTGATCGCCACCGCCTCCCGCACATCCTCGGCCGACTGGTGCCGGCAGATGGGTGCACACCATGTGATCGACCACAACCGGCCGCTGCTGCCCCAGTTGCAGGCACTGGGCATCGATGCGGTACAGGTCGCGCTCAATCTGGCCGACACCGACCACTACTGGGATGAACTGGGCCAACTGCTGGCGCCGCAGGGCCATGTCGGCCTGATCGTCGAACCGCGCGCTGCACTGCGCATCGGTGATCCGTACAAGGCCAAGTGCATCGGCATCCACTGGGAGTTCATGTTCGCGCGCGCCCGCTTCGCCACCGCCGACCGCATCGAACAGCACCGCATCCTCAGCCGCGCGGCCAGCATGATCGACGCCGGCCAGCTGCGTGGCACGCTCAGCGAGACGCTCGGCACGATCACTGCGGCCAACCTGGACATCGCGCATCAGCGCCTCGCCAGCGGGCGCACGGTGGGCAAGCTGGCGCTGGCAGGCTGGGGCGAGTGACGCTTCCCATGTAGAGCCGAGCCCATGCTCGGCTGGCGGCGCCAGGCAAAGCAGCCGAGCATGGGCTTCGCTCTACAGAACAGCCCCACATCCAGGATCGGCGCTGCCTGTACCAGCGGATTGACCGGCATCTGTATCTATGGATGAAGCGGAAGTGGGAATACGGTGGGAACAGATCCTCCTCCCCCGAGTCTGCCATGCCCACCGCCCTGCCCCTGCGCCTGCTGCAACTGATCGTCGGCCTGTTCCTGTATGGCTTCGGTGCCTCGCTGATGATCCGCGCCGCGATCGGCGTTGCTCCCTGGGATGTGTTGTCGCAGGGCATCGCCGCGCAGACACCGCTATCGTTCGGGTTGGCCACCAACGTGATCGGCGCACTGGTGCTGCTGCTGTGGTGGCCATTGCGACAGAAGCCAGGCGTCGGCACCGTCCTCAACGTGATGCTGATCGGCCCGTCTGCGCAGTTCGGGCTGTGGCTGTTGCCGCCGGCAATCGGTCTTCGCTGGCAGCTGGCGATGTTCTGCGCCGGCATGCTGCTGGTCGCGCTGGCCACTGGCCTGTACATCGGAGCCAAGCTTGGCCCCGGCCCGCGCGATGGCCTGATGACCGGCCTGCACGCCCGCACCGGCTGGCCGATCTGGAAGGTGCGCAGCCTGATCGAGGGCAGCGTCCTGCTGCTGGGCTGGTGGCTGGGCGGCAATGTCGGCCTCGGCACCCTCGCCTTCGCCCTGCTGATCGGCCCGCTGTGTGGTGTCACGCTGGGCTGGTTCGGGATCGGTCGCACCCCGGTAGTGCCGGCCGCCGACCGGCAACCGCAGTCCCCCTGAGCTGACCGGGATGCCGGCCAGCGGCCGGCACTACCCAAAGGCCGGCCCTTGCCCCGGCCGCCGTTTCGCGGCACGCTTCGCGCTTCCGTACGCAAGCGTATCGACCATGTCGCCAGCCAACGAAAGCGCCTATCCCCATCTGTTCGCCCCGCTGGACCTGGGCTTCACCCAGCTGCGCAACCGCGTATTGATGGGCTCGATGCACACCGGCCTGGAAGATCGCGCCCGCGACTTCCCGCGGCTGGCGGCCTACTTTGCCGAGCGCGCCGAGGGCGGCGTCGGCCTGATCGTCACCGGCGGCTTCGCGCCGAACGTGGTGGGCTGGCTGAAGCCGTTCGGCGGCAAGCTGTCCTGGCCCTGGGAAGTACGTCCGCACCGGCAGCTCACCGCTGCCGCGCACCAGCATGGCGCGAAGATCTGCCTGCAGCTGCTGCATGCCGGCCGCTATGCCTATCACCCGCTGTCGGTGGCACCGTCGAAGCTGAAAGCGCCGATCAACCCGTTCACCCCGCGCGCACTGTCGGCCAGTGGCGTCGAGCGCCATATCGCCGACTACGCACGCAGCGCGAAGCTGGCCCGCGAGGCTGGCTACGACGGTGTGGAAGTGATGGGCTCGGAGGGCTACCTCATCAACGAGTTCATCGCCCCGCGCACCAACAAGCGCACCGACCGCTGGGGCGGCGATGCCAACCAGCGCATGCGCTTCGCGGTCGAGATCGTGCGCCGCATCCGCGAGGCCTGTGGCCCGGACTTCATCATCATCTACCGCCTGTCGCTGGTGGACCTGGTGGAAGACGGCAGCAACTGGGAAGAGATCGTGCAGCAGGCGCAGGCGATCGAGGCGGCCGGCGCGACGATCATCAATTCCGGCATCGGCTGGCACGAAGCGCGCATTCCGACCATCGCCACCTCGGTGCCCCGGGCTGCCTTCGCCGGCGTCACCGCCAAGCTCAAGCCGTATGTGAAGGTGCCGCTGGTGGCGACCAACCGCATCAACATGCCCGATGTCGCCGAACGCATCCTCGCCGATGGCGGTGCCGACATGGTGTCGCTGGCACGCCCGCTGCTGGCCGACCCGCAGTGGCCGAACAAGGCCCGTGCCGGCCGCGCGGAGGCGATCAACACCTGCATCGCCTGCAACCAGGCCTGCCTGGACCACGTGTTCGAGAACAAGCTGGCCAGCTGCCTGGTCAACCCGCGCGCCGCACACGAGACCGAGCTGGTCTATCGTCCCACCGCCACGCCGAAGAAGGTTGCCGTGGTCGGTGCCGGCCCCGCCGGCCTGGCCTGTGCCACCGTCGCTGCCCAGCGCGGCCACCAGGTCACCCTGTTCGATGCCAACGAGGAGATCGGCGGCCAGTTCAACGTGGCCAAGCGCATCCCCGGCAAGGAAGAGTTCCACGAGACCCTGCGCTACTTCCGCCACAAGCTGGCCGAAACCGGCGTGCAGCTGCGCCTGGGCACCCGCGCCGACGCCGCCACCCTGGCCGGCTTCGACGAGGTGGTGCTGGCCACCGGCATCACCCCGCGCAGGGTCGACTTCCCCGGCGCCGACCACGCCAAAGTGGTCAGCTACCTGGACGTGTTGCTGGGCCGGGTTGAAGTAGGCACCAATGCGGCGATCATCGGCGCCGGCGGCATCGGCTTCGATGTCGGCGAGTTCCTCAGCCACGCCGGCGAGTCGCCTTCGCTGGACCCGCAGCGCTGGATGGCCGAATGGGGCGTGGACAGCGCGTTCGAGGCCCGCGGCGCGCTGGCCCGTCCCGAGGTGGAAGCGTCACCGCGTCGGCTGTGGCTGCTGCAGCGCAGCCCGGGCAAGCCCGGTGCACGGTTGGGCAAGACCACCGGCTGGATCCACCGCGCCACACTGAAGGCCAAGGGCGTGCGCATGCTCGGCGGCGTCGAGTACCTGGGCGTGGACGACGAAGGCCTGCGCATCCGCCTGGAAGGCAGCGAGCAGCTGCTGCCGGTCGACCACGTGGTGATCTGCGCCGGGCAGGAACCGAACCGTGCGCTACAGGCCGAACTGCAGGCCGCCGGCATCAACGCGCAGCTGATCGGGGGGGCCGATGTGGCCGCCGAACTGGATGCGAAGCGGGCCATCGACCAGGGCAGCCGGGTCGCCGCCGCGCTCTGATGGGTGCCTGAATGGGGGGCGGAATGTGATTTCCGTCACCCCTGCCGAACCTGAATGTCAAGCCGGACGGTTCACGATGCGTTCGGCTATGCCCCCCTACCTTGCGCCATCTTTCCGCTCACCAGCCAGTTTCCGGTGAGCCGGCGCAGCCCCCTCGATCGGTACTGATCGTTTCTTTTGGGGCTGCCCACGGGGCGGCCCCGATGGCCGCCTCCCCATGACGCCAAGTCGTGCCCCGCCTCCTGTCGCCCCTGCGGCCGGAACCGGAGGGTGCGACCCACACGGAGCAAGGAGTTATATGAAACTGGCCTGGATTCTCTGGCTGTCGCAGTTGTTGCCTCAGCCGGCCGCTGATTCATTGTGTTTGAGCACCACCGTTTACCTGGAAGCCCGCGACCAGACCCTGCGTGGCCAGCAGGCCGTCGCCGAGGTCGCCCTGCGCCGCCTCGACAGTGGCCTGTGGGGCGACTCCATGTGCCAGGTGGTCACCGCGCGCAAGCAGTTCGCGCCGACCATCGTCTCCCCCGGCACCCAGCTGGGCAACGACGCGGCCTGGAGCGAGGCGATGAACGTGGCCTTCGACGCCGAGCGCAACTGGGCGCTGCCGGCCGGCGAGCGCCGCGAGATCGTGCCCGGTGCCAGCCATTTCGCTGCGCTGTCCATCGCCAGCCCGAACTGGCGCAATGCCTACCAGGTGGCCACCATCGGCGATCACACCTTCTATAAGGTGCAGAACCTCAAGCCACGGCAGTCGTAACGATCCGTGCTGGCGGCAGCGTTGCCGCCCGCCGCCAGGCTCTGGGATAGTGGGCGCTTCCCGCCCGCATCACCTGGAGTTCCCATGAAGCTGTACAGCAAGCCCGGTGCCTGTTCCACCGCCGACCACATCGCCCTGCAGTGGACCGGCCAGCCGTTCGAGGTTGAACTGCTGAACAAGGACACCCTGAAGGGTCCGGAATTCCTCAAGATCAATCCGGCCGGTGCCGTTCCTGCGCTGGTCGACGGCGACTTCGTGCTGCTGCAGAACGCCGCGATCATGGGCTACATCGCCGACAGCTTCCCGCAGGCTGGCCTCGGCGGCGACGGCAGCCCGCGCCAGCGCGCCGAAGCCACCCGCTGGCTGGCCTTCGTCAATTCCGATGTGCATCCGGCCTTCTCGCCGCTGTTCTCGCCGGGCAAGTTCATTGCCGACGAAGGCCAGTACGACGCGATCCGTGCCGCCGCGCACAAGCGCCTTGGCGGCCTGTTCGAGACCGCCGACAGGCAGCTGGCCGACAAGCCCTGGCTGGCCGGCTTCCGCAGCTTCGCCGACCCGTACTTCTACATCACCCTGCGCTGGGCCGCCGGCACCAAGGTCGACCTGTCCGGCCTGGACAATCTGGCCGCCTACAAGGCGCGCATGGACGCCGATGCAGGCGTACAGGCCGCACTGAAGGCCGAAGGCCTGGCCTGATCCAGACCATGGGTCGGATCCGTTCGCGTGGCGAACGGATCCGACCCCGACACGGCTGCCAGGGCGGGGTCGGATCCGTCTGCACAGCAGGCGGCTCTGACCCACCGGTGCCATCGTCACACTCAGCCGATCTGGCGGATCACTTCACCCTTGGCATCGCGCAGGTAGGTCGGCACCACTTCGATGCGCAGCGCCCCGGCCACCGGGTAGATCCCGCGCTCGGCCCGCACGCCTGCCAGCGCCTGCAGTCCCGACTCGTCCAGTGCCCAGCGCGCGCTGTCGGCGGACACGTCACCCACTTCACCGCGTCCGGCCGGAATGAATTCCCATTGCCGCTCGCGGCTGACCAGTTCCAGCGATTTGCCGTGGCGCAGCCGTAGCGGCAGCAGCTCGCACACGCTGGCCACCTGGCCAGCGCCGAGCACCAGGGTGGTGACGCCCCCCTCCTGGCGCCAGTCCAGCGTCTCGATGAACAACATGCCGGTGCTGGAGCCCTCGCGCTCGCTGCCGGCCTGCACCTGCGCGGCCAGTGCCGGATCGTCCAGCAAATTGCCGCGATGCAGAGCGCTGATCCACAACGGCATCGCCGGCTGCACTGCCTGCAGCACGCCGCGCGTCGACCAGCGCTTGACCGCCTCCATCTCTTCATCGGTCAAACCGACCAGCTGCAGGAACTGCAGATGGCCATTGGCCGTGTCCCGCGCCGGCAACTGCGGATCGGCAATGAAGGCCAGGTGGCACAAGCGCGTGTCGGTCTCCAGCGCGATCGGGCCGTTGGCATTGAGGTGATGACCATCCTCGAACACGTTGCCACTGCCGAACACGTAGCGCGCCAGGTTCTGCAGCAGGTTCATCGGCCACACCGGCGGCGCACTGCCGGCGTCCTCACCGGTTTCGGCAGCGAGGCGGAAGGTCAACTCGAAACCATAGCCGCTGGCGGCGACATCGCTGCTCTCCTTGGCATACAACTCGGAGAAGCCGTAAGTGATGTAATGCCAGTGTGGAACCGGCGCATCCGCCCAGTACACGCTGATGCCATCGAGCGGATCCTGGCCTCCGAGCGTGTACGGAAGCGCGGTGCCGTAGTGACGCGGCTCCTGCCCGGCATACAGCGGCGCCAGCGCCGCATTGATCGCGTCCCAGCCGGGGGTATCGGTGTCGTCGTGGTCGTCCTGCACGCGGGACTCCTTGTGGGGAAGTGAACCGATCACTTTACGCGGTGGCTCAGGCCTGCACGACCTCGCCGCCGCCATTGACCACGGCCGCCTGGGTTTCCTGCCACCAGCGCTGCGCCAGCGCCGGGCTGCGTGCCTTGCCCACCGCCGCCAGCAGTTCCGGGCACAGGCGTTCCAGTGCCAGCGCATCGGTGCAGCGTTCGATCTTCAACTGCATGAAATAGCCCTTCAGGCCCAGATGCCGACGCACGGCCTCACTCATCGCGTCGTACAGCTGCTGGTACAGCGCCGGGTCCTGTTCGCGGCCGGTACTGATGCCGCGCGCCGGTGTGGCTTCGGCACTGCCACCGATCACTTCGATCAGGCCCTGCGCGGCCAACTGCTCCAGTGCATCCGGCGGTGCCCGCAGGCCTTCGAACAGGCCGCGCAGTTCGGTGTCGTCGCGATGGCCGTCGACCATCAGCAGGATCGAACGCAGTGCCGCCGGCAGGCGCCGGCCCCGGTCTTCGATTTCCTGACGGCCAGCCGCCGTCTTGGCGTGCAGCAATGCCATTGCTTCCCCCTCCCTCGATGCGCAATGCCTGCGCGCCCTGGCGGGCACGCTCCCCTGTATGCCATCGCCGGGCGGCGCGCGCGTTCCCCGGCGCGCGCCGCGTATTGCAGGTCGATGACAGGCCGAGCTTAGCGCATGTTCTGGACGCGGAGGGTAGTGCCGGCCGCTGGCCGGCAATCCCATGATTCCCGAGGTTGCCGGATCAGCGTCCCAGCGCGCGGCGGATCTCCTCCAGCGCGCTGGGGTCGTCCAGCGTCGACAGGTCACCCGGGTCGCGCTGTTCGGCCAGCGCCTGCAGCGAGCGCCGCAGCAGCTTGCCGGAGCGGGTCTTGGGCAGCGCATTGACCACGTGCACGTGCGCCGGGCGCGCGACCGCGCCGAGCGAGGTGGTCACCGTCGCCATCATCTCGGCCACCACCGGCGCCGGATCCTCGCCATCCAGCCCCTGCTTGAGGGTGACGAACACCAGCGGCACCTGCCCCTTCAGTTCGTCCTTGACCCCGATCACCGCCGCCTCGGCCACGCGCGGATGGCTGGAGATGGCCTCCTCGATCTCGCGCGTGCCCAGACGATGGCCGGCCACGTTGATCACATCGTCGGTACGGCCGAGGATGAAGGTGTAGCCATCGTCATCGCGGATCGCCCAGTCCAGCGAGCTGTACAGCAGTTCCTTGAAGTGGCTGAAGTAGCTCTGCAGGAAACGGCTGTCGTCGTTCCACACCGTGCTCATGCAGCCCGGCGGCAGCGGCGGCGACACCACCAGCACGCCCTTCTGCCCCGGTGCCACTTCCTCGCCGGTGTTCTCGTCGATCACCTTCATCCGGTAGCCGAGATTGGGGAACCCGGGCGAGCCGAAACGCACCGGCTTCATTTCCAGGCCCGGCAGCAGGGTCAATGCCGGCCAGCCGGTTTCGGTCTGCCAGTAGTTGTCGATGATCGGCTTGCCGAGCGCTTCGCTGATCCAGTGCGCGGTCGGTTCGTCCAGCGGCTCGCCGGCCAGGAACAGGTACTTCAGCGCCCCCAGGTCGTGGCGATGGATGAAATCGGCGTCGTGCTTCTTCAGCACGCGGATGGCGGTGGGCGATGAAAACATCGTGCGCACGTTGTACTGCTCGCACAGCGCCCACCAGATGCCCGGGTCCGGGTTGGTCGGCAGCCCTTCGTACAGCAGCGACGTGCAGCCACCGATCAGCGGGCCGTACACATTGTAGGAATGGCCGACCGCCCAGCCGACGTCGGAGGTGGAGAACATCACCTGGCCCGGCTTGCAGTCGAACACCGTTTCCATCGACTGTGCCATCGCCACCGCATAGCCCCCCACATCGCGCTGCACGCCCTTCGGCTTGCCGGTGGTGCCGGAGGTATACAGCAGATAGCTCGGCTCGCTCGCTTCCAGCCACTGCACCGGCACGTCGACTTCACCGATCTGCGCACGCAGCGTGGCGTAGTCCACATCGCGGCCCGGGACCCGCGGCTGGGCCGCATCCAGCCCGCGTGACACGATCAGCACGTGCGGCGGCGGTGACGTGGCTTCGGCGCAGGCGGCGTCGACCATCGGCTTGTACGGAATCAGCTTGCCACCGCGCATGCCGGCATCGGCGGCGATCAGCAGCTTGGGCTTGGCGTCGTCGATGCGCAGCGCCAGGTTGTGCGCGGCGAAGCCACCGAACACCACCGAATGCACGGCGCCGATGCGCGCACAGGCGAGCATGGCGAACACCGCTTCGGCCATGTTCGGCATGTAGATCACCACGCGATCACCGTGACCGACGCCGAGATGCTTGAGCACGGCGGCGAAGTCGTTCACTTCGCGATACAGCTGGCGATAGGTGATCTCGCGGGTGCTGTTGGTTTCGGTGGAGATGGCGACCAGCGCGAGCTGGTCGGCGCGCTCGGCCAGGTGGCGGTCGACGGCGTTGTAGCAGAGATTGGTTTCACCACCGACGAACCAGCGCCGGAACGGCGGGTTGCTGTAGTCGAGCACCTGCTGCGGCGGTTTGTGCCAATGGATGCGCTTGGCTTCCTCGCCCCAGAAGGCCTCCGGCTCGTCGATCGAGCGACGGTAGGTTTCCTCGTAGTTCATGACGCAGCCCTCCCAGACAAAGTCATGGGTTCGAGGATAGTCCGGCGCTGCCGCGCGGGCCGCCCTACCTTGGTAGGGGGTGGGGTTTTGTTCTGCAGGGCTTGCAGCCCTGCACCTGCAGAGGCCGAAGCCCAAGCAACAGCAGAAGCTGGTTTCCTGGGGAATGGCGGGGTGGGTCCGGTTGCGGGAGACGCCGTAAACCCGTCCTTGGGGGCTTGGCCGCGGCATCCATGCCGCGGACACTCCCGCAACCGGCCCCACCCCGCCTTCGACAGTTTTCCGCGATCTGTCGGAACGGCGTATTGCTCTGGTAGGTGTCGACCTTGGTCGACACGGTAGATCCACGCCATGCGTGGATGATTCACTCGATATCTGACAGAGAAATCGTGTCGACCAAGGTCGACACCTACCAACAGCCGCGCGGAACGACGGCCGTGGTTACCAACAGCCGCGGGAACCTGTCGAAGGCGGGGCACTGTGGGTTTGCGGGGTGTGAGCGGCATGGATGCCGCGACCAAGCCCCCATGGACGGGTTTACGGCGTCCCCGCACACCCACAGTGCCCCGCCATCCCACGGAATGCGCGCTGTTGCTGTTGCTGTTGCTGTTGCCGGCCAGCGGCCGGCACTACCGCAGGTGCAGGGCTGCAAGCCCTGCCGAACCCCTAGAACGGAGTCGCGGACTCGACCGCGAGCGCCTCGCCCGTCACTGGATGGGTGAACCGCAGGCTGCGCGCATGCAGGTGCACGCGTAGCGCCGGTGCTGCACCGTACAGCACGTCACCGACGATGGGATGACCGAGACTGGCCATGTGCAGGCGCAGCTGATGGCTGCGGCCAGTGATCGGTTCCAACGCCACCCGGGTGTGCTGCGCCTCAACATCACGGGCCAGTACGCGCCAGCGGGTCAACGCCGGCTTGCCACGCTCATGGTCGACCATCTGCTTCGGCCGGTTCGGCCAGTCCACGATCAGCGGCAGGTCCACTTCGCCGGCATCGCCTTCGAGCAGCCCCTGCACCACCGCTTCATACCGCTTGCCAACCTGGCGCTGCTCGAACTGCATCGACAACGCTGCCTGCATGTCCTTGCCACGCGCATGCAGCAGCAGGCCGGAGGTCACCTGGTCCAGGCGATGCACGGTCAACGCATCCGGGTACAGCGCCTGCAGCCGCGCGACCACGCAGTCCTGGTTCTCGGTGCTTCGGCCAGGCACGGACAGCAGGCCAGCCGGCTTCTCGGCCACCAGCAGCGCGTCGTCGATGTAATGCAGGTGGATCATGCGGTTCCGTATCCGTCCAAACAAAAACGGGGAAGCCGAAGCTTCCCCGTCTTCTGCGTACCGACCAACGGTCGGTACCTACCTTGATGGAAGACGTACCGGCCGGAGCCGGTACCGCCTGCATCAGCCCAGCAGGTGGGCGACGCCGGCGCGCTCTTCTTCCAGCTCGGCCAGGGTCTTGTCGATGTACTTCTGGCTGAAGTCGTCGATCGGCAGATCCTTGACCAGGGTGTACTTGCCGTTCTCGGTGGTCACCGCGAAGCCGAAGATCACGCCTTCCGGAATGCCATAGGAACCATCGGACGGCACGCCCATGGTGACCCACTTGCCGTTGCTGCCCAGCACCCAGTCACGCACGTGGTCGATGGCTGCGTTGGCGGCCGAGGCAGCCGAGGACGAGCCACGGGCTTCGATGATCGCCGCGCCGCGCTTGCCGACGGTCGGGATGAAGGTGTTGGCGTTCCACTCCTGGTCGTTGATCGCATCGGCGATCGACGCACCATCGGCGGTGGCGAAACGGTAGTCCGGGTACATGGTCGGGCTGTGGTTGCCCCATACGACCAGCTTCTCCATGCCACCGACCGGCTTGCCGAGCTTGGTCGACAGCTGGCTCAGCGCGCGGTTGTGGTCCAGGCGCAGCATGGCGGTGAAGTTCTCCGGCTTCAGGTCCGGGGCCGACTTCATCGCGATGTAGGCGTTGGTGTTGGCCGGGTTGCCGACCACCAGCACCTTCACGTCACGGCTGGCGACCTTGTTCAGCGCCGCGCCCTGGGCGGTGAAGATCTTGGCGTTTTCCAGCAGCAGGTCCTTGCGCTCCATGCCCGGGCCACGCGGACGCGCGCCGACCAGCAGGGCGATGTCGGCGTCCTTGAACGCGACTTCGGCGTCATCGGTGCCGACCATGCCGGCCAGCAGCGGGAAGGCGCAGTCTTCCAGCTCCATCATCACGCCCTTCAGGGCGGCCTGGGCCTTGTCGACCGGCAGTTCCAGCAGCTGCAGGATGACCGGCTGGTCCTTGCCCAGCATTTCGCCGGAGGCGATGCGGAACAGCAGGGCATAACCGATCTGGCCGGCGGCGCCGGTCACGGCAACACGAACGGGTGCTTTCATGGGGGTTTCCTCTTGCTTGCAAGCGTTTGATGGGACGCCGCGGGCGTGGCCACGCAGGCCTGGCGGGCGGCGGGGAACAGGGAAACGGCCACCCATGGGTGGCCGTTTCGAAGGGGGATCAGGCGGCGAGGTGCTTGTTCCACTCCGCGACGCGCTCGGCCTGGGCGGCCAGCACGGCGTCGACGTCGCCTTCCAGGGTGATCGAATGGATCACGTCGCCCTGCTTGACCGAATCGACGATGGCCTGGCCCTCCAGGACCTTGCCGAAGACGGTGTGGCGGCCGTCCAGCCAGTCGGTCTTGATGTGGGTGATGAAGAACTGGCTGCCGTTGGTGTTCGGGCCGGCGTTGGCCATCGACAGCGAGCCGACCTCGTGCTTCACGCCATTCTTCTCGTCTTCGAACTTGTAGCCCGGGCCGCCGGTGCCACGACCCTGCGGGCAGCCGCCCTGGATCATGAAGTCGGCGATCACGCGGTGGAAGATCAGGCCGTCATAGAAACCGTGCTTGACCAGGTTCACGAAGTTGGCCACGGTCAGCGGCGCCTTGTCGGCGAACAGCTCGACCTTGATCGGGCCCTGGGTGGTGTCGAAAGTGGCGATGAGGGACATGAAGATCCTTGATGCAGAGGGGAACGCGTCTAGCCACCTAGTTTACACCTGCCTCGTGGCGGCGGCGGCTTCGACCATGGGCGCAGATCCGGGCTTCAGCCACGGGACGGGCTGCCCCGCCGTGCAGGCCAGGCGGCCTCGACCGGCGCCGCGGACCGCCAGCTGAATGGGCCCCGTGACGGGCGTGAAATCCACCTTTTCGCGAATCGTCAAGTTCGACGTATAATGTTGGACTTCTTTTTCCAAATCCGGCGCCGACTGGCCCCCTTTCGTATGTCCATCGAAAATCTTCGCAACATCGCCATCGTCGCCCACGTCGACCATGGCAAGACCACCCTGGTCGACCAGCTGCTGAAGCAGTCCGGCACCCTGTCCGAGCGCACCGTCCTCGCCGAGCGCGTGATGGACAGCAACGACCAGGAAAAGGAACGCGGCATCACCATCCTGGCCAAGAACACCGCCATCACCTGGGAAGACAAGAAGACCGGTATCAAGAACCGGATCAACATCGTCGACACCCCCGGCCACGCCGACTTCGGTGGTGAGGTCGAGCGCGTGCTGTCGATGGTCGACACCGTGCTGATCCTGGTCGATGCGATGGACGGCCCGATGCCGCAGACCCGCTTCGTGACCCAGAAGGCCTTCGCGATGGGCTTCAAGCCGATCGTCGTGGTCAACAAGGTCGACCGTCCGGGCGCCCGTCCGGAATGGGTGATCGACCAGGTCTTCGACCTGTTCGACAAGCTCGGCGCCACCAACGAGCAGCTGGACTTCCCGATCGTCTACGCCTCGGGCCTGAACGGCTACGCCGGCCTGGAAGACACCGTGCGCGATGGCGACATGACCCCGCTGTACGAAGCGATCATGCAGCACGCGCCGCGTCCGGAAGTGGACCCGGAAGGCCCGTTCCAGATGCGCATCAGCCAGCTGGACTACAACAACTTCGTGGGCGTGATCGGCATCGGCCGCATCCAGCGCGGCACCCTGAAGAAGAACATGCAGGTCGCGGTCATCGACCGTGAAGGCAAGAAGCGCAACGGCAAGGTGCTGCAGGTGCTGGGCTTCATGGGCCTGGAGCGCATCGAGCAGGATACCGCCGAGGCCGGCGACATCGTGGCCATCTCCGGCATCCAGGAGCTGACCATCTCCGACACCATCTGCGCCCCGGACACCCCGGAAGCCCTGCCGGCGCTGACCGTCGACGAGCCGACCATCTCGATGACCTTCCAGGTCAACAACTCGCCGTTCGCCGGCAACAAGGACCTGTCCGGTGGCAAGTTCCTGACCAGCCGCCAGATCAAGGACCGCCTGGACCGTGAGAAGGTCCACAACGTGGCCCTGAAGGTCGAGCAGCTGGAAGACGCTGACAAGTTCCTGGTCTCCGGCCGTGGCGAACTGCACCTGTCGGTGCTGATCGAGAACATGCGTCGCGAAGGCTACGAGCTGGCCGTGTCGCGCCCGGAAGTGATCATCAAGGAAATCGACGGCCAGATGATGGAGCCGATCGAGCAGCTGGTGGTGGACATCGAAGAAATCCACCAGGGCGGCGTGATGGAAAAGCTGGGCACCCGCAAGGGCCAGCTGAAGAACATGGAATCGGACGGCAAGGGCCGCGTGCGCCTGGAATACTCGATCCCGGCCCGTGGCCTGATCGGTTTCCAGAACGAGTTCAAGACCCTGACCCAGGGTTCGGGCCTGCTGTTCCACGTGTTCGACCACTACGGCCCGAAGGAACAGGGCGCGATCGCCAAGCGCATCAACGGCGTGATGATCGCCAATGCGCCGGGCACCACGCCGGCCTACTCGCTGGGCCCGCTGCAGGAACGCGGCAAGCTGTTCGCTGCTGAAGGCGACAACGTGTATGAAGGTCAGCTGGTCGGCATCCACTCCAAGGACAACGACCTGACCGTCAACGCGATCAAGACCAAGCCGCTGACCAACATGCGCGCTTCGGGCAAGGACGATGCGATCCAGCTGACCCCGGCGATCAAGTACTCGCTGGAGCAGGCCCTGGACTTCATCGAAGACGACGAGCTGGTCGAGATCACCCCGAAGGAGATCCGTCTGCGCAAGAAGTTCCTGACCGAAAGCGACCGCAAGAAGGCTTCGCGCGGCGGCTGAGCCAGCACCCCGTGAACCAGAGCGGCTACAACCCGGATCCACACCGGCATCCGGGTCTCCATGTCATCGCCCTGCTCGAAGCGAGCAAGGCGATGCTGGCGCTGTTGGCTGCCACCGGGCTGGAAGTGCTCGGACCGCAGCCGCTGCGGCACGGCATCATGGTCCTGATCCGGCGTTTCAGCCTGGATCCGGACCATGGCACCCTGCCCTCGCTGCTGCACATGATCAGCCCCGACGCGGTCCACCTGGCCGCGGCGGGGATGATCGGCTACGGCCTGCTGCACCTGGTCGAAGCCTGGGGCCTGTGGCGCGCCAAGGCCTGGGCCTCCTGGCTGGGTTGCCTGACCGCCTCGCTGTACCTGCCCTTCGACATCTTCGCGATCATCCGCCACCCCGGCTGGCCGTCGTGGACGATCCTGGCGATCAACCTGATCGTGGTCTACGTGCTCGCCCGCGACCTGCGCAAGCGCCACCGCTGAGCACCGGCTACACTGGGGATTGGAGCCGACCAAGCCGCCCCATGCGCCCGTCCTTGCCGCCTCTGCTGACCTGCCTGCTCGCCGCGCTGCCGGCGCTGCTTTCGGCTGGCTGCAGCCCGGCCACGCCCAGCGCGCATGCGGCCGAACCCGCGAGCCGCAACGTGCCGTTCCCGTACGCCGAAACCGATGTCACCGACCTGCAGGCGCGGATGACCGCCGGGGAACTGGACAGCACCACCCTGACCCAGGCCTACCTGCAGCGCATTGCCGCCCTGGACCGCACCGGGCCACGCCTGCGCGCGGTGATCGAGCTCAACCCCGACGCCCTGAAGGAAGCCGCCGAGCGCGACCGCGAGCGCCGCGATGGGCGCCTGCGCGGGCCGCTGCACGGCATCCCGCTGCTGCTGAAGGACAACATCAACGCCGCGCCGATGGCCACCAGTGCCGGCTCGCTGGCCCTGCAGGGCTTCCGCCCGGATGACGCCTACCTGGTGCGCCGGCTGCGCGACGCCGGTGCGGTGGTGCTGGGCAAGACCAACCTCAGCGAATGGGCCAACTTCCGCGGCAATGATTCGATCTCCGGCTGGAGCGCGCGTGGCGGCCAGACCCGCAACCCCTATCGCATCAGCCATTCGCCGTGTGGTTCCAGCAGCGGCAGCGCGGTGGCCGTGGCCGCCAACCTGGCCAGCGTGGCGATCGGCACCGAAACCGACGGCAGCATCGTCTGCCCGGCGGCGATCAACGGCGTGGTCGGCCTGAAGCCGACGGTCGGCCTGGTCAGCCGCGATGGCATCATCCCGATCTCCTTCAGCCAGGACACCGCCGGACCGATGGCGCGCAGTGTCGCTGACGCCGCCGCCGTGCTGACCGCGATCGCCGGCCGCGACGATGCCGACCCGGCTACGGCCACCATGCCCGGCCGCGCGGTCTACGACTACACCGCGCGACTGGACCCGCAGGGCCTGCGTGGCAAGCGCATCGGCCTGCTGCAGACACCGCTGCTGAAGTACCGCGGCATGCCGCCACTGATCGAACAGGCCGCCACCGAGCTGCGCCGCGCCGGCGCCATGGTGGTACCGGTGGAGCTGCCCAACCAGGGCGCCTGGGCCGAGGCCGAACGCACGCTGCTGCTGTACGAATTCAAGGCCGGGCTGGAGCGCTACTTCAACACCCACCGAGCGCCACTGCGCAGCCTGGCCGACCTGATCGCCTTCAACCAGGCGCACAGCAAACAGGAACTGGGCCTGTTCGGCCAGGAACTGCTGGTGGAAGCCGATGCCACCGCCGGCCTGGCCGATCCCGCCTATATCCGCGCGCGCAGCGATGCGCGCCGGCTGGCCGGGCCGGAGGGCATCGATGCCGCCCTTGCCGCCCACCAGCTTGATGCGCTGGTCGCGCCCACCACCGGCGTGGCATGGCCGATCCGCAGCGAAGGCGACGACTTCCCCGGTGAAAGCTACAGCGCCGCCGCCGTGGCCGGCTATCCCAGCCTCACCGTGCCGATGGGGCAGATCGATGGCCTGCCGGTCGGCCTGCTGTTCATGGGCACCGCCTGGAGCGAACCGAAGCTGATCGAGATGGCCTATGCCTATGAACAGCGCACGCGCGCGCGGCGACCACCGCACTTCGATACCGACGCACTGATCGACGCTGGCGAGCCGTGATCCGGTAGTGCCGGCCGCTGGCCGGCAGATCCGGAGTTGCCGGCCAGCGGCCGGCGCTACCGTTCGGGTTCCGGCTCCACCGGTACGATCGCCGCCTCGCCATCTTCCGCACCCGGCGAACGCACATCTGCTGTGCGTGCACGTGGACCGCGCGGCATGTCCAGTTCGTCTGCATGCTGCAGCCGCGCACGCACCTGCGGCAGCGACTGCGGATGCTCACGCGCGAGGAAATCGAGCATGCGTTCGCGCACCAGGCAACGCAGATCGAAGGCATCGCCGGAGCTGCGCGCGCTGACCAGCAGGCGCACCTGGATCGCACGCTCGCTGGTCTCGGTCACCTGGGTCACGCAGACCCGGCCATCCCACAATGCTTCGCCGCGACAGATGCGCTCCAGCTCAGCACGGATCGCCGCAATCGGCGCACGGTAGTCCAACCACAGGAACGCGGTGCCGAGCAGGTCGGCGCTGCGCCGCGTCCAGTTCTGGAACGGGTTTTCGATGAACCAGGTCAGCGGCACCACCATCCGCCGCTCATCCCAGATACGCACCACCACGTAGCTGCTGCCGATCTCCTCGATGCGCCCCCACTCGCCCTCGACGATCACCACGTCATCCAGCCGGATCGGCTGCGTCACCGCGATCTGCAGGCCAGCGATCAGGTTGCCGAACACCGGCTTGGCGGCGATACCCGCCACCAGGCCGATCAGGCCCGCCGACGCCAGCAGGGCCGTGCCGATCTTCTGCACCATCGGGAACGTCAACAGCACCAGCGAGGCACCGAGCACGATGATGCCGCCCATCAACACGCGGCTGAGCACCCGCGTCTGGGTCTGGATGCGGCGTGCCTCCAGGTTGTCGGAGACATCGATGGGATGGTTGCGCAGGATCGCGCGCTCACCCGCGGCGACCGCACGCACCAGCAACCAGATGAAGCAGGCGGTCAGCGCGATGTGCAGCACATGCTGCAGGTTGCCCAGCACGGGATCCTGCAGCGGCGTGGCCTGCAGCGCTGGAATCAACAGCAGCAGCGGCCATGCGGTGGCCATCGGCAATCCAAGCACGCGACCGATGCGCGCGCGCCGCCGATCACGCCCTTTCAGCCGGTGATAGATCCACAGGATCAGCCACGCACCGATGCCGCCCACCACTGCTGCCAATCCCAACGGCCATGCGTAGGCCTGTGCGGTTTGCCAGTGCACCGTTGCCACCTCCACTCGAACAGCCAAGCGGACAGCCTCGCGCATGGCGCATGAGCGTCACGTCAGTCGTTCGTAAGAAGGGTGTTGGTCGGCAGGGCTTGCAGCCCTGCACCTGCTGCGAGCCGAAGCAACAGCAACAGCAACAGCCGAAGCAGAAGCGGGTTTCCTGTGGGGTGGCGGGGCGGGTCCGGTTGCGGGGGACGCTGCAAGTACGTCCATGTAAGCTCGGTCGCCGCATCCATGCGGCTCACGCCCCCGCAACCGGACCCACCCCGCCTTCGACAGTTTTCTGCGATCTGTCGGCATTTTTTGTAGAGCCGAGCCATGCTCGGCTCAAATCTCACAGATATCGAAATATTCGATTCCATTGGAAATTCATCCACGCATAGCGTGGATCTACCGTGTCGACCAAGGTCGGCACCTACCAACAGCCGCCGGAATCTGTCAGAGGCGGGGCGGTGTGGATAGGCAGGACCGTTGGCGCCATGGATGGCGCCATCGAGCCCCCATGGATGGGTTTACGGCGTGTCCTGACTACCCACACCGCCCCGCCATCCCACGGAATATCCGCTTCTGCCGTTGCTGTTGAGGTTGCCGGCCAGCGGCCGGCACTACAGCAGGTGCAGGGCTGCAAGCCCTGCCGAAAACCCCTTACCGCACTTGCTCCTGCTTGCGCACGATCGCCATCGCGATCTCCAGCGACTGCTCGTAGTTCAACCGCGGGTCCACCGTTGAGCGATACGCACGCTCCAGGTCACGCTCGGTCAGTTCGCGTGCGCCACCGGTGCACTCGGTCACGTCCTCGCCGGTCAGTTCCAGGTGCACACCCCCCAGGCGCGTGCCTGCGGCCGCATGCAGATCGAACGACATCTCCACTTCGCCACGCACGTTGTCGAAGCGACGCGTCTTGAAGCCATTGGCAGTGCTTTCGGTGTTGCCATGCATCGCATCGCAGACCCACAGCACGCGGCGGCCATCGCGCTTGACCGCATCCAGCAGCGGCGGCAGCTTCTCGGCGATCTGCGCCGCCCCCATGCGATGGATGAAGCTCAGTCGACCCGGCTCGTCATGCGGGTTGAGCACGTCGATCAGGCGCAGCAGCTGGTCTGGCGTCACCGACGGGCCGACCTTGATCGCGATCGGGTTGCGCACGCCACGCAGGTACTCCACGTGCGCGCCATCCAGCGCGGCGGTACGCATGCCGATCCACGGGTAATGCGTGCTCAGGTTCAACCAGCCCTGCTGGCGCGGCACCTGTCGGGTCAGCGCCTGCTCGTAGGGCAGCAGCAACGCCTCGTGCGAGGTGTAGAAATCGATGCGGTTGAGGTTGTGCACGCGGGCCCCGGCCAGGGTCTCCATGAAGTGCACCGCATCGCCGATCGAGGCCACCATCTTCTGGTACTCGGCGGCCAGCGGCGAGTGGCTTACCCACTCCAGGTTCCAGTACTCGGGGTGGTGCAGGTCGGCGAAGCCACCATCGATCAGCGCCCGCACGAAGTTCATCGTCATCGCCGAGTGCGCGTGGGCCTGCAGCATCCGCTTCGGGTCCGGCAGGCGCGCCGCCTCGGTGAACGCCGGCGCATTGATCACATCGCCACGATAGCTGGGCAGGGTCACGCCGTCGCGGGTCTCGGTATCGGCCGAACGCGGCTTGGCGTACTGGCCGGCAAAGCGCCCAACGCGGATCACCGGCTGGCGCAGGCCATGCACCAGCACCAGGCTCATCTGCAGCAGCACCTTCAGGCGGTTGGAGATGGTGCCCGATTCGCAGTCGCTGAAATTCTCGGCGCAGTCGCCACCCTGCAGCAGGAAGCGCTTGCCCTCCTGAGCCTCGGCCAGCTGCTGCTTCAGCGCCAGGATCTCCCACGAGGTGACCAGGGGCGGCAGCCGCTTCAGCTCGTGCAGAGCGGCGTCCAGCGCCACCGGGTCCGGATAGGTCGGCATCTGCAGCGCGGTCTTGCCACGCCAGCTCTCCGGCGACCAGGCAGCGCCAGCGGCGGCCGCGGCAGGATCGGGGACAGGCGAAACGGCGGACAGGCTCATTGCAGACTTCCGGAGGTGGGGGGCGTTCATGGTCGCAGAGCGGACCGCTGTCGCAAAGGGTCGAACATCGTCTGCACATGACTGAACGCCGGGGAAAGCGCATCGCGATTGGCCAGAAGCGGCATGCCCACGGCCAGCCGGACAGGCGCATGATTCGCCACGCACTGTTACGAAGTAACACTCAATCCCCACTGGCCCCTTCCACAGCCTATCCGCCATGAAGCCCTCCCTGCTCGCTACCGGCATCACCTTCGCCCTGACCCTGGCCAACCTCCCCTCCCTCGCCCTGGCTGCCGATGTGGCCCCGGTGAAGGATCTCGATACGGTCACCGTCAGTGCCCAGCTCGACCAGGCCCGCAACGCGCTGTCGCCGGACATCGGCAGCAGCCAATACCAGATCACCGCCGAGGACATCCAGAAGCAGCCGCTGGGTGCCTCCGCCCCGCTCAGCCAGGTGCTGCTGCAGGCCCCGGGCGTGGTCCAGGACTCCTATGGCGGCGTCCATGTGCGCGGCGACCACGCCAACCTGCAGTACCGCATCAACGGCGTGCTGCTGCCCGAATCGATCTCCGGCTTCGGCCAGACCCTGGACGCGCGCACCATCAAGAGCATCCGCCTGATGGACGGCGCGCTGCCGGCGCAGTTCGGCGAGCGCACCGCGGCGGTGGTCGACATCACCACCCGCAGTGGCGCCGAGCTCGGCAATGGCGGCAGCGCCGGACTCACCGCGGGCTCGTTCGGCAAAGTCAACCCGAATGCCTCCTGGTGGGGCAACCAGGGGCGCTGGAGCTGGTTCCTGACCGGCAACTACGACCAGAACGAGGTTGGTCTGGAGAACCCCACCAACTCGCGCAAACCGCTGCACGACGACACCCACCAGGGCAAGGCCTTCGCCGACCTGACCTACCTGGTCAACGAGAACACCCGCCTGAGCGTGTTCGCCGGCTTCGCCAACAACCGTTTCCAGATCCCGGTCAATCCGGGCCAGACGCCACAATTTGGCTATCTCGATACCACCACCTTCGATTCCAGCCAGCTGGATGAGACCCAGCGCGAGACCACCCGCTTCGGCATGCTGGTACTGCAGGGCACGCTGGGTAGCACCGCCTACCAACTGTCGGCCGGGCAGCGCTACAGCGATGTGGCGTTCAATCCGGACGTCATTGGCGACCTGGTGTTCAGTGGCGTCGCCTCGCAGGTCCAGCGCAGCAACCGTGCCAACACCCTGCAGGCCGACTTCTCCACACCACTGGGCAACGACCACACGCTGCGCTACGGCCTGTACGGCAACTACGAGAACGCGCGGGCCAGCAACAGCAGCTGGGTGTTCCCGGTCGATGACACCGGCCAGCAGTCCAGCACCACGCCGCTGCTGATTCCTGACCGCAGCGCCTTCCATGCCAGCACGCTGGCGTTGTACGTGCAGGATGAATGGAAGATCGGCGACGACTGGACCGTGAACTACGGCCTGCGTGGTGATCGCTACAAGGCCTTCGGCCGCACCGAGGGCCAACTCAGCCCGCGCGTGGGCGTGGTCTGGAATGCCAGCGACAGCACCACCGTGCACGCCGGCTACTCGCGTTACTTCACGCCACCGGCCAGTGAGCTGATCGCCAGCAGCGATATCGCCCTGTATGACGGCACCACCAACCAGCAGCCCAGTGGCGGCAACAACACGCCACTGGCGGAGCGCAGCGACTACTACGACATCGGCGTCTCGCAGCAGCTGGGTGAACACCTGACCCTGGGCCTGGACGCTTACGACCGCCGCGTCGCGCGCCTGCAGGACGAAGGCCAGTTCGGCGCCGCCTACATCTACTCGACCTTCAACTACCGCCGCGGCCATATCCGTGGCCTGGAGTTCAGTGCCGACTACAGCAACGGTCCGTTCAGCGCCTACTTCAACGCGGCCTACAACAAGGCGATCGGCACCCAGGTCATCACCAGCCAGTACAACCTCGATCCGGATGCGCTGGCCTATGTGGCCGACCATTGGATCCACCTCGACCACGACCAGAAGCTCACTTCCTCTGGAGGCCTCAGCTACGCGTTCGCCGGGCACAACCGGATCGGGGCCAACTACGTGTTCGGAAGCGGCCTGCGTTCGGACATCGAGGGCGTGCCCAACGGCGGCGAGCTGCCGTCCTACCTGCAGGTGAACCTCAGCGCCGGGCACGACTTCAACGTCGACAGCGGCCATCCACTGCATGTGCAGCTGGCGGTGATCAACGCTTTGGACCGCAGCTACCAGCTGCGCGATGGCGGCGGTGTCGGCGTGTTCGCCCCGCAGTGGGGACCGCGCCGTGGCGCTTACCTGAGCCTGCAGCAGGACTTCTGAGGAGACAGGGGTCGGATCCCTTTCCGCAGGAAAGGGCTCTGACCCCCCACCGGGAATGGGGTCAGAGCCCTTTGCGATGCAAAGGGATCCGCCCCCGTTTCGCTTTCAGCGCTTGACCTTGCGCAGCGACACCACCAGCGCCCACAGCGCCAGCAGCACGAACCACACGCCCGACCACATCGGCATGGTCAGGCCGAGGAAGGTCCAGTCGATGTTGCCGCAGTTGCCAGTGCCGGTCAGCACCGTGCGGAACACTTCCAGCGGCCCCATGGTCTCGCTCAGGAAGGCCAGCGGCGGGCCACAGGTGGACCCCATTTCCGGCGGCAGCATCTGCACGTAGACGTGGCGCGCGGCGATGCCGACACCCACGGCCGCGGCAATGAACGCCAGCACGCCATAGATCGCGCGTCCCGGGCGGTTGGACGGACCATGCAGTGCACCGATCAGGAACAGCAGGCCAAGCGCGGCGAACGCCAGGCGCTGGAAGATGCACAGCGGACACGGCTCCAGGCCCATCTTCAGCTGCAGGAAGATCGCGTAGCCAAGCAGGCCCGCGCAGATCAGGAAGCCCAGGAAGAACTGGGCGCGGAAGGGCCAGCGCAGTGGATTCATCGTCAACGCTCGAATGGATCAGGCGCCAAGCGTAACCGAGAGTGCGCGCCATTCGAACCGCCACAGGTGACGCCTGTCGGAACGGTGTGGGTCAGAGCCCTGTCCTGCGGAAAGGGATCCGACCCCGGAAACGCAAAAGCCCGGCAGAGGCCGGGCTTTCGNAAACGCAAAAGCCCGGCAGAGGCCGGGCTTTCGCTGTGTCGCATTGGAGCGGTCCGATTACTCGGCCACTTCCTCGGCCACGACCGGACGGTCAACCAGCTCGACGTAGGCCATCGGCGCGTTGTCGCCAGCGCGGAAGCCGCACTTCAGCAGACGCAGGTAGCCGCCCGGACGGTTCGCGTAGCGCGGGCCCAGGATGGTGAACAGGTTGCCCACGGCTTCGTTGTCGCGCAGGCGGGCGAAGGCCAGACGGCGGTTGGCGACGGAGTCGACCTTGGCCAGGGTGATCAGCGGCTCGGCAACGCGGCGCAGTTCCTTGGCCTTCGGCAGGGTGGTCTTGATCAGCTCGTGCTTGAACAGCGAGGCGGCCATGTTCTTGAACATTGCTTCGCGGTGGGCGCTGGTACGGCTGAACTTACGGCCAGACTTCTGGTGACGCATGGTGATATTCCTTGGTTAATGATGAGGCTGTGTGGATCGTTGTCGCCATCCTGGCGTTGCTGCGCGGACTGCGGTTGGTCCTGGCCGCCCGTCCTGGACGACCTGCCGCGCGAACCTGGGGTTCGTCATGGCATGTTGTGTTGCGTTGAAGGCCCCACCGCGAACGGTGGAGCCTTCAGGCATTACCGATATCAGCCCAGCATGCCGTGGCTGGCGACGCCGGCCGGCGGCCAGTTCTCCAGCTTCATGCCGAGCGACAGGCCGCGCTGAGCCAGCACTTCCTTGATCTCGGTGAGCGACTTCTTGCCCAGGTTCGGGGTCTTCAGCAGCTCCACTTCGGTCTTCTGGATCAGATCGCCGATGTAGTAGATGCTTTCAGCCTTCAGGCAGTTGGCCGAACGCACGGTCAGCTCCAGATCGTCGATCGGGCGCAGCAGCACCGGATCCACGCCGTTGTTGGCCGGCTTGGCCGCACCGCGGTCGCGGTGCGTGAAGTCACCGAACACCGACAGCTGGTCGCTGAGGATGTCGGCGGCGGTGCGCACGGCTTCCTCGGCATCGATGGTGCCGTTGGTCTCGATATCGATGACCAGCTTGTCCAGGTCGGTACGCTGTTCGACGCGGGCCGCTTCCACGGCATAGGCGACGCGGCGGACCGGCGAGAACGAGGCATCCAGGACCAGACGGCCGATGGCACGGGTTTCTTCGTCCGGACGACGACGCGCGGCAGCCGGCTGGTAGCCGAAACCACGTTCGATCTTCAGACGCATGTTGATCGCCGTATCCTTGGTCAGGTGGCAGATCACGTGTTCGCCGTTCAGGATCTCCACATTGTGGTCGACCTTGATGTCGGCAGCGGTGACAACGCCCGGGCCCTGCTTGGACAGGGACAGGGTGGCGCTGTCGCCGGAGTGCATACGGATGGCCACGTCCTTCAGGTTCAGCAGGACTTCGAGCACGTCCTCCTGCAGACCTTCGACCGTGGTGTACTCATGCAACACGCCGTCGATTTCGACTTCCGTGATGGCGAAGCCCGGGATGGACGACAGCAGCACGCGACGCAGGGCATTACCCAGCGTATGCCCGTAACCCCGCTCCAAAGGTTCGATAACGACCTTTGCACGGGTGTCGGTAAGGCGTTCGATCTGCGGACCGCGAGGACGCAGAACCTGGTTGGCGGTAACCGTCATGTTGCGGGTTCTCCTAGTGAACCCCCGGCCGTCGCCGGGGGCTCTCCAATGTGAATTACTTCGAATACAGCTCGACGATCAGCGCTTCGTTGATGTCCGCAGGCAGATCCGAACGATCCGGAACAGCCTTGAAGATGCCGGTGAACTTGCCGGAATCCACTTCAACCCACGACGGGCTCAGGTCATGCTGGGCGGCGACGGTCAGGGCTTCCTGGACGCGCAGCTGCTTGGCAGCCTTTTCAGACAGGGCGATGGCGTCGCCAGCCTTGACCTGGTACGAAGCCAGGTTGACCGACTTGCCATTCACGGTGACGCCGCGGTGCGACACCAGCTGACGGGCAGCCGGACGGGTCACGGCGAAGCCCATGCGGTAGACGACGTTGTCCAGGCGGGTTTCCAGCAGCTGCAGCAGGTTCTCGCCGGTGTTGCCCTTCTTGGTCGAGGCCTTCTTGTAGTAGTTGCGGAACTGACGCTCCAGCAGGCCGTAGATACGCTTGACCTTCTGCTTTTCACGCAGCTGGGTGGCGTAGTCGGACAGCTTGCCCTTACGGGCAGTGGCGCCGTGCTGGCCGGGCTTCTGCTCCAGCTTGCACTTGGAGTCCAGCGCACGCGCCGGGCTCTTCAGGGACAGGTCGGCGCCTTCGCGACGGGCGAGCTTACAGGTAGGACCGATATAACGAGCCATTTCTTATCGCTCCCTTTAGACGCGACGCTTCTTCGGCGGACGGCACCCGTTGTGCGGGATAGGCGTCACGTCGATGATGTTGGTGATCTTGTAGCCGACGTTGTTCAACGAACGCACGGCCGACTCACGGCCCGGACCCGGGCCCTTGATGCGGACTTCCAGCGACTTCACGCCGTAGTCCAGCGCAGCACGACCGGCCTTTTCAGCAGCCACCTGGGCAGCGAACGGGGTCGACTTGCGCGAACCGCGGAAGCCAGCGCCACCGGAGGTCGCCCACGACAGAGCGTTGCCCTGGCGGTCGGTGATGGTGACGATGGTGTTGTTGAACGAAGCGTGGACGTGGGCAACGCCGTCGGTGACGACGCGCTTGATCTTCTTCTTGGTCTTAGCAGCGGGCTTAGCCATTTCTCAGTCCCTTACTTCTTGATCGCCTTGCGCGGACCCTTGCGGGTGCGGGCGTTGGTACGGGTGCGCTGGCCACGCAGCGGGAGGCCACGACGGTGACGCAGGCCGCGGTAGCAGCCCAGGTCCATCAGGCGCTTGATCGCGATGCCGATCTCACGGCGCAGATCGCCTTCCACGATGTACTTGCCGACTTCGGCGCGCAGGCGCTCGATTTCCGGCTCCGACAGATCGCGGATCTTGGTGGTCGAAGCAACGCCTGCGACTTCGCAGACCTTCTTCGAACGGGTACGGCCGATGCCGTAAATGCTTTGCAACCCGACCCAGACGTGCTTCTGGGCTGGCAGGTTGACGCCTGCAATACGCGCCATGACGCGGTTCTCCAGCTGAGTGATGGCCGACAGCGCGCCTCGGGCACGCCAATCCGGCAGGATGGATCAAAAAAGTGAACTAGCGATACTAACAAGGTTCCGGTTTACATGGAAGCCCGTGAAACCATTGGTTTCATGAACCCGGCCTGGGGAGTGTGCCCAGGCTCCGGCGCCGGATGGGGTTGGACCTGGGGTTTCCCCCCGGGGCCGCCCGCGCTACTCCAGCGCGGGACCACCTCATCACACCCCCACCCGGAACCGCTGCGGGGGCCGCCCTTCGTTTGTGTGGCCGGAGTCCGCGAAGCGGAGGGACCATCACGTCAGGAAGACGAAAGTATAACAGGCCAATCAGCCGCGGGCAAAACCGCCGCGGTTGCCGCCCTTCAGGTTGGCCTTCTTCAGCAGGCTCTCGTACTGGTGGGACATCAGGTGCGCCTGCACCTGGGCGATGAAGTCCATCACCACCACCACCACGATCAGCAGCGAAGTACCGCCGAAGTAGAACGAGGCGTTCAGCTGCGTGCGCATCAGTTCCGGCAGCAGGCAGACGATCACCAGGTAGGCCGAGCCGGCCGCGGTCAGACGGGTCAGCACGCCGTCGATGTAGTCGGCGGTCGCCTTGCCCGGACGGATGCCCGGAATCAGCGCGCCCGACTTCTTCAGGTTGTCGGCGGTTTCCTGCGAGTTGAACACCAGCGCGGTATAGAAGAACGCGAAACCGGTGATCAGCGCAGCGAACACGATCATGTGCAGCGGCTCGCCCGGGCCCAGGGCATTGGCGACCTTCTGCAGGATCTGGCCAAAGCTGCTCTGGTTGGCGGCCTGGCCGGACCACATGGCCAAGGTGGCCGGGAAGGCCAGCAGGCTCGAGGCGAAGATCGCCGGGATGACGCCGGCCATGTTGAGCTTCAGCGGCAGGAACGAAGTCTGGTTCATGTACGCGTTGCGACCGCCCTGGCGGCGCGCGTAGTTGACCGTGATCCGGCGCTGGCCACGCTCGACGAACACCACGAAGAAGGTGAAGGCGAGCACGACGATGGCGATCAGCAGCAGCTGGATGAACTGGATGTTGCCGTCGCGGTAGGCGTCGAAGGTGTGGATGACCGCACCCGGCAGGCCGGCGACGATACCGGCGAAGATGATCAGCGACACGCCGTTGCCGATGCCGCGCTCGGTGACCTGCTCACCGACCCACATCAGGAACATGGTACCGGCGGTCAGCGCAACCACAGCGGTGAGCACGAAGCCCATGCCCGGTGCGTACACGACCGGAGCGCCCGACGGCGAGACCTGGCCCTGCAGGGCCAGTGCGATCGAACCGCCCTGCACCACCGCCAGCAGCACGGCGCCGATGCGTGAATACTGGGTGATCTTGCGGCGACCGGATTCACCTTCCTTCTGCATCGCCTTCAGGGCGGGGAAGATGTGCACGGCCAGCTGCATCACGATCGATGCCGAGATGTACGGCATCACGTTCAGCGCGAAGATGCTGAAACGGTGCAGGGCGCCGCCCGAGAACATGTTGAACATGTCCACGATGCCGCCGCCCTGCTGTTGCATCATGGCAAGCATGGCATCGGGATTGACGCCCGGCACCGGCACGTAGCAGCCGATGCGATAGACGATCAAAGCCCCGACGACGAACAGCAAACGTTGGCGAAGTTCAGTGAACTTGCCCATTCCGCCCGCGAGGTTACCGATGCCAGCTTGCGCCATGATTTTCTTACTCCGTCACGCTGCCGCCGGCAGCTTCGATCGCGGCCTTGGCACCCGCCGTGGCTGCAATACCCTTCAGGGTGAACGCCTTGGTCACTTCGCCCTTGACGACGACCTTGGCCTTCTTTGCAGTGCTCGGGACCAGCTTGGCAGCACGCAGGGCGGCGAAGTCGATCTCACCGGCCGGCAGCTTGTCCAGCGCGTACAGCAGCACTTCAGCGGTGTCCTTGGCGATCGGCGAACGGAAGCCGATCTTCGGCAGACGACGCTGCATGGGGGTCTGGCCGCCTTCGAAGCCAGCCTTGATCTTGCCGCCACCCTTACGGGCGAACGAACCCTTGTGGCCGCGGCCGGCAGTCTTGCCCAGGCCCGAGCCGATACCGCGACCGACGCGGGTGCGCTCGGTGCGGGCGCCCGGTGCCGGGCTCAGTTCATTGAGACGCAGAGTCATGATCGATTACTCCTCAACCTTGACGAGGTAGTGAACGGTGTTGATCAGACCGCGAACCTGCGGGCTGTCCTTCAGTTCACGCACATCGTTGAGCTTGTTCAGGCCCAGAGCACGCACCGACAGGCGGTGACGCGACTGAGTACCACGCAGGCCACGCACCAGGCGCACCTTCACAGTCTTGTTGGACTCATTAGCCATGGTTGAGTTCCTCCACCTTCTTGCCGCGCTTGGCCGCGATGCGGGCCGGCGACTGCGCAGCAGACAGGCCCTTCACGGTGGCACGCACCAGGTTGATCGGGTTGCGCGAACCGGTGGCCTTGGCCAGCACGTTCTTCACGCCAACGGCTTCCAGCACGGCGCGCATGGCACCGCCGGCGATGACGCCGGTACCTTCCGAAGCCGGCTGCATGAACACGCGGGCTGCGCCGTGACCATCCTTGATGGTGTGCCACAGGGTGCCGTTGTTCAGGTCAACGCTGACCAGGTTCTTGCGGGCCTGTTCCATCGACTTCTGGATGGCGACCGGCACTTCGCGGGCCTTGCCATAGCCGAAACCGACCTTGCCTTCGCCGTCGCCGACCACGGTCAGGGCGGTGAAGGTGAACTGGCGACCACCCTTGACGGTCTTGCTGACGCGGTTGACCGCGACCAGCTTTTCGATCATGCCGTCGTCGACTTTCTCTTCGCGGTTACGGTCGCGATCGCGACCCCGCTGCTGACGCTCTTCTGCCATTTTGATTCCTTGGTAGTTTGGGTATGTACGGCTCGGGGCCGCTTATGGTTGTGGAATGTCGCGTTGTTCCGGTGGGCCACTGCAGAAGAGTGGCGCCGTCCAGCCTCACTCAGGCGGGCGAGCAGGCGGGCAGGAGACCACAGGTCCCCTGCCCTTATCCCTTAGAACTGCAGGCCGGCTTCGCGGGCGGCTTCTGCCAGGGCCTTGATGCGGCCGTGGTAGCGGTAGCCCGAACGATCGAAGGCAACCTTCTCGACGCCGGCGGCCTTGGCGCGCTCAGCGACGATACGGCCGACCTTGGCGGCGGCGTCGGCGTTCTTGCCGTTCTTCAGACCTTCCATGACGTCGGTCTGGGTGGTGTTGGCAGCAGCCAGTACCTTGGAACCGTCGGCGGTGAAGACCTGGGCGTACAGGTGCTGGCCGGTGCGCAGCACCGACAGGCGGGCGACGCCGAGCTCACGGATGTGGGCGCGGGTCGACTTGGCGCGACGCAGGCGGGCGATGTTCTTGTTCATTTTGATTATTCCTTGAAAGCTGAAGGTTGGGCTTTTCCCTGAGGAGTCCGCACACGGATGTGCGGGCTCTTGCGAGGGACTCGCACTTACGCCTTCTTGGCTTCCTTACGGATGATGACTTCGTCGGAGTACTTCACGCCCTTGCCCTTGTACGGCTCCGGCTTGCGGAACGCACGGATCTTGGCGGCAACTTCACCGACGACCTGCTTGTCAGCGCCCTGGACCAGGATCTCGGTCTGGGTCGGGGTGGTGATGGTGATGCCTTCCGGCGCCACGAACACGACCGGGTGCGAGAAGCCCAGCGACAGGCTCAGGTCCTTGCCCTGCATGGCAGCGCGGTAACCCACGCCGACCAGCTCCAGCTTGCGCTCGAAGCCTTCGGACACGCCCTTGACCATGTTGGCCAGGATCGCACGCACGGTACCGGTCAGTGCGACCAGCTCGGCGTTCTCGGTGCTCAGGGTGGCAACGCCGTTGTCGACGTTGATGGCAATACCGGCCGGCTTGGCCAGCGACAGGGAGCCCTTCGGGCCCTTGGCGGTGACGCTGTCCGACTGGACGTTCAGTTCAACCTTACCCAGGTCGATCGGCTTCTTGGCTACGCGGGACATAGTTCTACTCCTTTCGCCTTAGGCCACGAAGCACAGGACTTCGCCGCCGACGCCCAGCTGGCGCGCCTGCGCATCAGTCATGATGCCCTTGGAGGTGGAAATGATGGAGATACCCAGGCCGTTCATGACCTTCGGCAGCTCGCTCTTGCCGCGGTACTGGCGCAGGCCCGAACGCGAGAAGCGCTTCAGGGTCGCGATGACCGGCTTGCCTTCGAAATACTTCAGCACGATTTCCAGCTCGGACTTGTTGTTTTCCAGCTGGGTCACGCGCAGGTCGGTGATGTAACCCTCGTCCTTCAGGACCTGGGCGATCGCAACCTTGATCTTGGACGACGGGGCTTTCACCGTCTGCTTGCCAACCGCGGCCGCATTCTTGATGCGGACCAGCAGGTCGGCGATGGGATCAGTCATGCTCATATGAGTACCTTTGAGTGCACCGATATCCGCTTTCGCGAAAATCTGTTGTCTCCTGGAAACGGGCCAGGTCCCTTGATGCAGCGGGCCAGGGGCCCACTCCTACAACCCCGTTTGCACAGGGCAAGACGCGGGAGTATACGCCAAAAGAGCCCGGCTTGCGCCGGGCTCTTCGGTTTTTTTGCATCGGGAAGGCTGAACGCCTCCCCTGCCCGGTTCAGGAACCCCCGAAGGGGCACCTGATCGCAGGGCCGGCTGGGATTACCAGCTGGCCTTGCGCAGACCCGGGACGTCGCCACGCATGGTGGCTTCGCGCAGCTTGTTACGGCCCAGGCCGAACTTGCTGTAGACGCCACGCGGACGACCCGACAGCTCGCAACGGTTGCGCTGGCGGCTCGGCGACGAATCGCGCGGCAGCTTGGCCAGCTTGGTTGCGGCGTCGATCTTCTCTTCGTAGGTCGCGTCCACGGAGGACACGATCTTCTTCAGAGCCGCACGCTTTTCAGCGTACTTCTTTGCCAGCTTTTCCCGCTTGATGTCGCGGTTGACCATGGAGGTCTTTGCCATTTCGGTTTCCTCGACAGATCAGTTACGGAACGGGAACTTGAACGCTGCCAGCAGCGCCTTCGCTTCCGCGTCGGTCTTCGCAGTGGTGGTGATGGCGATATCCATACCGCGGATCGCGTCGACGGCGTCGAAGTCGATTTCCGGGAAGATGATCTGCTCCTTCACACCCATGTTGAAGTTGCCGCGGCCGTCGAAGGAACGACCGGAAACACCACGGAAGTCGCGCACGCGCGGCAGCGAGATGTTGATCAGGCGATCCAGGAACTCGTACATCTTGTGGCGACGCAGCGTGGTCTTGCAGCCGATCGGCCAACCATCGCGGATCTTGAACGACGCAACCGACACACGCGACTTGGTGACAACCGGCTTCTGGCCGGAAATCTTGGTCATGTCGCCGACGGCGTTTTCCAGGATCTTCTTGTTGGTGGCCGCTTCGCCGACACCCATGTTCAGGGTGACCTTGACCAGCTTCGGCACTTCCATCGGATTGGTGTAGCCGAACTGCTTCATCAGCGCCGGCACCACTTCGTCCTTGTAGAACTTTTCGAGACGGGAACTCATCTTCTCATTCCTCAGGCGTCGAGCGCCTCACCGCTGGAGCGGAACACACGCAGTTTGCGTCCATCCTCCAGCACCTTGAAGCCAACGCGTTCGCCCTTGCCCGAAGCCGGGTTCAGAACATTCACGTTGGAGATATGGATCGAAGCTTCGCGCTCGACCACGCCGCCGGCAACACCTGCCTGCGGGTTCGGCTTGGTGTGGCGCTTGACGATGTTCACGTTGGCGACGACCACACGGTCGCCGTCGACGCGGACGACTTCGCCCTGCTTGCCCTTGTCCTTGCCAGCGTTGACGACAACCTGGTCGCCCTTCTTGATACGGTTAGCCATGATTATCTCCTGTCGCTCACAGCACTTCGGGAGCGAGCGAGACGATCTTCATGAACTTCTCCGAACGAAGTTCACGGGTCACCGGCCCGAAGATACGGGTACCGATCGGCTCCTGCTTGCTGTTCAGCAGAACGGCAGCGTTGCCGTCGAAGCGGATCAGCGAGCCATCGGCGCGACGCACACCCTTGCGGGTACGCACCACGACGGCGTCATACACTTCACCCTTCTTGACCTTGCCGCGCGGAATCGCATCCTTCACGGTGACCTTGATGATGTCGCCGATGCCGGCGTAACGGCGCTTGGAACCACCCAGCACCTTGAAGCACATCACCTGCTTGGCACCCGAATTGTCCGCGACGTCAAGGTAGCTCTGCATCTGGATCATGATTCAGCTCCTTATTCAGCCGCGCGCGTGATGACTTCCACCACGCGCCAGTTCTTGGTCTTGGACATCGGAGCAATCTCGGTCACGCGGACGACATCGCCTTCCTTGCAGGCGTTGTCGGCATCGTGGGCGTGCAGCTTCGTCGAGCGCTTGATGTACTTGCCGTACAGCGCGTGCTTGACCTGACGCTCAACCAGGACGGTAACCGTCTTGTCCATCTTGTTGCTGACGACACGGCCTTCGACCGTGCGCAGCGTCTTCTTTTCAGTATTGTCGCTCATAGCGGCCATCCTTACTTCGTGCTGCCGAGCAGGGTCTTGACGCGAGCAATCTCGCGACGGACCCGGCGAATGTCGTGGGTCTTCGGCAGCTGGCCGGTGACCTGCTGCATACGGACAGAGAACTGTTCCTTACGCAGGTCGATCAGGTGGGCCTTGAGTTCGTCAGCCGACTTTTCACGGAGAGTTTTGATATCCATCAGCGCACCGTACGGGTCACGAAAGTGGTGGTGACCGAGAGCTTGGCGGCGGCCAGGCGGAACGCCTCGCGAGCCACTTCCTCGGAAACACCCTCGATTTCATAGATCATGCGGCCGGGCTGGATCTGGGCCACCCAGTATTCCACGTTGCCCTTACCAGAACCCATTCGGACTTCGATGGGCTTCTTGGTGATGGGCTTGTCGGGGAACACGCGGATCCACATCTTGCCGCCGCGCTTGACGTAGCGGCTGATCGAGCGGCGGGCCGCTTCGATCTGACGCGCGGTCAGCTGACCGTGTGCGGTTGCCTTCAGGCCGTATTCGCCGAAGCTGACAGCGTTGGCGCTCCAGCTCAGGCCATCGTTACGGCCCTTGTGTACCTTGCGGTACTTGGTTCGCTTGGGTTGCAACATTGTCGTTACCTCGCTTCACGGGCCGGGCGCTGACGGTCACCACGGTCGCCGCGATCGTGACGATCGTTGCGCGACGGGGTGTCGTCCTGCTTTTCCTGGCCAACCTGGGAGAAATCGAAGACCTCGCCCTTGTAGATCCAGACCTTGATGCCGATGATGCCGTAGGTCGTCTTGGCTTCAGCGAAGCCATAGTCGATGTCGGCACGCAGGGTGTGCAGCGGCACGCGGCCTTCGCGGTACCACTCCGAACGGGCGATTTCTGCACCGTTGAGGCGGCCACCAACGTTGACCTTGATGCCCAGGGCACCCAGACGCATCGCGTTGCCGACCGAGCGCTTCATTGCACGGCGGAACATGATGCGACGCTCCAGCTGCTGGGCGATCGACTCGGCAACGAGCTGCGCGTCCAGTTCCGGCTTGCGCACTTCGGTGACGTTGATGTGCGCCGGGACGCCCATCATCTCGCTCACTTCCTTGCGCAGCTTCTCGATGTCCTCACCGCGCTTGCCGATCACCACGCCCGGACGGGCGGTGTGGATCGTCACGCGAGCGGTCTTGGCCGGACGCTCGATCAGGATCTTGCTGATGCCGGCCTGAGCCAGCTTCTTGCGCAGCATTTCGCGCACTTTCAGGTCGGCTGCCAGGTAACCAGCGAACTCGGCCTTGTTGGCGTACCACTTGGAGTTCCAGTCCTTGGAAATGCCGAGGCGGATACCAATCGGATGAACTTTATGACCCATGGTCTTTTCCTTATCCGCTTACTTGGCGGCGCCCACAACCACAGTGATGTGGCTGGTGCGCTTGAGGATGCGGGTACCGCGGCCTTTCGCCCGCGCCATGAAACGCTTCAGGGTCGGACCTTCATCAACCATGATGGTCTGAACCTTCAGCTCGTCGACGTCGGCGCCCTGGTTGTTCTCGGCGTTGGCAATTGCCGACTCCACCACCTTCTTGATCAGGTGGGCAGCCTTCTTGTCCGAGAACTTCAGCAGGTTGACCGCACGCTCGGCCGGCAGACCGCGCACCTGGTCAGCGACCAGACGAGCCTTCTGCGGGGAGATGCGCGCAGTGCGCAGGATGGCTTTCGCTTCCATTGTCATCTCTCCTTACTTGCCCGACTTCTTGTCACCACCGTGACCCTTGAAGGTCCGGGTGATGGCAAATTCGCCGAGCTTGTGGCCGACCATGTTCTCGTTGACGAGAACCGGGATGTGGTTCTTGCCGTTATGCACGGCAATGGTGACGCCTACCATGTCAGGCAGGATCATCGAACGGCGCGACCAGGTCTTGATCGGCTTCTTGCTGCCCGCAGCGGCCTCCACCTTCTTGACGAGGTGGTGATCGACGAACGGGCCCTTCTTGAGTGAACGTGCCATGGTCGATTAGCCCCTACGATCGCGGACGATGAACTGCTGAGTGCGCTTGTTATGGCGCGTCTTGTAACCCTTGGTCGGGACACCCCACGGGGTGACCGGATGCGGGTTACCCTGGCCGGCCTTGGCCTCACCACCACCGTGCGGGTGGTCAACCGGGTTCATGGCAGCACCACGAACGGTCGGGCGGACGCCGCGCCAACGCTTGGCACCGGCCTTGCCCAGCTTTTCCAGGCTGTGCTCGTCGTTGCCGACTTCGCCGATGGTGGCGCAGCACTCGACCGGAACCTTACGCATTTCACCCGAGCGCAGGCGCAGGGTGGCGTAGATGCCTTCGCGAGCCACCAGCTGCACGGCCGCACCAGCGGCGCGAGCGATCTGAGCGCCCTTGCCCGGCTTCAGTTCGATGCAGTGGATGGTGGTGCCGACCGGGATGTTGCGCAGCGGCAGGGTGTTGCCAGCCTTGATCGGGGCGTCCGAACCAGCGATCACCTGATCACCAGCCTTCAGGCCCTTCGGGGCGATGATGTAGCGACGCTCACCGTCGACGTAGCACAGCAGAGCGATGTGCGCGGTGCGGTTCGGATCGTATTCGATGCGTTCCACGCGCGCCGGGATGCCCAGCTTGTTGCGCTTGAAGTCGATGATGCGGTAGTGCTGCTTGGCACCACCACCGACGTGACGCACGGTGATGCGGCCATGGTGGTTACGACCACCCGAGCGGCTCTGCGACTCGACCAGCGCAGCGTGCGGAGCACCCTTGTGCAGGTCGGGAGTGACCACGCGCACGGCCGAACGGCGGCCGGGGGAAGTGGGCTTGAATTTCATCAATGGCATGGGATGTACCTCAGGCCTTGGCCGTTACATCGATCGACTGGCCATCGGCCAGGCGAACGTACGCCTTGCGCCAATCGCCGCGGCGGCCAGCACGGTTACGGAAGGACTTGTTCTTGCCCTTGACGTTGACCACGTTGACGGCTTCGACCTTGACGTCGAACAGCTGCTCAACCGCGGCCTTTACATCGGCCTTGGTGGCTTCGTTCGAAACTTCGAAGACATACTGGTTGGAGAGTTCCTGCAGGCGCGCGGTCTTTTCGGAGACACGCGGGGCACGCAGCACGCTGAAGATTTTTTCGTTGCTGTTCATGCCAGCCACTCCTCGACCTTCTTGACCGCGTCAGCGGTGATGACGACCGTGTCGGCACCCACCAGCGAGACCGGATCCAGACCCTGGACGTCACGCACCTGCACGTACGGCAGATTGCGGGCGGACAGGTACAGGTGCTCGGACGCTTCTTCGGTGACGATCAGCGGGCGCTTGCCCACTTCCAGGCCGGCCAGCTTGGCGATCAGACCCTTCGTGTTGGTCACTTCGACGTCGAAGGACTCCACGATGGTCAGACGGCCCTGACGGTTCAGCTCGGACAGGATCGCGCACATGGCGGCACGGTACTGCTTACGATTGACCTTCTGCTCGAAGCTGCGCGGCTTGGCCGCGAAGGTGACACCGCCGCCGACGAAGATCGGAGCCGTCAGTGCGCCATGACGCGCGCCGCCGCCCTTCTGCTTCTTCGACTTCTTGGTGGTACCAGCCACTTCGGAGCGAGTCTTCTGTGCCTTGGTGCCGGCGCGACCGGCGTTGCGGTAGGCAACGACGACCTGGTGGACCAGATCTTCGCTGAAATCGCGACCGAACACGGCGTCGGAGACCGAGACCTTGTTGTTGCTACCCGTGATAACGAGTTCCATCGTCATCTCTCCTTATGCCTTGCTCGCCGGACGGACGATCACGTCGCCACCCGCCGCGCCCGGAACGGCGCCGCGAACGGCGATCAGACCGCGCTCGACGTCGACCTTGACCACTTCCAGGTTCTGGGTGCTCTGCTGCACCGCGCCCATGTGGCCCGACATCTTCTTGCCCGGGAAAACGCGACCCGGGGTCTGGCGCTGACCCAGCGAACCCGGCGCGCGATGCGACAGCGAGTTACCGTGGGTTGCATCGCCCATACGGAAGTTGTGGCGCTTGATGGTGCCCTGGAAGCCCTTACCCTTGGTGACACCCTGGACGTCGACGATCTGGCCGACTTCGAAGATGTCCGCCTTGACTTCGCCGCCAACGGCGAAATCGCCGAGCTGCGCGTCTTCAACGCGGAATTCCCACAGGCCACGACCCGCTTCCACCTTCGCCTTGGCGAAGTGGCCGGCTTCCGGCTTGTTGACCAGGGCAGCGCGACGCGCGCCGACGGTCACCTGCACGGCGCTGTAGCCGTCGGTTTCGACGGTCTTGATCTGCGCGATGCGGTTCGGGGTTGCTTCGATCAGGGTCACCGGGATGGAGCGGCCATCTTCAGTGAACACGCGGCTCATGCCAGCCTTGCGGCCCACGAAGCCCAACGAATACTTCTTCGTCATGGTCGTAGTCCTCAGGTCAGCTTGATCTGAACGTCGACGCCGGCAGCCAGTTCGAGCTTCATCAGCGCGTCCACGGTCTTGTCATTCGGGTCAACGATATCGAGCACGCGCTTGTGCGTGCGGGTCTCGTACTGGTCACGCGCGTCCTTGTCGACGTGCGGGGAAACGAGAACGGTGTAACGCTCGATCTTGGTCGGCAGCGGGATCGGGCCACGCACTTGCGCGCCGGTCCGCTTTGCCGTTTCAACGATCTCGCTGGCCGAACGGTCGATCAGACGATGATCGAACGCTTTCAGCCGGATCCGGATCTTTTGGTCCGCCATGGCGGTAGGTTCCTTCGTTAAAAGAGCGACAGACAAAGCCTCTGGGTTGCTTTGTCCCATGAAATTCCTGAATACGGACGACCCACAGTCCTGCAGGCCGCCAAGGTCACTCCATAGACCTCAAAAACGTAGGCAGACCAGTTACCCGGCCTGCCCAGACGTAGAAGCATAATGGCACGCAAGGCAGCTGTCAACAGTCGCCTGTTGACGCCGCCTGAATGGCATTGCCCCTTCCTGGTCCGGGGAACACAAGGCACATCCTGTGCCTGCTTTCCCATTTGATACGCCCCGATGCCCTACCCAGGCAACATCGGGGCGCAGATACTACCAGATTACTCGATGATCTTCGAGACCACG